>JBGCDD010000086.1:0-74239 GCA_045105075.1 Sedimentitalea sp. | reverse complement strand
ACCTTGGCTGTGGCCAGATCGATACCGCGCTTCAGGTCCATCGGGTTCATGCCAGCGGCAACCGATTTCAGACCTTCTTTGACGATGGCCTGGGCCAGAACCGTCGCAGTTGTCGTGCCGTCGCCGGCTTCGTCATTGGTGCGGCTGGCCACTTCTTTGACCATCTGCGCGCCCATGTTTTCGAACTTGTCTTCGAGTTCGATTTCCTTGGCAACCGACACACCGTCTTTGGTGATGCGCGGTGCGCCAAAGGATTTGTCGATCACAACATTACGGCCTTTGGGGCCCAGTGTAACCTTGACCGCATCGGCCAGAATGTTGACGCCTTTGAGCATTTTATTGCGGGCATCGGTGTCAAATTTTACGTCTTTTGCAGACATATCAATCTCTCCTAGTTTTCAGTTTGAGGGAAGCGCGGTGTGGTCCATCGAAAAGCCCGGTGGCTTACTCGATGATCCCCATGATATCGCTTTCCTTCATCATCAGCAGCTCTTCGCCGTCGAGTGTGACCTCGGTGCCCGACCATTTGCCGAACAGGATCTTGTCACCGGCTTTCACAGCCATTTCGATCAGCTCGCCGCTGTCTTTGCGCGCGCCGGCGCCAACCGAGACGACTTCGCCTTCACTTGGCTTTTCTTTTGCGCTATCGGGGATGATCAATCCGCCAGAGGTTTTTTCTTCGCTTTCGGTGCGGCGCACCAGCACCCGGTCGTGCAGCGGTTTCAATGCCATCTTTGCAGCTCCTTGAGGCTCAAAGTTAAGTCCTGGGTCGCCCGGTGGCAGACCCGTTATCACTCACACATGGCGAGTGATAACGAGCGTGATTTAGGCAGAGCGTCGAGGCGAGTCAACCGGACAGGCCCAAAAAACTCGAACGATTTTTGTGCGGGTCAGGTCACTTGCAGGAAATGCTTGTTTCGCGCGTGGCCACAGTGGAGCCGTCGCCCAAGACAGTTGAGCCGGGCTCACTCTCGCGGGTGATCACCAATGTCGATCCGAGGAAAGTACGCTGGCAATAACCCGCTACTTTCTGCATCGCCTGTGCGTCGCTGATCTGGTTTGGGTAATGGGTTACCAAGGCCGAGCGGTCGATCGGAAACACCAGATGCAGCCCGGCGCGGTCATTCGGATCTGGAAACAATTTTTGCATAAGTTCCGAGCGGTTAACCGCCGCTTGCTCGGGGCTGGCGCAGGCGCTCAAAACCGCGATCAATGCAGCAAAACTCAGCAGTCTGGGAAAGTCAAAAGTCATGGGATACACTATCTTTGGTTGCAAAACGGTCAGGGAAACGCGGCATACCATGGA
The DNA here is from genome assembly GCA_045105075.1 of Sedimentitalea sp. Lineage (GTDB taxonomy): Bacteria > Pseudomonadota > Alphaproteobacteria > Rhodobacterales > Rhodobacteraceae > JBGCDD01. The sequence goes on along the minus strand of JBGCDD010000086.1, from coordinate 72,933 downwards.
CGCGATCTGCGTCAACCCGTGCCGGCGCGCTAGGGATCTTCCCAGCTGTAGGCCCAGTGCTTCAACCCGGCGGCGCCGGCATTTGTCAGAGCATAGACGCCAGTGGCAACCCGTTCAAACCAACCGTAATGGTTGTCGCGCATCACCCGGGTCGCGCCACTGACACCAGTCATTTTCGCCACCGCGGCGCCCTTGCAGGGCCCGTGTTCCGCCAGATGCGCAGCACAGCGCAGCGCGTCCTGGCGATAGGCGGTGACGATGCCGTGCCGCGTCGCCCCGCCATCGTTTGGATCACCTTGCAGGCGTTGAAATTCGCGCAACAGCCGGTCTTTGCGCTTGCGCGATTTGCGCGGCGCATAGGGCCCCGGATCGCAATGCACCTCGGCCCGCCCATCGTCGCGCACCGTGATCAAGCCCAGCCCCAGCCGCCGACAAAGCGCCAGATTGTCCTTCATCGCCCGGCGCACGGTCTTCCCACCCGGGCGCGGCACCGCGATGTAAACCAAATCACTCACCGTCAACCGCACCACCGCCTGATGATAAAGCGACAGCGAAAAGCGCAGTTTCAGCTCAACAATCAAAGGTGGCTCATCCGCGCGCACGGCCACAACATCGGCCGCGCCAACTTCCCCCTTCACCACATAGCCCTGCCCCTCAAACAGCGCTTTGACAGGCGCATATAACGAGGCTTCAGTGATTTTGCTCATCCCGCAACCCTAACACAGCGCCCGCCCACAACAACGGACCCGCTTTTCCTCTTGCTCAAAATATCCCCGCCGGAGGCCTCCTGTCGCGCACAGCGCGCCAGGACACCACACCATCACCAAGGCCAGAGGGTGACAAGCGCAAAGCACACTCCTATAAGGCGCGCAAATCAGACCCCAAAAGGACATGAAATGACCATCCAGGTTTTTGGACACAAATCCCCCGATACCGACTCCACCGGCTCACCGATCATCTGGGCCTGGTACCTGTCCGAAATCAAAGGCACCCCGGCAGACGCCGCTCTGTTGGGCGAGCCCAACACAGAAGCCGCGTTTATGCTGACACGCTGGGGCCTGGACAAACCCGGCATCATCGATGGTGTTGCCGCCGATGCACCCGTTGTGATTGTTGACACCAACAATCCGGCCGAGCTGCCTGACGCCATCAACGACGCCGACATTCAGGCGATCATCGATCATCACAAACTGGTCGGCGGTCTGGAAACCAAAGGTCCGATCGACATCACCATCCGTCCGCTGGCCTGCACCGCCACCATCATGCACGACATGATCGGTGATGACATGGCCAAAATGCCCGACCCGATCAAAGGCGCAATGCTGACCTGCATCCTGTCGGACACGCTGGAATACCGCTCACCGACCACAACGCCGCATGACCGCGCAGTGGCCGACAAACTGGCGGGTGAATTGGGCATCAACGTGTCCGACTACGCCGCCGAGATGTTCGCCGCTAAATCCGATGTGTCCTCGTTCTCGGATGCGGAACTGCTGCGCATGGATTCCAAAGAATACGCGGTGATGGGCACAAAGTTCCGCGTTTCGGTTTTGGAAACCACGTCGCCCGACACTGTCCTGTCGCGCAAAGCCAGCCTGATGGACACGATGACAACGGTCGCCTCCGAGGACGGCGTCGATCAGGTGCTGTTGTTCGTGGTCGACATCCTGAACGAACAATCAACCCTGCTGGTGCCAAATGATCTGGTCAAAACCCTGGCCGCCAAAAGCTTTGATGCCACCGCCACCGGCGACGCAGTGGTTCTGCCCGGCGTGGTCAGCCGCAAAAAACAGATCATCCCAAATCTGAAACTGTGATCTAACCGCGCGCGGGCGGTCTGCTGCCCGTGCGCCTGCCCTAAAATTGCCGCTGGCCTTTCCGTGTCAGGTGGGCAATACCCGCAAATGTTACCGCTAACATAAGCCGAGGCCTCCATGACCCAGATTATCTCCGCATTTTCCGAAATCTCGGCACGCTACAACGCGCTCTTTGTCGATCTGTGGGGCTGCGTGCATGACGGCGTGCAGGCGCTGCCCGATGCGGTCGCCGCGTTGCAGGCCTACCGTGCAAACGGTGGTGCCGTGGTTCTGGTCACCAACGCCCCGCGCCCGCGCAACAGCGTCGCCGCTCAGATCAAGCAACTTGGCGTGCCCGACGACGCCTGGGACACCATCGCAACCTCGGGCGACAGCGCGCGCACAGCGATGTTTCAGGGCAGTGTTGGCGAAAAAATATGGTTCATCGGCCAATGGGAGCGGGACTCAAGCTTTTTTGAGCGCACCGACCTCACCGGCACACCAGTTGCCATCGAACGGGTCGAATTGGCCCAGGCCGAGGGCATCATCTGTTGTGGTCCCGCCGACCCGCTGGCCGACCCCGAAGTGTACCGAGCCGAATTTCTGGCCGCCAAGCAGCGTGGTCTGAAACTGCTCTGCGCCAACCCGGATATTGTCGTTGACCGGGGGCACAGCCGCGAGTGGTGCGCCGGAGCATTGGCGCAACTCTACACAGAGATGGGCGGCGAAAGCCTCTATTTCGGCAAACCGCACCCGCCGATCTATGATTTGGCCCGCGCGCGACTGGCGGAAATCAACCGTCTGGTGCCCGATTCGGCGATTCTGGCGATTGGCGATGGGGCCCATACCGACATCGACGGCGCCATGGGAGAGGACATTGATTCCCTGTTTATCTCCGGCGGATTGGCTGCATCGGAAACAAAAACCACTGATCAGCCTGACTCAGATGCGCTAAGCACTTATATTCAAAGAGAAAGCATAAATCCGTCGTATACAATAGGATACCTTCGCTAGCGATAAAAACCTTGCTTTTCTGCGTCGGCGAAGTAATAAAGTTGCTCAACAACGCAATGATCCGAGTATTTATTACCGCGCCGATCAGAAAACGAGGGCACTATGTTGGACAATATGCCGCGAGGCACGATCTGCATCGAAGATATCGAGATGGGGATGTCGCGTCATTTGCGCAAAACCGTCACCGACCGCGACATCGAGCTGTTCGCCGAAGTGTCCACTGACCGCAATCCGGTGCACCTGGATGATGCTTATGCCCAGGACACGATCTTTGAAGGCCGCATCGCCCACGGCATGCTGACCGCCGGGTTGATTTCGGCTGTGATCGGCGAACAACTGCCTGGCCACGGCACGGTCTACATGGGTCAGTCGCTGAAGTTTCTTGCCCCTGTGCGCCCCGGCGATACGGTCTATGCCGAGGTCAAAGTGATCGACATCGACATGGCCAAACGCCGCGTCCGGCTTGAATGCCATTGCGCAGTTGACGGCAAGAAAGTCCTGATCGGCGAAGCCACGGTTCTGGCCCCAAGCCGCAAGTTCGACTGACCCTTGCACGCATCGCAGCGGGGCGTTACCCAACGCCCATGCGGATCGTGCGGGACTACCATTATGTCGAAACCATCGATCGCGGCGCCAGTGCCGCGATTGGCAATTTTGACGGCGTGCATCTGGGCCATCAATCGGTGATCGACCTCGCGCGGCGCGCCGCGCCGGATGCGCCTTTGGGGGTCATGACATTCGAACCCCACCCGCGCGAATTCTTTGCCCCCACCGCGCCCCCGTTTCGGTTGATGAGCCGCGAAGCCCGCAGCCACCGTTTGGAAAAGGTCGGCGTCGAACGACTCTATGAGCTGAATTTCAACGCCGCCCTGTCCGGTCTGACGCCGTATGACTTTGCGCGCAACGTGATAGCCGACGGGCTGGGGCTGGCGCATGTGGTGGTTGGCGCTGATTTTTGTTTCGGCAAAGGACGCGCAGGCACGGCGCAGGATCTGATCGCCTTTGGTCAGGATATGGGATTCGGTGTCACGATCGCGCCGCTGATGGAGCGTGCGGAGCACACGATTTCTTCAACTGCGATCCGGCGCGCTTTGACCGACGCGCGCCCCCGCGACGCGGCCGCAATGTTGGGCCATTGGCACCGTATCGAAGGGCGCGTCATCGGCGGCGAACAGCGCGGGCGCGAACTGGGCTATCCTACCGCCAACATGTCGATTGATGGGCTGCACCCGCCTGCCTTTGGTGTTTATGCGGTGCTTGTCGATGTGCGCGACGGCCCGCACAAAGGCAGCTATCACGGCGCCGCCAGCATGGGCGTACGCCCGATGTTTGGTGAAAACCGGCCCAATCTGGAAACGTTTTTGTTTGATTTCACCGGCGATCTTTACGGAGCAACTTTGTCGATCGGATTGGTGGACCACCTGCGCCCCGAGGAAAATTTCGACGGGCTTGAGGCTCTGATCACCCAGATGGACGCCGATTGCGCCCGCGCCCGCACGATACTGGCCGCGCTGTGACCCCGCGTTTCTGGGAGAAAAAACCGCTGGCGCAAATGTCGCGTGACGAATGGGAAGCCTTGTGTGATGGCTGCGGCAAATGCTGCCTGAACAAGCTGGAAGACGAAGACACCGGTGAAATTGCGCTGACCCGCGTCGCCTGCCGGTTGCTGGATGATGACAGTTGTCGCTGCGCGCAATACGACATCCGCCACCAATTTGTGCCCGAATGTATTGTGCTGAAGCCTGGCAATCTGGCCGAACACATGCACTGGATCCCGCAAACCTGCGCCTATCGGCTGTTGTACGAAGGGCGCCCGCTTTACGACTGGCATCCGCTGATTTCGGGCAATCCGGACACGGTGCATCATGCGGGCGTGTCGGTGCGCGGGCTGACCGTGCCGGAATTCGAAATCCCGGAAGAAGACTGGGAAGACCACCTGATCGAGGAGCCGATCTGATGTTTTTTGCCTCTGACAATGCAGGCCCCGCGCACCCTTTGGTGATGGAGGCGTTGGTTGCGGCCAATCAGGGCTATGCCCTGCCCTACGGCGCCGATGATCTGATGGACGAGGTGCGCACCCGCCTGCGCGATATCTTTGAAGCCCCCGACGCGGCGATCTATCTGGCGGCCACAGGCACCGCCGCGAACGCGCTGGCCTTGGCCACGTTGGGCGAGCCTTGGCAGACCGTGTTTTGTTCCGAGGTCGCCCATATCCACGAAGACGAATGCAACGCCCCGGAGTTTTATTCGGGTGGCGCAAAGCTGACGCTGGTGCCCGGCGGTGACAAGATCACGCCCGACGCTTTGCGCGGTGTGATCGAAAAGGAAGAAAACCGCCATGTGCACGGGCCTCAACGCGGGCCAGTGTCGATCACCCAGGTGACCGAGCGCGGCGCGATATACACGTTGGACGAATTGCAAGCGGTGGCTGGCGTGGCCAAGTCCTATGGCCTGCCGGTGCATCTGGACGGCGCGCGGTTTGCCAATGCGCTGGTGCGGTTGAACTGTTCGCCAGCGGATATGACCTGGCGTGCGGGCGTTGATGTGGTGTCGTTTGGCGGCACCAAGAACGGGCTGCTTGGGGTCGAGGCGGTGATCCTGTTTGACCCCACCAAATCCTGGGAGTTCGAGTTGCGCCGCAAACGCGCCGCGCATCTGTTTTCAAAACACCGGTATCTATCAGCGCAAATGGCCGCCTATCTGCGCGATGATCTGTGGCTGAGTATGGCGCGCCAGGCCAACGACAATTGCGCCCGGTTGGCCGATGGGCTGCGCGCGGCGGGCGCCGAGTTTCTGAACCAGCCCGACGCCAATATGATCTTCACCCGTTTTCCACGCGCCGCGCATCAGCGTCTGCATGCGGCGGGCGCGATGTATTATGTGTTGGACGGCGATGTCGATCAGGGCGATCCGGCCGAGATGCTAAGCGCGCGACTGGTGTGTGATTGGTCGATCAGCACCGATCAGATTGATCAGTTCCTATCCCATCTCAAAGAGCCGGCCTAGCGCCGCCGCCGTTTCAGGCACATGGGTCAGCGGCACCATGTGCCCGGCGCCCTCGACCACCTCGTTCAGCGTGTTGGGCATGCGCCGCGCCAATCCGTCATTGACCACACCGATGATCTTTTCGGAGGTGCCACCGCGCAGCAACAAGGTGGGCATGCTCACAGCTTCCAGCACGCCCGGCGTCATAATGGCGTGCAGATCATCGATGATCGCGGGCGCACAGGCCGGCACGATCTGCACCCCCCGCGCCATCGCGGCGCGGGTTTTTTCGGACAATTCGGCCCAGGGCCGGCCACTGTCACCCCCCCACCCACGGTTAAAAATCCGCGCCGCAGTTTCGAAATTGCCAGCGTGGACCTCGGCGTAGAAGGGCGCGGATTTGGCCTTTTCAAGCGGCACCAGCTCAGGCTGATCCTGCGCCGCAACAGCAAAATAGACCGGTTCGATAATACTGAGCGTGCGCACGAGATCGGGGTGATCAATCGCCAGACGCAACGCCACCGTGGCTCCAAAAGAATGGCCCACAACATCCATTGGTTCGCTCAGATGCGCAGCCGCGGCCTTGACCATCCGATCCTGAAAATCACCCTGCCCGTCCCAATCCGGACTGCGGCCGTGGTTGTACATGTCCAGACAGTGGAACGTGGTTTGCGCCTCCAACGCTTGTGACAAGCCGCGCCACGCGCCGGAATGGGCCATCGTGCAATGCAGCGCCAACACCTTGCGCGCACCAGATCCAAAGTCGTGCGCGAACAAGGGTTGGGAGACGGCGCTCAACCGGCCGTCTCGAACAAATGCGCATCCAGCTCGGTCAGGCGATCCTGTCCCCAGAACCGCGCGCCATCTTCAGTGATGTAAAACGGCGCCCCAAACACGCCGCGATCAATCGCCTCTTCCAAGTTGGCGCCATAGGTTTCTGCACCCTCAAGCAGCCCGGCATCTGCAACGCCCGGATCAAAGCCCGCCGCTGTCAGACAATCAGCAATCACATCATCCTGCGCGATGTCCTTTTCTTCGACCCAACAGGCGCGCAAGAAATGCTGAACCAATGCGCCCACATCGCCGCCTCCGGCGTTTTGCGCGGCAATGATCGCATAGGACGATGGCGCCATATTTGTCGGCCAATGCGCCGGTTTCAAGTTAAACGCCATGCCCAACGCCTTGGATTGGCGCGTCAGCTCGATTGCGCGGTATTCAATGCGCGAGATGTGGCGATCTTTCGGCGGTGTGCCCCCGGTGCGGTTGAACAACGCCATGATATCCAACGGTTTATAGATCACTTGAGCACCGTGTTTGGCCGCAATCTCTTCAAGGCGCCCGCCCGCCAGATAGGCATAGGGCGACAGCGTCGCAAAGTAGTAATCAATCTTGGCCATTTGTGTTTTCTCCCTGCGCAATCTTTGCGCGACGGTAAGGCCATGCTAAGCGGTGTCAACACCGCGAATCTGTCACATACCGTGTCGCTGCCCCCGGAAAACGCAAGATATGCCCAATCTTACAGAACCCAAGCTAATCGCTGGGAATGCCAACCAACCTTTGGCCCAAGCCATTGCCAAGCGCATGACCATGCATCGCGGCATCAGCACAGGACTTGTTGACACAAGGGTCGAACGGTTTAACGACGGCGAGATCTTTGTCGAAGTGTTCGAAAACGTGCGCGGTGAGGATATGTTCATCATCCAACCGACCTCGAACCCGGCCAATGACAACCTGATGGAACTGCTGATCATGGCCGATGCCCTGCGCCGGTCATCGGCGGCGCGCATCACCGCTGTGTTGCCCTATTTCGGCTATGCCCGGCAGGACCGGCGCACCAAAGCGCGCACGCCAATCACCGCCAAACTGGTCGCCAACATGTTGGTGGGCACCGGGATCGAGCGGGTTTTGACGATGGATCTGCATGCGGCCCAGATTCAGGGTTTTTTCGACATTCCTGTCGACAACCTCTATGCCTCGCCAGTGTTTGCGCTGGATATCAAAGCCCACTTCAAAGAGCAGATGAGCGATTTGATGGTGGTTTCGCCCGATGTCGGCGGCGTGGCCCGTGCGCGCGAATTGGCCAAACGCATCAACGCGCCGCTGGCCATTGTTGACAAACGCCGCGAAAAGCCGGGCGAAGTAGCCGAAATGACCGTGATCGGCGATGTCACCGGCAAGACTTGCCTGATCGTGGATGACATTTGCGATACCGCTGGAACCCTGTGCAAAGCGGCTGAATTGCTGATCGAGCGCGGCGCCACAGAAGTCCATTCCTATATCAGCCACGGCGTGCTCAGCGGCCCTGCGGTTGAACGGGTCACCAAGTCGGTGATGAAATCCCTTGTGATCACCGATTCGATCCAAGCCACAGAACCTGTTCTGAACGCTCCGAATATCCGCATTGTGCCAACCGCGCCGATTTTTGCGCAGGCGATTTTGAACATCTGGAACGGCACCTCAGTGTCATCGCTGTTTGAGGACACGACCCTGTCGCCGATCTATGAATCGCGTTACGGCAGCGATTGAAGGTCTGGTCTGAAAATTGCCCGGGGTTGGCGGTGACCGTGTTGTCATCGGCCCCGCAATGTCGAGCCAGCGTTAATAAAGATCCCAGTCGTCTTCGTGGGGCAATTCCCCGATCGCCATCCACGCCACACGAATGCGCGCCACGCGGGTGTCGAGCCAGGTGCGAAAGACGATTTCAAAGCTGGTTTCGGTGATATTGGCCGAAGACACTTCGGCGCGCACGGCTGATCCCGTGTCCACATCCCACAACGAGACCGAGGTTTGCACAGCCGGTGGAGTGCGAAACGGTGTTGCGAACTCAACCGAGCGGCGCCGTTCGCGCGGCCCTGTGCCGGTCCACATGTCGCCGCCGTCTTCAAAATCTGAAAACATGACCACGTCACCCTGATCGACGCCGATTAGATGATTGCTAAAACGTTTCATTCGGACAAACCATTCAACCTATAACCGAGCGCATATCGCATGTTTTGGGCAAATCCGAGGCAAAATAAAACCGGCCTGAAAACAGGCCGGTTACTATCGCGCAAAGGCAACAACTTTAGGTTGCACACTGCTCATTTTGGCCGTGTCTTAGACGCCCAGTGCTGTGCGCAGGGCGGCAAGATCGGACATCAACTTGTCCGAGGCATCCTTGGCCGCGCCTTCGTTTCCGGCTGCTGCTGATTCGGCGTCAGACACCAGCGCGTCCATCTCAGCAGCGGTCATATCGCCAACAGGCATCGCCTTCTCCGCCAGAACAGATGTCCCGGCAGATGAGATTTCAGCGAACCCACCGGTCACCGCATAGTCCACAGTGCCGTCGGGCCCTGTCACGGACAACACGCCAGGGCGCAGTGTCGTGATCACGGGGGCATGATCGGCCATGGCCGTCATATCCCCGTCTGCGCCCGGGATCTGAACCGAACTGACCTGCATCGATGCCAAGCTGCGCTCGGGCGAGACAAGGTCGAACTGCATTGTATCTGCCATCAGGCTTGCTCCTTAGGCTGCGTCTGCTGCCATACGTTCGGCTTTGGCTTTCACTTCGTCGATGCCGCCAACCATGTAAAAGGCGCCTTCGGGCAGGTGATCGTATTCGCCTGCAACCACGCCTTTGAACGACGCGATGGTCTCTTCCAGCGGCACCTGCTTGCCGTCAGCGCCGGTGAACACCTTGGCCACGTCAAACGGTTGGGACAGGAAACGCTCGATCTTGCGGGCGCGCGCCACGGCCAGTTTGTCGTCTTCTGACAGTTCGTCCATGCCCAGAATGGCGATGATGTCCTGCAGCGATTTATAACGCTGAAGCACCTGCTGCACGTCCGAGGCCACCCGGTAGTGTTCTTCACCAATAACCAGCGGATCCAGCAAACGCGAGGTCGAGCCCAGTGGGTCAACCGCAGGATAGATGCCTTTTTCCGAGATCGCACGGTCCAGAACGGTTGTCGCATCAAGGTGCGCAAACGAGGTCGCAGGCGCCGGGTCAGTCAAGTCATCCGCAGGCACGTATACGGCCTGAACAGAAGTGATCGAACCGGATTTGGTCGAGGAAATCCGCTCCTGCATCGCGCCCATGTCGGTGGCCAGCGTTGGCTGATAGCCCACAGCAGACGGGATACGACCCAACAGGGCCGACACTTCGGAACCGGCCTGAGTAAAGCGGAAGATGTTGTCCACAAAGAACAAAACGTCCGAACCTGTGTCGTCGCGGAACTGTTCGGCCAGTGTCAGACCGGACAGAGCGATCCGCATGCGCGCACCGGGAGGTTCGTTCATCTGGCCGTAAACCAGCGCAATTTTTGATTCCGACAGGTTTTCGGGCACGATCACCTTGGATTCGATCATCTCGTGGTAAAGGTCGTTGCCTTCGCGGGTCCGTTCACCCACGCCCGCAAACACCGACACGCCCGAGTGCACTTTGGCAATGTTGTTGATCAGTTCCATGATCAAAACCGTCTTGCCCACGCCGGCACCGCCGAACAGGCCAATCTTGCCGCCCTTGGTGTAAGGCGCCAGCAGGTCGATCACTTTGATACCTGTCACCAGGATCTCAGTCTCGGTCGACTGCTGGTCGAATTCAGGTGCGTCGCCGTGGATGCCGCGACGTTCGGTGGCCTCAACCGGGCCCTGTTCGTCAACCGGGTCACCGGTCACGTTCATGATCCGACCCAATGTGGCGTTGCCCACGGGCACCATGATCGGGCCTTCGGTGTTGATCACTTCACGACCGCGCACGAGGCCCTCGGTGGCGTCCATCGCGATGGCGCGCACAGTGTTTTCACCCAAGTGCTGCGCCACTTCCAAAACAAGGTCTTTGCCATTGTTTTCTGTGGTCAGCGCGTTCAGAATTTCGGGCAGATCGCCGTCGAATTGCACGTCGACAACGGCACCGATCACCTGCGTGATTTTGCCTTTTGATTTTGCCATTTGTTTGTCTCCGGTTCTGTCCTAGAGCGCCTCGGCGCCCGAAATGATTTCAATCAGCTCGTTGGTGATCACAGCCTGACGCGAGCGGTTATACTCGATGGTCAGTTTGTCGATCATTTCGCCCGCATTGCGCGTGGCGTTGTCCATCGCCGACATCCGAGCGCCCTGTTCGGAGGCGCCATTTTCCAGCAAAGCCGCAAAGATCTGTGTCGCAACGCCGCGCGGCAGCAGGTCGGCCAGAATGGCCTCTTCGCTGGGCTCGTAGTCATAGACAGTTGACGCGCCACCATCATCCTCGGGGGCATCAAATGCCGCCGGGATAATCTGTTGCGTCGTTGGATCCTGCTGCACGACGTTTACGAATTTCGAATAGAAAATCGTCGCAACGTCGAACTCTTCTGCGTCAAAGCGGGTCAAAACATCGCGCGCAATGCCTTGGGCATCACTGTAACCGATGCGCTTGACCTCGGTCAGGTCGACGTGACCCACGAACTTGTCGCCAAAGTCGCGCTTGATCGCGTCGCGCCCTTTTTTGCCGACAGTCAGAATTTTGACGGTCTTGCCCTCGGCCACCAGCTTTTGCGCATGTGCGCGCGCCAGCTTGGCGATGTTGCCGTTGAAACCGCCGCACAGGCCGCGCTCGGCGGTCATGACCACCAAGAGCTGCACCTGATCGCTGCCCGTGCCCGACAGCAGCTTGGGCGCTGAGCCCGAGCCACCGACCGACGCGGCCAGCCCCGCCATCACTGCATTGAACCGCTCGGTGTAAGGGCGCGATTGCTCGGCACTTTCCTGAGCACGGCGCAGTTTCGCCGCGGCCACCATCTGCATGGCCTTGGTGATCTTGCGCGTGTTCTTAACGCTGGTGATCCGGTTTTTGAGGTCCTTGAGATTTGGCATCTGTCAGGCCCCTTACGCGAAATCAGCGGCGAATTCGTCGAGAGCAGCTTTGATTTTGTCCTCGGCGTCCCCTTTGATTTTGGGGTCGTCCTTGGTGATCATCTCGAGCAGGCCCGAGTGCTTGCCGCGCAGGTGCGCCAACAGACCGGCCTCGTAGCGGCCGACATCGCCCACAGGCAGCTTATCAAGGTAGCCCTTGGTGCCAGCAAAGATCACGCAAACGATTTCCGCGTTGGTCAGCGGCGAATACTGTGGCTGCTTCATCAACTCGGTCAGGCGCGCGCCGCGGTTCAGCAACTGCTGGGTGGCCGCATCGAGATCCGACCCAAACTGCGCGAAGGCGGCCATTTCGCGGTACTGCGCCAGTTCCAGTTTCACCGGACCCGCAACCGACTTCATCGCGTTTGTCTGAGCCGAAGACCCCACACGCGACACCGACAGACCGGTGTTCACAGCCGGGCGAATGCCCTGATAGAACAGTTCAGTTTCCAGGAAGATCTGGCCATCGGTGATCGAAATCACGTTTGTCGGAATAAACGCCGAAACGTCACCGCCCTGGGTTTCAATCACAGGCAGAGCTGTCAACGAGCCGTTGCCGTAATCATCGCCCAGCTTCGCGGACCGCTCGAGCAGACGGGAGTGCAGATAGAACACGTCGCCAGGATAGGCTTCACGGCCCGGTGGACGACGCAGCAACAGCGACATCTGACGGTAAGCAACGGCCTGTTTGGACAGGTCATCATAGATGATCAGCGCGTGGCGGCCATTGTCGCGGAAATGCTCTGCCATGGATGTCGCAGCGTAGGGTGCGAGGAACTGCAAAGGCGCAGGCTCGGACGCCGTTGCCGCCACAACGATGGAATATTCCATCGCGCCGGCCTCTTCGAGCTTTTTCACCAGCTGCGCCACGGTCGAACGCTTTTGGCCGATCGCAACATAAACGCAATAGAGCTTTTTGTCCTCGTCGTCGCCTGCGGCTTCGTTGTAGGATTTCTGGTTCAGGATCGTGTCAAGCGCCACGGCGGTTTTGCCGGTCTGACGGTCACCAATGATCAGCTCGCGCTGGCCACGGCCAATCGGGATCATCGCGTCAACCGATTTTAAGCCTGTCGCCATCGGCTCATGCACCGACTTACGCGGGATGATGCCGGGGGCTTTCACGTCGGCAACACCGCGCTTGGCAGCATTGATCGGGCCTTTGCCGTCCAGCGGATTGCCCAGACCGTCAACAACACGGCCCAGCAGTTCGTCACCAACGGGCACGTCCACGATCGAGTTCGTGCGCTTGACGGTGTCGCCTTCTTTGATGTCGCGGTCAGATCCAAAGATCACGACGCCGACATTGTCGGTTTCGAGGTTCAGCGCCATGCCCTGAATGCCGCCGGGGAATTCGACCATTTCGCCGGCCTGAACATTGTCGAGGCCATACACACGCGCGATACCGTCACCAACGCTCAGCACGCGGCCAACTTCGGCCACCTCTGCGTCTTGACCAAAGTTCTTGATCTGGTCTTTCAGGATCGCAGAAATCTCTGCTGCTTGGATACCCATTTATCCGACCTCTTTCATTGCATTCTGGAGGGAGTTGAGCTTCGAACGGACCGACGTATCGATCATTTTCGAGCCTACTTTAACGACAAGACCGCCGATGAGGCTTTCATCGACGGTGGCATTGATTGTCACGGTCTTACCGGCGTTCTTTGTCAGCGACGCGGCAAGTTTTTCTGTCTGCGCCTTGGTCAGAGCCTTGGCGCTGATCACATCGGCGGTCACTTCGTTGCGGGCTTCGGCCAGCAACGTGCGCAGGGCCGAGACCAGCTGCGGCACCACAAACAGGCGGCGCTTTTCGGCCATCAGCGCCAATGTGTTTTTCAACACGGGCGCAAGAGCCATCTTTTCAGCAATCGCGGTGATCGCCGCCCCCTGATCAGAGCGCGATATCATGGGCGACTGGATCAACGTGCGCAGATCGGCGCTGTCTGCCAGAGCCGCCGACAGATCATTGATCCCGGTTTCGAGCCCATCAAGGGCATTGCCCTCTTGGGCGATCTCAAAGATCGCAGTGGCATAGCGCCCAGCTATGCCCGCGGAAATCGAAGCTGGTTCGGACACGTCCACCCTTCCGACAGTTTGGCCCCAGGCTGCCGCAACGGGCAGACCCCCCGGGGGCGTGAAAGACGCCCCGCCAGCAGGCAGGGCATCAAAATCAGCGTGGATGTAACAGAGCGCTTTGGCCCCCGCAATACAGTATCGTGATCAGCGTTTTGCGCGAAAATTGATCACTTTCAGACACTTGGCCAAACTGCGACCGTTTGCGCACCACATTGGGTTACAAAAATGCAAAGTTTTTACGATTTTGTGCGATTCCTGACTGTTTGAGAGGCTGACCAAACGTCCTTTGTGCTCAAAGACTGGGCGACGGCACCTTTTCTTGGGCTTTTCGGATCCAACCATGGACCCAGAATTGACTGTAAGCTGCTGAGAACCGTGATCTTTCCAGAAACGACCCACAGTGCACAATGATCGCTCAGACCGGTGCCGTTTCAGGTTTTGGCGCTAAAACCCCCAGTGGGTTGCGCGCAGGCTTGCGAACCGGCGTGCCGCTGGGCGGCTGAACCCGTTTGCTGACCTCGACCAGAAACACCCCGCCCGCCAATGCCGTTTGCGCCCGCAGGCCCACACGTTCCATCAACGGACCGGCCTTGAGCCAAAACCGCCGCTCGGACGGCATTTGATACAACGCAGCACGGTGACGTTCAGGCAGGAACTGGTGCTTTTTCAGCTGCGCCTCAAGTTGGCTGACCGTATAGGGCCGGCCAAAGCCAAACGGCGTGCGATCACTGCGCGACCAAAGCCCGGCGCGGTTGGGCACCACAAAAATCGCTTTCCCACCGGGCCCAAGCACGCGCCAGCATTCGGACAACAGTTGCGAGGGGTGTTCGGATGTTTCGAGACCGTGGATCATCACCAGTTTGTCGACATGGCCGGTTTCGATGGGCCAGTGGGTCTCTTCGACCAGGCTGGAGATGTTGGGTTGGCCCGCTGGCCACGGCATCACCCCTTGCGGGCCCGGCATCAACGCCATGACCCTCCGGGCGTCTTGTAAATAGGGACGCAACACCGGCACAGCAAAGCCGAACCCGACGACAGTTTGCCCCTTTGCTTCGGGCCAAAGCGCCAGCAGACCGGTTCGCAACGACAGCTGCGCCGCGCGCCCCAGCGTGCTGCGATAGTAGAAATTGCGCAGGTCTTGCACGTCAAGATGCATTGCAGCGGGTCCGATGTTCAGTCAGTCTGCTACATACCTAGTCACAAAACGGCGAAAAACCATGCCTCTTGAAATCGTCACCCTGCCCTGCCTCTCTGACAACTACGCGTTTTTGGCCCATGACGCCGCGACCGGGGCCACAGCTTTGGTCGATGCACCCGAAGCAGGCCCCATTCTGGCCGCTCTGGACGCGCGCGATTGGCGCCTGAGTGACGTGTTGCTGACGCATCATCACTGGGATCACGTCGACGGGCTGGCCGACATTCTGGCCCAACACCCGGCCCGCGTTGTCGGCGCCAAGGCCGATGCATCGCGGCTGCCCAAACTGGATCTGGCGCTCGCGCCCGGCGAAACAGTGCAGATTGGCAACGACACCGGCCATGTGCTGGATGTGTCGGGTCACACAGTCGGCCATATCGCATTTCATTTCCCAGACTCATCAGCCGTGTTCACCGCCGACAGCTTGATGGCGCTGGGATGCGGGCGCTTGTTTGAGGGCACGCCGGCCCAGATGTGGGACAGTCTGTCGCAACTGGCCGCGCTGCCGGGCGACACGGTTGTCTATTCTGGCCACGAATACACTGAAGCCAACGCCAAGTTCGCGCTGACCATTGAACCGGACAACCCAGACCTTATATCGCGGGTCCAGGATATTGATCATCAGCGCCGTGCGAACAATCCGACTGTACCGTCGCTAATGTCTCTGGAAATGGCAACAAACCCGTTTTTGCGCGCCGCCCTCCCTGCCGTTCAGGCCAATGTCGGGATGCCCGGTGCCGCTTCTGCTGAGGTCTTTGCGGAAATCCGCGCGCGCAAAGATCGCTTCTAAAGCCCTAAAACAACGCGCTGACGCCACGCTGACCGCAATTGTGACCCGAATTCGAAAGAAAAAACTTGAAGCTGGGACACTATCAACCAAACTCTAACTGTATAAGGCCATGGTGGGCCGGGGAACTGAGATCACTTGACGACCCGGACCGACCCAGATTCAGAGGAGCACGCCCGTGCCTTCATTTTCGAGCACACTAGAACAAGCCATCCATGCAGCGTTGGCGCTGGCAAACGACCGACGCCACGAATTTGCAACTTTAGAGCATTTGCTTTTGGCGTTGCTGGACGAACCCGATGCCACCCGCGTTATGAAAGCGTGCAGTGTGGATCTGAGCGAGTTGCGCAGCACGCTGGTGGAATTTGTTGACGAAGACCTGAGCAATCTGGTCACCGACATTGACGGCTCCGAAGCTGTGCCAACAGCGGCGTTCCAGCGCGTCATTCAGCGCGCCGCAATCCACGTGCAATCATCGGGTCGCACCGAAGTCACCGGCGCCAATGTCTTGGTCGCAATCTTTGCAGAACGCGAAAGCAATGCCGCCTTCTTCCTGCAGGATCAGGACATGACCCGCTACGACGCGGTCAATTTCATTGCGCACGGCGTGGCAAAAGACCCCGCCTTTGGCGAACAGCGCCCTGTCACCGGCTCCAGCGAACCCGAGGAAGAGGCCCAAGGCGTCACTGAAGGCGAGCAAAAAGAGAGCGCGCTGGCCAAATACTGCGTGGATTTGAACGCAAAATCCCGCGAAGGCGATATTGATCCGCTGATCGGGCGCGACTCAGAGGTTGAGCGCTGCATCCAAGTGCTGTGTCGTCGACGTAAGAACAACCCGCTGTTGGTCGGCGATCCCGGCGTCGGCAAAACGGCAATTGCCGAGGGTCTGGCCCGCAAAATTGTGTCCGCCGAAACGCCCGAAGTTCTGTCTGAAACCACGATCTATTCGCTGGACATGGGCGCGCTGTTGGCCGGAACACGCTATCGCGGTGATTTCGAGGAACGTCTCAAAGCCGTCGTCACCGAGTTGGAAGATCACCCGGACGCTGTTCTGTTCATTGACGAGATCCACACTGTGATTGGCGCCGGCGCCACGTCTGGTGGTGCAATGGATGCGTCAAACCTGCTGAAACCTGCGCTCCAGGGTGGCAAATTGCGCACGATGGGATCGACCACATACAAGGAATTCCGTCAGCATTTTGAAAAAGACCGCGCCCTGTCACGCCGGTTCCAGAAGATCGATGTGAACGAGCCGTCAGTCGAAGATGCGGTGAAGATCCTGAAGGGCCTGAAACCCTATTTTGAGGAACATCACGGCGTAAAATACACTGCGGACGCGATCAAAACATCCGTGGAATTGGCTGCCCGCTACATCAACGACCGCAAATTGCCCGACAGCGCTATTGATGTGATTGACGAAGCCGGGGCCGCCCAGCATCTGGTGGTTGCGGCCAAACGGCGCAAAACCATCGGCACCAAAGAGGTCGAAACGGTCGTTGCCAAGATCGCGCGGATTCCGCCGAAAAACGTCTCTAAAGACGATGCAGAAGTGCTGAAGGATCTGGAAACGTCGCTCAAGCGCGTGGTGTTTGGTCAGGACAATGCGATCGTTGCGTTGGCGTCGGCCATCAAACTGTCGCGCGCCGGTCTGCGCGAACCTGAAAAACCAATTGGCAATTATCTGTTTGCGGGCCCCACGGGCGTCGGTAAAACCGAAGTTGCCAAACAACTTGCAGATACGCTCGGTGTTGAATTGCTGCGCTTTGACATGTCGGAATATATGGAAAAGCATGCGGTCAGCCGATTGATCGGTGCCCCTCCCGGCTATGTGGGTTTCGATCAGGGTGGCATGTTGACCGATGGCGTCGACCAGCACCCTCATTGCGTGCTGCTGCTGGACGAAATCGAAAAGGCGCACCCGGATGTGTTTAACATTCTGTTGCAGGTGATGGACCACGGCAAACTGACCGATCACAACGGCCGTGCGGTTGATTTCCGCAATGTCGTGCTGATCATGACGTCGAATGCCGGTGCCAGTGATATGGCCAAGGCGGCCATCGGTTTCGGACGTGACCGGCGCGAAGGTGAAGACACCGCTGCGATCGAGCGCACCTTCACACCCGAATTCCGCAACCGTTTGGATGCGGTGATCAGCTTTGCGCCACTTCCAAAAGAAGTGATCCTGCAGGTCGTCGAAAAGTTTGTGCTGCAGCTAGAGGCCCAGTTGATGGACCGCAATGTCAGCATTGAATTGAGCAAGCCCGCCGCCGAATGGCTGGCCGACAAGGGCTATGATGACAAAATGGGCGCGCGCCCCTTGGGTCGCGTGATCCAGGAGCACATCAAAAAGCCTCTCGCCGAGGAATTGCTGTTTGGCAAGCTTGCCAAGGGCGGCGTTGTACGGGTTGGTATGAAAGACGGTGCGCTGGATCTTCAAGTCGAAGGCCCGGACAAGCCGCGCATTTCGGGTGACAAACCACCGTTGCTCACCGCAGACTGATGCGCGCCAGCGCGACTGTTCTAATGCTCTCGCTCGCCGCATTCCCTGCGGCGGGCGAAATTTCTTTAAGCTTGCCGATTGATTGCACGCTTGGAAAAACCTGCCACATCCAACACCACGTCGACCGTGATCTTGGCCCCAAAGTGGCCGATTTTCGATGCGGCTCGCTCAGCTATGACGGGCACAAAGGGGTTGATTTTGCGTTGCCGACGCTGGCCCAGATGCGCGAAGGCGTAAACGTTTTGGCCGCAGCTCCTGGAAGGGTGACTGGGATACGCGACGGCATGGCAGACGTTGAATTCACCCAAGCAACGGCTGGCGAAACGCAAGGGCGCGAATGCGGCAATGGGGTGGTCGTGCGCCACTACAATGGGTTTGAGACGCAGTATTGCCATCTGATGAAGGGTTCAGTGCGCGCCCAAAAAGGCGATATTGTCGAACGTGGTACGATCCTTGGTTTGGTCGGCCTCAGCGGGCGAACCCAGTTTCCACATTTGCATTTGGCTGTGCGCCGCAATGGCAAGGTCATTGACCCGTTTGATCCCGGCGTAGCAGACGATTGCACCACCACCGGCGCAACGCTTTGGAAACACGACCTGCCCTATGCGCCCGGCGGCCTGTTGGACATTGGTTTTGCCAACGCGGTGCCCAACTATGACGCCGTTCGCAACGGCACCGTAACCGCAAACAACACGTCTTCTGATGCGCCTGCCTTGGTTGTCTTTGGCTTTGCCTTTGGCGGGCAAACTGGCGACGATATCCAGCTGCGCATCACCGGACCCCAAGGCGTTGTCAGCCAGCAAACTCAAACTTTGGACCGGTCTCAAGCGCGGTTTTTTCGTGCTGTGGGCCGTCGGCAACCGCAAGGCGGTTGGCCCAAGGGAGAATATGTCGGCACAGTAACGCTTTTTCGCGACCAAACAGCGTATGACATCCGAACAACCGTATTGGTGATCAAATAGCTATTTTTCGGTAAATTTCAGCTCGATCCGGCGATTCTGCGCCAGAGCTTCCGGGGTATCGTCGGTATTCACGGGCTGGAATTCGCCAAAACCGTTCGCCGACAAGCGCTCTGGCGGAATGCCCAAACCACTGACCATGTAACGCACAACCGACAAGGCCCGGCCTTGGCTGAGCTCCCAATTGTCGGAATATTTACCAGATCCAAAGAGCGGCGTGTTATCAGTGTGCCCATCGACCCGGATCACCCAATCAATTTCAGGCGGGATATCGGCCGAAATACTGCGCAAAATCTGGGCCACTTTGGCAACTTCAACCTCGCCTTCGGCCGATAAAACCGCGCCCCCCGGAGGGAACAAGACCTCGGACGAGAACACGAACCGGTCGCCATCAATCCGCACCCCCTCCTGAGCCCCCAATACATCGCGCAGACGGCCAAAGAATTCGGACCGGTAACGCTCAAGATCCTTGGTTTCGGACTGCAAAGCCTCGCGTTCGGCCGCCAAGAGCGCGGCCTCAACCTCAAGCCGTTTGCGCTCGGCTTCTTCCAGCAATCGCCGTTTGCGCTCTTCCGAGGCCGCACGGGTGAGCGCGGCATTCAGGCGCGATCCAAGGTTTTGCACCTGAATCTGCGCCGAAGAATCGCGTTCCTCAAATTCATCCAGCAAAGCCTGCAGCCCACCCAATTGGGTTCGCAACGCCGCCACCTGCTGGTTCAGCAATTCGGTCTGCCGTTGAGCTTGCGCCGAGATTTCCTGTTGTTGCGCAAGAGTTGCACGCGCCTGCGCCAAAAGTATCGCCTGTTCGTCACTTCGACTCAACTGGCTGGCAGCGTCGGTTTCAGCCTCTTGCTGGGCGGCCAAAGCTGCCGCCAATCGGGCGCGCAATACATCCTGATCTGTGGCCGCAGCCTGCGCGCGCTCCAACGATTCCAATGCTTTGAGCAATCTCGCTTCGACACTGGCGCGGTCCTGTGCGGTGCTTGCAGCGGCCGACTGAGCCGCCTCGAGATCGTCTTGTAGTCTTTCAAGTTGCGCACCAAGCGCCGTGCGATCTGCCTGTCCTTGCGCCAATGCGCCGGCAAGTTGACTTTGCAGATCCCGGGTCTGGATTTCAGCGCCGCTGCGCAGTTCGGCCAATTCCTGTTCCAAAGCAGCCTGACGGGCCCCTGCTTCGGCTTGAACGCGCGCCAGGGCGGCTTGCAAACCTTGTTCGGTGGCCTCGTTTTCGCCCTTCAGACGCGCCATTTCGACCTCAAGCGCACGCTGCGATTGCGCGTATTCGCTTTGAAGGCGCGCCAATTCCTGCTGGTACTCCGATTCGGTTTGCACGTTTTGGGCGCGTTGGCGTGCCAGTTCCGCCTCCAAAGCGGCCTGAACGTCATTCGCGCGCGCCTGCGCAGCGGCGAGTTCAGCAACCAACCCCGCACGCTCTTCTTCGGCCAGCGCGCGCACCGATGCCAACTGCGCATCCAGTGTGTCGCGGCTTTGTTGCGCACGCTCTTGCGTCGCCGCCAAATCCGCGTTCAAAGCTGCCCGGGTTTCATTGGCCCGTTGGCGCACACGGTCCAATTCGGCCTGCAATGCGATAACGGTTTGATTGCCTTGGCTGCGCGCCACTTCCATCTGGGCCAGAACGCGGGTCAGACGTTCGGCCAGTTCATCGCGCTCGCGGGCCTGCGCCTGGGCTGCATTGATCTGGTCCAGAACACGGGTCAGTTCCGCCTCGAGCGCGGTCCGCGTCGCTTGGGCCGCGGCCAATAGCGTCAACGTATCTTCTGCGTCGCGGCGCTGGTCTTCCAATGCCAATGTCATCGCCGTTAGTTCCGCGTCCGCATTTTCCAAGCGCGCCCGCAACGCCTCGGCGGCCGCGGCTTCGGCCAAACGCGCGGCTTCTTCATTGCTCAGCCGAGCCTCTAGCTCGCTGACTTGACCATCCAAAGTGGCCAGTTGGCTTGATTGATCCGTCTCGGATTGGCGCAAATCCGCGACCAATGCTTCCAGCGCCGTGCGTCGCGCCGCATCAAGGCGGGCGGCTTCGGCCTGTGCCAACAGATCAATGCGGCTTTGGTCCAATTGGACCGTCAGCGCCTCCTGTTGCGTCAACAATTCGGCCTGCGCTGCGGCCAAACCGTCACGGTCAGCGATCAGACTCTCGCGCTCGGCCTGCAGCGCAGCCTGGCGGTCTTGCAACGCGCTGCGTTCGGTTTCAAGCGTGGCAATGTCAGCCAAAGCGCGATCCCGATTGGTCAAAAGCGTCGCAACTTGTGCTTCAAACGCTGTGATCTGGGCATTGGCTTGCTCTAACGCGCCATCCTGGGTTTCGCGCTCTTGTGTCAACAAGGCGATCACATTTGCTTGCTGCGCCAGATCGGCCTGCGCCACCTCAAGGCTGTTTTGTGCGTCGTTCAAAGAACTGTTAAGCGCCCCAAGCCGTGCGTCCAGCTGCGTTGAGCGCTGTTGTTCGAGCCCAAGTGCATCTGCCAGCGACGCAACCCGGTTCGCCAAAACATCCAGTTCGGTTTCCTGGCCGGTGATCGTCTCTTCCTGACCGGTGATGGTTTCGCGCAGGACAAACTGAACTACCATAAAGATGGTCAGCAGAAACATCAAAACCAGCAAAAGCCCGGTCATCGCATCTACGAAACCCGGCCAGATCGATCCTTGGAAACGGTTTCCGCTGCGCCGCGACAGAGCCATGGGTTAATCCTGCTCGCCGGCGCCACCGCGCAGACGATTCCCACCGCGCGGCCGGCTCAGCGCTTTGACCAAAAGGTCGATGTCTTTGCGCAGCTCCGACATGCTTTCCTGCCGGCCGGCTGAAATTTCTTCGAGAATCCGCAGCATTTGCACATCAATTGAGCGCAAACGCATGCGGCTTTCCGGATCAATCCCTTCACCCGGAGGCTGTGCGCGGATCAGTTCGATCAAGGTTTCCTGCCCTTGCGCCACCCGTTCCAGCGCCTCGCCAAGCCCCTCTGACGGCGCTGCGGCACTGGGCTTGTCACTCAGCGCATCAATCAGGGCGCCCAGTTTTTCATCTGTTTCGCGCCGCGCCGCATCGGATTCGATATAAAGCGTTTGCAGCGTTTCCATTTGCTGGGCCATGTGATCAACCAATCCGCCCATGGCCCCTGCATCGCCGCCAGAATCCTCGCCCGACGAAAACCCGACCCGTGTGATCGAAGACAGCCATTCCTCAAGTTCGCGGTAGAACCTGTTCTGTCCGTGCCCGGCAAACAGCTCGAGCAGCCCCACAATCAACGATCCGGCCAGACCCAACAGCGAAGATGCAAACGCGACCCCCATGCCACCAAGTTGCGCCTCAAGCCCGGTCATCAGCCGGTTGAAAACAGCAATTGCTTCTTCGCCTTCGCGCGGCGCAAGGCTGCGGATGGTTTCGACCACGGCGGGAACGGTCGTAGCAAGGCCATAGAACGTGCCCAAAAGCCCGAGAAAGATCAATAAGTTGACGATATAACGCGTGATTTCGCGGGCCTCATCAACCCGCGTGGCCACAGAATCCAGGATCGAGCGTGTAGACGAAGCCGGCAGCTGCATATGCGCGCCGCGCGACCGCAGGAGCGACGCCAAAGGCGCCAACAGCCGCGGCGGACGGTTGGTGCTGTAATTGTCGCCGCTGGCAAAGCGTTCGATCCACCGCACTGAACCGATCAGCTGCAAGACCTGCCAAAAACAGGCGATCACACCGATCACAAAGACAAAAAAGATGAATCCGTTGAGATAGGGGTTGGCCTCGAACACCGGCAAAACGCGCGGCAGAGCCACCATCACGCCCAACCCAGCCAACCCCAGCACGATCAGCATGGTTAGAATCTGGCTGAAGGGTTGCGAAAATTGCGGCCTTGGCTTGTCGTCTGACGACATCATGGGCTGGGGTCCTGACAAAGGTCTTGCTTTTCTTTTGCACTGATTAACGAGTATCGAATCATAAGAGGAAGCGCCAAGGTTTTATACCATCAACGCTTTGACCCGCGTGGCGAGCCAGTCAAGATCGGGATCTGCTAGTCCAATCTGACTGAGATGATTGGTTGTGTTGAAAAGATAGTCGGTGTTGGGACCGCGCCCGCCGACCGCATGACGGATGATTTGGGCCTGTTCCTCAAGCGCCAATCCGCCGCAATATTGCACGTGCGCGCCGTCGATCACATAGGTCACGGCGTCGACATTCGTGCCGTCCTCGAGCGTGACGGTGAGGTTTTTTTCGACATAGGCAGAGGAAATCAACTCGCGCTCGCGCAGATAAACCAGCGTCTGGTCTTCGTGACCGGGTTCAACTTGCAGCGCCAAACCCTGACAGGTGGCGCCCGAAACCTTGTCCAATGCCAGCACCAGACCCGGGTTGGCTTCGCTGCCACGATGGTGGATCGAGCGCATGCAGAATGACCGCGCATACCCGCGCAGCGTCGCCACCTGTGTGCGGGCCACCGGAAAGCCCGGATCCCACAGCAGCGATCCATACCCAAACACCCAAAGGGTCATCGCACTGGTCCTCATTGTTTCGCGTCTATAAACAGCAAACTTGAGACGGGGAAAAGGGGCAGCGCATGATGTGGCTTGTCAAAGCAGGACTTGTGGCTTGTTTGCTCTGGTCTGCCTATTGGTATGGCGCGGGTTTCGTCATGCGTCAGAGCATTGTCAACTGGTTCGAAACGCAAGCCAAGGCTGGATGGCAGGCGGATTACGGCGATATCTTCAGCTCCGGCTATCCAACGCAGCATTTCACCACGCTCGAGGCGCCGGCTTTGGCCGATCCGCAAACCGGAATGGCCTGGCAAGCCGATCATCTGCACATCAAAAACCCTGCGATTTGGCCCGGGCGACAGGTTTGGGCGTTTCCAGTGACGCCACAGCGTATGTCTTACCTGGATCAAAACCTGATTGTTGTGGCCGATCAGATGGAGGCCGCGTTTCATCTGCGCCCTGATCTGGCGCTCAGCGTGGCGGAATTGGCTTTGACGGCGGGCGCCTGGCAAATCACCCAAGGCGTCCAATCGGTGATGAGCGCGGACGACCTGACGGTTTCCATGCGCCAAAGCGCGGTGCCCGAAACCTATCAGATCGACATATCGGCCGCGCAGTTTCAGCCCGGCAATCAGGTGCGCCGCCTGACCCGCGCTGTGATCGATGTGCCTGAAACATTTCAAACGCTCGCTTTGGATATGAGCGTGCGCTTTGATCGCGCCTGGGATATCTCAGCACTGGAAGATCGCCGCCCGCAACCGCTTGAAATTGATCTGAAACTGGCAGACCTGCATTGGGGTGCGTTGCGGGTTTTACTGGCGGGCAAGTTGGTGGTTGATGATCAGGGATGGCCCACCGGTCAGGTCACCATCAAGGCAGAAAACTGGCGCGACATGCTGGCGGTGGCCGAGGCCGCCGGCGCGTTGACGCCCACCATGAACCGCACCGCGACGACATTTCTGGATCTTATGGCCCGCAGTTCTGGCAATCCCGACGCGCTGGATGTGCCGCTCAACATCAACGAGGGCGTGATCACAATGGGTTTTATCCCGGTGCCGCTGGGGCGCACGAGCCGTTTTGTGCTGCGTTAACGGCAGTACGGCCCGCCGCGATGACGCGCTACGTCAAAGTGGAAATGATCTTTGTGATACCGGTCTGCGTTGGGCCCCAACACAGTGCCAAACGGTCCACACGCGGCGCGGTGCACTTTGCGTATCGCTTTGTTTCCCCAATTGTTCAACACTGTCAACACCTTACCATCGCGCAGGGTGAACGCCGAGATGTCGATCGCATTGCCTTTGCCATGCTCGGAAATCTTGGCCCCGGGACGGTTGTTGCGCGTGCGACAGGCATAATGTGCGGCCACTTTCAACTTAACCACGGGATTGCCACGAAACGCCGGTTCGACGCCTTTTTCGATCCATTTCTTCAAAGCGTTGGCTGTGCGACAATTCACCAAAGCCTCCTGGCTCAGACTGATGCCCGACACGGCGCGGATTTTCACCGCGTCCTTGATGCCACAGGCGCTGATGCGGCCGGGCACATATCCAACCTCTTCGCCCTGAATGTCGATGTCGCCGCACACAGCACCTTTGCGACGCAGCCGACGCTTGGCCATCGCCTTTTCCAGGATGCCATCAGGGCGCAACCAGGGTCGCGACGAGATTTCCGGGCTGGCAAAGGGCAGCCCTTCGGGACGTTCGGCCACACCCAGCATTTGCTCAGACGGCGGGCGCAGCGAGGGGCGCAACCGCACCGCAATGATGGCTTTTGCGATCTCATCGGTATCAGTGGGCGATAGCAACGGGCGCAGTTTAGGGCGCAAAATCACCGGCGCCTCGGCCTGCGCGCGCGCAACCGGGCGCACCGTACCGTCAGGCACTTTCGCAAACAGCGGCAGGCCACTGAAAATAAGGGTTAAACAAACCAGACTGATACGCATTACGCCCCCTTTTTGCGCCCAAAATCCGGCGCGTCGGTGTCTTGGCCCGCTTCAATGATGCCGCGCCGGATGGCACGTGTGCGGGTAAAATAGGCATGCAAATGCTCGCCATCGCCTTTGCGGATGGCGCGCTGCAGTGCAAAAAGCTCTTCGGTGAACCGGCCCAAAATCTCGAGTGTTGCGTCCTTATTCGTCAGGAAAACGTCGCGCCACATGGTCGGATCACTGGCCGCGATCCTGGTGAAGTCGCGAAAACCAGCGGCGGAAAACTTGATCACCTCATAGTCGGTGACTTTGCGCAGATCGTCAGCCACACCAACCATCGTGTAAGCAATCAGGTGCGGTGCGTGGCTGGTTACGGCGCAGACCAGATCGTGATGATCCGGGTCCATGATCTCGACGTTGGCACCCAGCCCTTTCCAATATCGCGTCAGTTGATCGACCGCCGGTTGCGCAGAGCCTTCTACAGGAACAAGCAAGCACCAGCGTTCGTCAAACAGCTCGGCAAAGCCAGATTCGGGGCCCGAATGTTCGGTTCCTGCCATCGGGTGACCTGGAATAAAGTGCACGTTATCAGGCAGATGCGGCCCAACTGAACGGATCACGTCGCGTTTGACCGAACCAACATCTGTGACAGTTGCACCTGGTTTCAGATAGGGGGCAATATCACGCGCCAGCGGGCCCATTGCCCCAATCGGAACAGCCAGCACCACCAAATCGGCGTCGGCCACCGCTTCGGCGACACTGTCGCAGACCCGGTCGCAAAGACCAATCTGGCGCGCCTTATCGCGGGTTTCTTGCGATCGGGCAAAGCCTGTCACCTCACCGGCCAGGCCGGCGCGTTTCATCGCCCAGAACATCGAAGACGCGATCAGGCCCAGCCCGATCAACGCCACACGGGGGTAAATTGGCGCGCTCATGACGAAGCCTTGAAGGCGGCGATCGCCTCTGCAATCCGGCGGCACCCAGTTTCGTCGCCCACGGTGATGCGCAGCGCGTGGGGCAGTTTATAGCTGGCAACGTGGCGCACAATCAGCCCTTGGGTTTTCAGGTAAGCGTCGCAGGCCGTCGCTTCGGCAGCATCTGCAAAACGGGCCAGGATGAAGTTTGCGCAAGATGTGTCCGAAACCACGCCCAGTTCGGCCAGCGCGTCAGCGAGCCAAGTGCGCCATTTGGCATTTTCAGCGCGGCAATGATCGGCATATCCGGTGTCACGGATCGCCGCTTCGGCCGCGACCAGCGCGGTTCCCGACAGGTTGAACGGCCCGCGCACCCGGTTCAGCACGTCGATTACATCCTTTGGCCCATAGCCCCAGCCCACACGCATGCCGCCCAGCCCGTGCAATTTGGAAAAGGTGCGGGTCATCACCACGTTGTCGCGCTGATCGATCAACGACACACCGCCATCAAAGCCTTCGACGAAATCCGCATAGGCCCCGTCGAGCACCAACAGCACGCCTTTTGGCAAGCCTTCGGCCAGCCGCGCAACTTCAGCGGCGCCCAACATCGTGCCAGTGGGATTGGCCGGATTGGCGATGAAAACAAGGCGTGTGCGGTCGCTGCACCCCGCCAGAATCGCATCCACATCGATCACGCGGTCCCGTTCGGGCACTTCAACCGGGGTGGCGCCGACCGACAGCGCGTAGATCCGGTAAAGGCCAAATCCATGCTCGGTGTAAATCACCTCGTCACCCGGACCGGCATAGGCTTGGCACAAAAACGCAAGCACCTCGTCACTGCCGACGCCGCACAGAATCCGCGCGGGATCAAGGCCCATGACCTGCCCAATCGCACTGCGCAAACCGGCGTGATCGGACGACGGATAGCGGTTGAGCGTGCTGGCACTGTCGCGCACCGCCTGGATCGCGGCGGGGCTTGGCCCCAGCGGGTTTTCGTTCGAGCTGAGTTTGATCACATTGGCCACGCCCGCCACATGCGCCGCACCGCCCTGATAGAGTTCAATGTCCAGAATGCCGGGCTGAGGGGTGATCTTGTTCATCTCAAACGCTCCTTGTCTAGGCGGTATAACGGGGTGGCAGAGCCGTGAAAAGCCCCGCACATCAGGGCAAAAAAAAGCGCCGTGCAAGATGGGCTTGCACGGCGCTTTGATCGGATAAGACCAATTGAGCCTTAGTTTTTGGCGTAAAATTCCACAACCAGATTTGGTTCCATCATCACCGGGTACGGCACGTCGCCAAGGTTGGGCGCGCGCACGAAGGTGCAGGTCAGTTTGGAGTGGTCGACATCAAGGTAGTCGGGCACGTCACGCTCGGGCAATTGGACGG
Organism: Sedimentitalea sp.; assembly: GCA_045105075.1. Taxonomy (GTDB): domain Bacteria; phylum Pseudomonadota; class Alphaproteobacteria; order Rhodobacterales; family Rhodobacteraceae; genus JBGCDD01. The sequence goes on along the minus strand of JBGCDD010000086.1, from coordinate 45,041 downwards.
CTTCAAGAACCACGGTCAACTGCTTGGAGCGATCACGCACCTCGATCACATCGCCTTCTTTGACGCGGTAGGAGGGGATGTTGACCTTTTTGCCGTTCACCTTGACGTGGCCGTGGTTCACGAACTGGCGCGCGGCAAACACGGTTGGCACGAATTTGGCACGGTAGACAACGGCGTCCAGACGGCGTTCCAACAAACCAATCAGGTTTTCACCGGTGTCGCCCTTGACCCGCTCGGCTTCGGAATAAATGCGGCGGAACTGTTTTTCGGTCAGGTCGCCGTAGTAACCTTTGAGCTTTTGCTTGGCGCGCAGCTGGATACCAAAATCCGAAAGCTTGCCCTTGCGGCGCTGACCGTGCTGACCGGGGCCATATTCACGACGATTTACAGGGGATTTGGGGCGGCCCCAAATGTTTTCGCCCATGCGGCGATCGATTTTGTACTTGGCAGACGTGCGTTTGGTCACGGCTGATCTCCTTCGTTTGTGTTTCGAAGGGCGTTGTCCTCTTTCCGGATTTGGCCGGAACGACAGGAAACCCTTTGCAGGGTCCACCAACACCAATGAAGCAGCGCTTATAGGCGCTCGGTTTGGGGTGTCAACCGCCGATCACGCGGCCTCGTAGCGCAAAATGGCGGCTTCGGACGCCGAGAGATTGCGCCGGGCGAAATCGCCATAGCTGTGCGGGTCATGCTCCAACTCGGGCAGCTGTGCCAAAAGCCGGGTTCGGTCGGTGGCACTGAGGCTGTCAAAAGCGGCGTTTGCCGGGTGGAAGCTCTCGGTTTCGACGCCATTGGCCCACAAAATCTGGTGGCTGGGCAACAATACGTGCACATATGTGATTTCACGCGCCACCAGATCCACGGCGATTGTGCTGCCATTGATCAGATCGCGCGCTGCGACCAGAACTTCGGGCGCATTGAACAGCGCCTGCGCCGCCGGGCCGCGTACCAGCATTCGGTGTTCAGGCGACACCAGCAATTCCTGATCCGGGCGATCGATCCCCAGAGCACCGGTGCGAATCCGAACCGGGCGAAGGTGCGGCATCACAAAAAGACGTGCCCCTGTCATGCGGCGCTGGCCGGTCCACAACACGTCTTGTGGCCCACTGTCGCGGGTCTGCACTGTGTCTCCGGGGCGCAGATCCTGCACTGGCACGGGGCCATTTGGGGTCAGTATCCGGGTGCCGGGGGTGAAACAGATCACACCGCCCTCTTCCGGTGTCGAACGCTTGCGCTTGGTCCCCAGGGATTGGTGCACCACCCAAAGGTCGGTGTTACGCGGCGGCATTTCATCGAGAAACATCAACAACGGAGGTCGGTCGGTGCCAACCTCGATCAAAGTAACCGTAAAGCTCTGGGCGCCGTTGGTGACAACAAAACTGCTGTCCATCAGCGGATCCTGAACCTCGACCAAATCGATGTTCTTGGTATTTTGCACAACAGCCCCAACCAGTCGTCGCACTTTGCGTGCGGCCCGTTTGCGAATGTCGGCTTCACCGTCCGCCATATCCAGCCGCAACAAATCATTCGGCCCGTCCACGCGCACAGCTTCGCCATGCCACGCCCACGCCGCGCCAGCCTGCAGCGCGTCTATTGGCGCTGAATCCAGACCATCTATATCCGTTTGCGACCAAGAAATGACGAACGTGCCACGAAAGCCCGTTTTCATTTGCCTGCTTGCCTGCCTACTCGTTTTTTTTATTAACGAAGGGTTAACAGAGCCGAATCATCAAAGAAAGATGTTTTAAATCGGGGGCCTAGGCTGTGTTCTTAATGTCTCAGTTTAACTTTGCAGGGCGGGTTTCCGGCATCGCTTTGGCCGATTTTTTCTGGATCATGCGTCGATCAACGGAGCGTAAATCAGGTGCCGCCGCACCTTCATATTGAGGGTCCAAACGCACCAAACGCGACATGTTGGCCCGTTGCACAGGCCAACTGTCGCGCTGAGGTCGCAGGGTCGAAGCGCAAATCTGACGGGCGATCCGACGCAGTGGGAGCTTAGGGCTTGGGGTCAGCCACGAAGTCTTCCAGCAGTTTTTCGTTGCGTGCATCTTCAATCTTACGGATGCGGTCTTCGCTCGATTTGTTGTCAAAGCGGTATTTGACCACGTTGATCAGGCTAAGCGACAGCAAGATGACGCCCATCGCCCAATATCCTTTGGTGGCGAGCGGTACATCTGTCGACAACCAAAGCGACGCGCCCAGCAAGCCATATGCCAGGACGACTCCGGCCACGTTAACCATCATGATTGCGGCGTTGTCATTGCGATCTGAATGCATTGGATTAATTCCTTCGAAGTGTTTTCACGGTTTTTGCTAAAGTTAAATCGTGACTGGTTTCGGGCAAAACTGGGTTATTGTTTTGATTTCAGCACCAATCAGGCGCTTTGAGGCTTTAAACGAGACAGGACATCGCCCGCAGTGGTGCGCGTGGCCGCACCCAGACCGGCCGCAGCCATACGATCGGCCACATCCGAGTGGTTCAGCCCGGCGTCGATTTCGCGCAGAATTTCGCTTTGCTCGAATGGGTCGTCGCGCTTCATGACATTGGCAATCAGGTCGGCGGCTTCATCCATTGGGCTATCGCCGCTCAGCGTACGGTTCAGGCGGCCTTGCAACTCTTGCTCTTTGCGCACGGCACGGGCAGCGATGGCGCCCTGTTTCAAATCAACAATCCGGCGGTTGGCGGTCTCGACTGATTGGCGCAATCGCAGCACCCGGGTTTCCAGGCGGCTGATCGTATCACGGCGCAGATTGCGTTCGTTTTCCATGTCGGCAATGGCCTGGGCTGCTTCCTGAGCCAACCCGCCCTGCCCCTGCTCAAGCGCTTGGGTGGTGCGGCTGCACAGATCGTCGATGCGCTGGGACAGCATCTCAATCTGGCGGGTCTCGCTGCGCTCACGCTGGATCAAACCAGCCAACGCCAGCTTGGCCGACTTAAGCCCCTGCTGCGCTTCGCGGATCTTTTGGTCAATAAGTTCAATGGAATAGGCATCGCGAACAGCTTCTTCTGCGCGGGCATTGGCACCAGTAATCAGGGTTTTAATCGTATTGAACATTTTATCTCTCCATCTCTTGAACGTTGTTCATGAATTGAACATACGCAGTTTTGAACATTGTTCAAGAGTTTTTTTGAACAATGTTCAAAAAAGTTCAATCACCGATTTGAGACAGCACCTGTTCGATCATGTTTTCAATGTTCTCATAAGGCACTCCTGAGATCCGACGCTCTAGCCCCAACAGCACAATGCCATGCACAGAAGAGAACAAAGCCCGCGTCATCAGATCGAGGTCGCGCCGGGACATGGCGGGAAACAGCTGTGACAACGGGCGCGCAATCTGCCCAAACAACTTGGCCAGCTCTTCAAAGTACCACGCGGGCACCGGCCCATCGACCGACATTTCCAGGTCAAAAAGCGCGCGCCACAAATGTGTGTTGTCCGCGGCAAAGCGCAAATAGGCGTGTGACATGATGATCATCTGGCGGTTGGGATCTTGCGGGCCAGCGGCTTCGACTGCACCCGCCACCGAGACCCCCAGCTTGCGAAATGTCCGCCCGTTAACCGCCATGATCAGCGCGTTAATGTCTTCGAACACATTATATATAGCACCAACCGCGCAGCCTGCCTTTTGCGCCATGGCGCGCGCTTTGACAGAATGAAAACCGCCGTCAATGATCTGCTCTTCGGCCGCCTCGATCAAACGCTCGCGCAGTTTCTCTTTGCGTTCCTGTACCTTACCAACCATTTCGCGCTCCTGTGAACGCCGTTCACACTAAGAGCTTGGCGGTCAGGGCGCAAGCCGTTGTCACAGAATCCCGCGCCAAACCAGGAACACAAGAAGCATCGCCAAGAACGCTAAAAGATTGAATGCCAACGCGCCCAACACGCCCAACCACCACCCTTTGCGCCGATCCGCCAGATCAATCGCGTTCAGATGCCCTATCATAAGGTCGCTGGCCTGCTTTAGCGCTTTGGCGTCCAGCGTTCGGCTCAGTTTGGGATGGGACACCAATGGGGCGGCCTGGGCCAGCACGGCGCCACTGCGGCGCACCTGGCGCGGCAGCTTGTTATGCGCTTTTTGCAGGGCCGTCGGCAGATCACTGGCCCGCACCCCAAGTTTTTGCCGCATCAACTCTAGTATAGAGTCAATCTGATCCTGAAGTGTCAAAGGCTGGGTCATCGCTGGCATGGGCTCTGGTCTGGCTGCACCAATGGCGCTATCACGGCCAATATGCTGAACACAATCCTTCATGGCGACCCGACCCATGCGCCCCCGCTGGTCATCGTGCACGGGCTTTACGGCTCGGCGCGAAACTGGGGCGTCATCGCCAAACGGCTGTCTGATACACGCCAGGTGATCACAGTCGATTTGCGCAACCACGGCGCAAGCCCTTGGAATGACAGCCATACCTATCAAGAATTGGCCGATGATCTGGTCGAGACGATCACAAATTTCGCCCCTCGCGCCGATGTGGTTGGGCACTCAATGGGCGGCAAAACAGCGATGATGCTGGCGCTGTCCCATCCCGAAGTCCTGAACCGTTTGGTCATCGCCGACATTGCGCCTGTGCCTTATTCGCACACGCAATTGCCATTCATCGAGGCGATGCGCGCGGTCGATCTGAGCATTGTAACCCGTCGCTCGGATGCGGAAAAACAGCTCGCGGCCCTTGGCGTTGAACCTGCCTTACAGAGCTTTTTCACCCAATCCCTCGATCTGTCTGCACAACGCTGGCGCCTGAACCTGGACGTTTTGGCCGCCTATATGCCTGATATCATGAGCTTTCCCAAAATTGAGGCCAGCTGGAGCGGGCCGACCCTGTTCCTGTCGGGCGGCGCATCAGACTATGTCCTGCCCGAACATCGCGCCACCATTCGCGGCCATTTTCCGCGCGCCCGTTTTGCCAAAATTCCCGGAGCCGGGCACTGGCTGCACGCCGAAAAGCCGCGCGAATTTGAGGCCTCGGTGCGCATCTTTCTGGATGCAAAACCACAAGATACCGCTTCATAGTAGAAAATTATCCTTTATTTTCAAGTGGTAATACCGCACATCCCTACGCTCCCAAAACCGACCGCATTTCGTCACACTTCGGCCCAATTTGCCCGTCAAAAAACGATTAACAAATGGTTGAGACATAAGGGATAACAGATATGGCCGCTTACATGATTGCATCGCTTCTGAGTGGATTTGTAAGCCTGGCTTACGGCACAGTTTTTGCTGGCGCCGGATTTTGGGGCGCTGTGGCCTGGTATGTCGTTGGAACCTGGATCGGGTTCACTGTGATGCTGGCCCTTGTGCTGCTGCTGACCAGCCTGCGCCGTCCCGCGCAACAGCAACTGCGCCTCGCCTGAAGCCATCCCATTTGGGCCCGACCGTATGGTCCGTTAATTTTTGAAAAATGCACAAATTGTACAGGTCTTTTTGCAAAAACCGCAAAAGGACCTGTTCGCATTCCCAAATCCTTTACCCCAACCGAATACCGCATCGTCAGCCTGACTGACTTTCGCGCCCAATTGCCGCGTTTGGTCGCCTGGGTCGAAGCCACCGAAAACCGAGTCTGGATCAAACGCCACGGCAAACTCGCCGGCGCGCTTGTGCCCAATTCCGACTGCCAAGCGCTCGACCGCTGGGAGGGCCGCTCGCTGGCCGAGCAAAAACGCCGGATGGACGAATTATGGGAGCGCTGGCAACGCGTGAAATCCGGCGGCGAGGTCGATCACCTGCCGGAGGGGTTTTGGTATGGGCGGTGAGGAGTTTTAATTTGGGTCTGCGGATCATTCCGGCTGCGAACGGGCGGAGACTTAAGGACCGTTTTCAAATGAAGTCAGGTTGTCGAACGACGTGCCGCGCCCGAACCGAAGGGTGGGCGAGAAGCGCCCGCATCACGCCGCAGGCGTACCAGAGGCACGACGGGGGCGGTTCGGGCGCTGCCAAATCTTAGGTTGGCATTCAAGAATGTCGTACTTTTTCAAACCAAAGGGTGCATTTTCTTCGTCAGAGTAATTCCACGGGCTTAAAATTGAACGCCATATCCCATGCCTCCTTTTGAGAAGAGCACCGTACGCCTGTTCCTTTTAGAAAGGCTTCGGGATCACCCACTCCGAATAGAGTCGCAATATTGCTACCACTTGCATCTATAGAAAAATCGCGCCAAGAATTTTCAGATTTTGGAAGACGAATTCCGCGACGATCGACAACAATTGGAACTTCTGACTGAGCCATTCTTACCTGTCGAAACTGGAGATTGGAGTCTTCTATTTTCAACGAAAGCAATACACGCCGCTCACCCAAACGCACTTTCAGCTCTCGGCCCGTCAACTTTACGTCCCAAAGTCTTGATTGGTTAAACTCAAAGCAATTTTCAACAACGCTCAATGCCAAAACATTATTGTGATCAAAAATTCTTATATCAAATTTTGGAGTTTTTCCGAGTTCAATTGTTATCGGCTTGATACCACCAAAAGAGAAGGGTGAAACGCGTGATCCTGGCTTCAGCAGAAACCTAACTGAGCCAAAGTCAACACTCATCTGATTAGACAAAAAGAGGTCGTATTTAGCGGGACCATTCCGCTTGCCAAAAGGCAAAGCTCGGGCTGCAAGTACGTCTTTTTTGCCGAGCCGCCCAGCGGTAACCTCATCGTGGTGTCGAGAACAAAGTAGAACAAGGTTAGAGAACTCGTGTTTTTGTACTTTTGCCCACGGTTCAATGTGTTCCATTTGAGTCGGCATTCTTCCACAAATCGCGCAACCAAAACCACAGTGTTCTCTCACTCGTCGAGCCATTTCACTTGGGATTCGAGTTCTTTGCATCAAGCCATCCTAGGAGTATTCCACGGAACGTTTTTCACAAATCGATTAATCCTGCAAAGGAACACTAAAACGCGTGACAGTTTGTATAAAATTCTGCCACGGGGTGCCGGCCACATTTGGCTTTGCCAAACGTTTTCCCGCACGCGCCTTTAAAATGAACGGTTAACCGTCCATTTTTAGAGCGGAAATAAAGGCCTCTTGGGGGATGTCGACTTTGCCGAATTGGCGCATCTTTTTCTTACCCTTTTTCTGCTTGTCCAGCAGTTTGCGCTTTCGGGTGGCGTCGCCTCCGTAGCATTTGGCGGTCACGTCTTTGCGCATGGCCGACAGGGTCTCGCGGGCGATGACTTTGCCTCCGATCGCGGCCTGGATCGGAATTTTGAACATGTGGCGGGGGATCAGATCCTTGAGCTTTTCCACCATGGCGCGGCCCCGCATTTCGGCGCGGTCGCGGTGCACCATCATTGACAACGCATCGACCGGTTCGTCGTTCACCAGGATCGACATTTTAACCAGAAAATCCTCGCGGTAGTCGGTCAGCGCATAATCGAAGCTGGCGTAACCCTTTGTTACCGATTTCAGGCGATCATAGAAGTCGAACACCACTTCGTTGAGGGGGAGATCATAGACCGCCATCGCGCGGCTGCCGGCATAGGTCAGGTCGAGCTGAATGCCGCGCCGGTCTTGGCAGAGTTTGAGAACATCGCCCAGGAATTCGTCGGGCACCAGAATCGTGGCCTTGATACGGGGCTCTTCCAGATGGTCCACATGGGTCAGGTCGGGCATGTCGGCGGGGTTGTGGAGTTCCTCCATCGTGCCGTCGCGCATATGCACGTGATAAACCACCGAGGGCGCGGTGGTGATCAGGTCGATGTCATATTCGCGCTCGATCCGGTCGCGGATCACCTCGAGGTGGAGCAGACCCAAGAACCCACAGCGGAACCCAAAGCCAAGAGCGGCCGAGGTTTCCATTTCAAAGGAGAAAGACGCATCATTTAACGCAAGTTTGTCAATCGCATCACGCAGGTCTTCAAATTCGGCCGAATCCACCGGGAACAATCCGCAAAACACCACCGGCTGGGACGGATTAAAGCCCGGCAATGGCGTGTCGGTGCCGCCCTTTTCGTGGGTGATCGTGTCGCCGACGCGGGTGTCGCGCACCTGTTTGATCGATGCGGTCAGAAAACCGATTTCGCCGGGGCCAAGACTATCGATCATCTCCATTTGCGGGCGGAACACACCGATGCGATCCACGTGGTGGACCGAGCCGTTGGACATCATGCGCACGCGGTCGCCTTTTTTCAGCTCGCCGTCCATGATGCGCACGAGGACAATCACGCCGAGATAGGCATCATACCAGCTGTCCACCAGCATCGCCTTGAGCGGGGCGTCGCGGGTGCCGGTGGGCGCGGGCAGGTGTTGGCTGATCGCTTCGAGGGTTTCGTGGATGCCGACGCCGGTCTTGGCGCTGACCTGAATCGCACCGGACGCATCAATGCCGATCACGTCTTCGATCTGTTCGGCGACACGGTCACAATCAGAGGCCGGCAGGTCGATCTTGTTGAGCACGGGCACGATATCATGATCGGCGTCGATGGCCTGATAGACATTGGCCAGCGTTTGCGCCTCGACCCCTTGGGTGCTGTCGACCACCAGCAATGACCCTTCGACCGCGCGCATCGAACGCGACACCTCATAGGCGAAATCGACGTGGCCCGGCGTGTCGATCAGGTTCAGCACATAGGCTTCGCCATTGTCCGCCGTATAATCAATGCGCACGGTGTTGGCCTTGATGGTGATGCCGCGCTCTCGCTCGATATCCATAGCGTCGAGCAGCTGTTCCTTCATGTCGCGCCCGGCGACGGTGCCCGTCTCCTGAATGAGGCGGTCAGCAAGGGTGGATTTCCCATGGTCGATATGCGCGACGATCGAGAAATTGCGGATGTGAGCGAGGTCAGTCATGGGTTGGATATGGAAGGGATTGGGAGCGTGGTCAAGCGCACGCGACATCACAGCCGCCATGGGGCCAAATCTTTGACCCGCTTTGCGCGTTTGCGCCCTCTTGATGGCTTTAGCTAGGTCAGGTTCCCCAACCGGGCCGCGCTGTTCAGATCACATTCGCGGGATCGGTTCAAAAACTCTCATTTGTTATAGCACTCGGCGGTTAATTCCGTTTGACCCCGGTTTTGCCGCTTCCTAGGGTGCCGACTATTGCGAAAAAGAGGTTTGAGATCATGCCGATTGTTGAAATTGACACATTGCAGCGCGTCCGGGACATGGAATTTCTGAACGGCACGGCCACCAGTTTTTTTCCGCCCGGGCGGATCACCACGCTGGACGCGGACGGGCGCCTGTACATGGTTATGGGCTCGGAGGGCTTGGGCCTCGGCGTGGCGCGGATTTTCAACAATGGCGCGCTCGAGTTTCAGGAGGCGTTTGCAACCGCTTTTGACCGGCTCGACAGTATTCAGTTCTCGACCTCGGGGATCTCCAGCATCACCAAAAACGGGCAAACCTATGTCTATCTCAGCGGGCAAAGCAACGAATTGGTGAACAACCGGGCCGAGGGGCGGAACGGGATCAGCGTGCTTGAAATAGACGTGAATGGCGATCTGGACGTCGTCCAGCAGGTTGAGGTCACAACTGCGCCCGGTGGCGGCGGTGCGGTCAGTTCGTTTGGCGTGGACCCGACGATCGTCAACGTGGGCGGGCGCGACATGCTGATCACGACCAGCAACACCACCGTTTTCAACTCTGGCACATTTGAGAGCTTTGAAATTCGCAATGACGGCACGTTGCGCCATCTGCGCAGTTCCGATGCGGATGCGACGCGATATGAAAAATTCGATGTGGTTGAGGTCGGCGGCAAGACTTTTGCAATCGCGATCACGGCCTTTGATCAGGAATCGCCGCTGCAGGTGTTTCAGATCAACAATTTCGGCGGTTTGCGTCCGGTGTTTGATCTGCCTCAAAGCGATCAGGCGATTTTCAACCGGGTGACCACCGATGTGGAAACCGTGCAGATTGACGGGCGCGCTTTTGTGATCATGACCGAGTCAACAGCCGGCACCATTCTGGTTTACGAGGTCGAAAAATCCGGCGCGCTGGCCCTTGTGGAACAGGAAAGACCCAACAGCGGCGACCAGTGGGGCTTTGGCGAGTCGCTGGAGGTGTTCGAAATCGACGGCACGTATTACGTGGCCACGGGCGGTTATGGGCGCAGTTTTGGCGTGTTTGAAATCTCGAAAGGCGGCGCGCTGACCGAGGTTGACGAAATGGTGTTTTCCGGCAATTCCGGGCGGGTTTTTGACATCGAAGAGCGCGATATCGGCGCCGATCAGTTCCTGTTTCTGTCAATGCAGGGCACGGACGAGATCCGTTCGTTCCGCTATGTGGCACAAGACACCGACATCAACGGCAACGCTGGCAACAACACCCGCAATGGCACCGAAGACGATGATCAGATCTTTGGCAAAGGCGGCAATGACACGCTGCGCGGCGATGCGGGCGACGACATGATCGAAGGCGGGCGCGGCAATGACAGCGTGGTCGGCGGCGACGGGGAAGACAATCTGTTTGGCGGCGACGGGCGCGACATCATGCGCGGCGGCGACGGTTATGATTTCATGTTTGGCGAGGATGGCAACGACTCGCTGTTTGGTCAGGACGGCAATGACTACATCAACGGCGGCCAAGCGTCGGACCGCGTGGTCGGCCAGGACGGCAATGATGTGCTGTTCGGCGGGCGTGGCAATGACCGGGTCGAAGGCGGGACGGGCAATGATCGGCTGACCGACGGGCTGGGCGCAGATCAGCTGACCGGCGGCAGCGGTTTTGACATCTTCATCTTCGTTCAGGACGGCACGCTCGACATCATCACCGATTACGAAGACGGGATGGATCGCATTGATCTGACGGATTTTGGTGTCGGGCTGGAGTTTTCACAGCTGGCGATCACCCAGGTTGGCAACGATGTACGGATCCGGGTCGAACAGGAAAACATTCTGGTGAAGGCCGCAGATGGCCAGATTTCGGATTTTGAGCTGTCATTGGGCGACTTCATCTTTGCTTGATCCTGGCGGGTTCGGCGCAGTTTGTGTTGGACCTGTCCCCGTGTGCGGTCTAAAACCAGCGGAGCTTGAGTGGTGGTGACGATGGTTCGGTTTTTTGGATTTGCAGCGGTGTTTTTGGCATTGGGCGCGCTTGCGGCCTGTGGACCAGGCCGGGTCAATCGCGCCAGTGCGCCCGCGTCTTTGGTGTCAAAGGGTCCCATCGCGTCGGCCTGTCTGAGTGCGCGGCGCTCAAACGCCAGCCAAACGCTGTGTGGCTGTGTTCAGCAAACCGCAAATCGCACCTTGTCTTCCAGCGACCAGCGCCGCGGGGCGGTGTTTTTCTCGGATCCGCACCGCGCCCAAGAGATCCGCCAATCAGGAACAGAAGCCAATTCAGCCTTTTGGTTGCGCTGGAAAGCCTTTGGAGAGGCCGCTTCCAAACAGTGCCGTTAACCCCTTAGGGCTTGACCGACGTCTCTGCGAGTTTCACAAAAGGTAAAACTGGCGGAGCTTCAGACCCATGCTGATGAAAGGCGTTACCCTGCGTGGGCTTGAGGTGTTTGAAGCGCTGGCACGCACCGGTTCGGTCGCCCAGAGCGCCGAGGCAACGGGGCTCAGCCAGCCTGCGGTCAGCCAGCAGCTGCGAAATCTGGAAAATGCGCTGGGGACCGATCTGGTCGATCACACCCGGCGTCCGATGCGGTTGACCCCGGCGGGGCACAGTTTTCTGGCTCGTACCGAGGCTGTTCTAAGCGAATTGCGCCTGGCTCAGAGCGAGTTGACGGTGATGGATCTGACCCACCTCAGCACGCTGAGCATTGGCTTGATCGACGACTTTGACAATGATCTGACGCCGCGCCTGGTGACCATTCTGGCCAGTTCGATGACGAAATGCCGTTTCAAACTGATCACCGCCCCAAGCCACGAGATTTCCGAAGCCATGCAAGCGCGCCGGCTCCACATTGCGGTGGCTGCCAGCACTGGTGAAATGCAAACGGGCGTGGTTGAATATCCGCTGGTGCGCGATCCGTTCATTCTGGTGGCGCCGCGCGGAGTGATCCGTGAAGGTGTTGATATGATGGAGGCTTTGGCTGGTTTGCCGTTGTTGCGTTATGCCCGCGAACAGTTGATCAGCCGCCAGATCGAAGCACATTTGGCCCGCCAAAAGCTGGTCTTTGAAGAACGCTTTGAAATCGGCAGCCACCTGGCACTGATCGCGATGGTGGCGCGGCGGATCGGCTGGGCTGTGACCACGCCGTTGGGTTACATGCGCGCGGCGCGGTTTCATGACGAGATCGAGGCGTTTGACCTGCCGTTTGGGGCGTTTTCGCGCCAGATCTCGCTGTTTGCCGGGGCCGATTGGGCCGACCGGGTGCCGCGCGATGTGGCGCGCACCATGCGCCAACTGGTGCAAACCCAGATGATCGATTCCGCCATTGCGCGGCTGCCCTGGCTGAACGGACCGCTGCGCGTGATCGAGGGCTGAATTTGGCTTTGCTTAAACTGACGCGCGTTGCCAGACAAAAATCGCGCGTTTAGGTTCGGCTTTGAGTTAACGCGGGAAAGACAGCTGAGATGAGCAAAATCGTCATTCTGACCGGCGCCGGGATCTCGGCAGAAAGCGGAATGGGCACGTTCCGCGACGAAGGCGGGCTGTGGGCGCAGCACCGTATCGAAGACGTGGCAACGCCCGAAGGTTTTGCACGCGATCCGGATCTGGTGCATCGGTTTTACAACGCCCGCAGGATTGCCGCGGCGCAGGCGCTCCCAAATGCGGCCCATTTCGCACTGGCAAAGCTACAGCGCGAGCACACAGGCGAGGTCGTGATCGTGACACAAAACGTTGACGCGCTGCACGAGGCGGGGGGCGCTCAGGGCGTTGTGCACATGCACGGCACTCTGGCGGGCGCCCTGTGCGGTGCCTGCGCGCATCGCTGGCCTGCCCCCGAAACGCTGGAAACCGGCGCGCGCTGCCCTGCCTGCAATGCTGCGACCGCGCGCCCAGATGTGGTCTGGTTCGGCGAAATGCCCTATTTCATGGACGACATCCTGGCCCATTTGGCACAAGCCGACGAATTTGTTGCGATTGGAACATCTGGCCAAGTTTATCCCGCTGCAGGTTTTGTGCACGAGGCAAAACAGGCCGGCGCGCATACGGTGGAAATCAACCTTGAGCCCTCGGCAGGCGTGTCGGCTTTTGCACAAACCCACTTCGGCAATGCCACACAAACGGTTCCCGACTGGGTCAGATCAAAACTCCCGTCCTTGCCCTGACGCGACGGCCGGACCCGCAGGACCGGCCTGCAAACAGGCGAGGGCTGCATCGCGGCCCGAGCCTGTTTGCCGTGCCATCACCCGCCCGAGCCGTGCCCGCTATGGGCGCCGGGTTTGCGGGTCAAATCCACCGGAATGCGCACCTTGATCTCACCGGCTTTCTCAAAAACCAGGGTCACATCCACCATGTCACCTTGCACAAGGCTTTGGGTCAGCCCCATAAACATCACATGATCGCCGCCGCGTTTCATCATGTGCATGGCCCCCGCAGGCAGCGCGATCCCGCCCTCGATCTCGCGCATCTGCATCACACCGTCACCGGTTTCGATATGGGTGTGCAACTCCACCCGTTTGGCCACGCCAGACGCCGCCGCCACAAGTCGGTCGTCCTGGCCTGAATGGTTCATGATCATCATAAACGCTGCGCCGCTGGTGGCATTGGCGGAGGACGCGCGGGCATAGGCGTCTTTGATCATGATCGCGTCACCGGCGATGGCGCCGCTGGCCGCAATGCAAAGGGCCAGCGCCACAAAGGCACGTGTTTTGAAGGACATAGGTCTCTCCCGTCAGATGGAAATACGTTGAAAAGGGTGGATCAGCCCAGCGCCGGCGGACCCCTTGCCATGCGCGGTGGCACCCTTGTACCCGGGTGAGCCAGTTCGGCGCGCACGGCCAAAACCGTGGGCTGCGGGCACGTTGAGTTGGCCACAGCCGCCGCCAGGTTGACATGGTCCAGTATCGACAAGGCGCAATCCGGGCACAGATGCGTCCGCTCGACCGGCTGACCTTGCTGATCCACATCGACCACGACGGTCTGGGTTCCGACGCACAGAACCATCTGTCCTGCCGGACCGCTTGCGCCACGCACCACGGCCATACCCTGGCTGGTCAGCAGCAATGCCGACACCAAAAGCAAGTGGATCAAACGGGAAAAAGTAAGCACGCCCATGACCGTTGGTCTAACACGCCCATCCGAAAACGAAAATGGCTCCGCGCCTGCGGAGCCATGTGACATTTTGCAACCATAGGGCGCTTGCGCCCCCTCAAGGATCAAACCGCAGCAGCGGCCTTTGCAATCTCTTTCTTAACTTTCAGCGCCGAGGCCGACAGCTCGTCGTCCTTGGCTTTGGCCAAAAACGCATCCAACCCACCGCGATGATCCACAGTGCGCAGGGCAGCCGCCGAAATACGCAGCTTGATGCCACGGCCCAGTGCTTCGGACTGCAACGTAACGTCATTCAGGTTTGGCAAAAACCGACGACGCGTGCGGTTCTTGGCATGGCTCACATTGTTGCCCGTCATCGGGCCTTTTCCGGTCAGTTCGCAGCGGCGCGACATGGGCGTTTCCTTTGTTTGGTGGTCGCGACGGCGCGCAGCCTGTGCAACCCGGATGCGGCGCAGGCAAAGCTGCACCTTGAATTCGGTCCGCTGGCTTTAGTGGGAATCGCCGGGCAGGTCAAGCAGCGCGGGCATCTGGGTCGCGGGTCACTTTGAAACATCTTTTTTTGCGCCAGGTTTGTAGGGACCGCGCGGCTTGGTGTTGCCTCTTCTATTGTCTCAACCAAGGCGACGATATTGTCACCCCGCCAATGAGATGTATCGCGGCTGGCGGCCATTGCGGGCGTCACAAGCAATGTCTGGTAGATGCGGCCAGAGTTGTAGCGCATGAACCGTAGTGCAACCGCAGAGGCGTGGTTTTCTGCTGTCTTGCTCACAGCATTGCTCAGACGGGTGACACGTCGCCACCAAACGCGACCTCCACGGCTTCTGAATAACTAGAGTGGCCGATGTTGAGCGTTAGAGTGTGATTGGCCCTTGGTCGACCGGGATGATGGCTTCAGGCGCAGGTCGGCGGTAGCCCAATGCACGGTGTGCGCGCTTGCTGTTGTGGTGGTTTGTCGATCTTTCGATGATGATCAGAGCCTTGCAGAGCCAGGAGGAGAGTTCGCCGTTGCGCAATGCGCCCCTTGCCCGGCTGGCGACTTGCAAAACAATTCTGCCGCGAGGGGCGTTTTCGCCCGTTGACGCTCTCGCAATATCCAATCTGCGACACACGTCCCAAAAGGTGTAAGCCGGTTCAATCTGTGCAGTCTTGGCTCCGACAGCCTTGATCCCGTCCCTAACGGCCTCTGCGGTGAACTCGGAGCTATGCGACCGCGTTGCGCGACAGGCGATCCACTTACGGATGGCGTGACAGAGGTTTTCCGGGTCTTCAATGGGCACCGACCGTCGCCGACCACCCTGGTTCTCGATGTTGGCGTTGGTCAGATAGATGTTGTCCAGTCCACACTGCTCTTAGGGATACATTTGTTCCCTTTCATGGTCTCTCTTTCAACCGCCGAGCGAAACCACGGTCATTTTACTGTTTGATTCCAAATGGTAACGAAAGCTACAGTCCTGCCTGCCAACTTTTTACAGACCCGGTCCCGATGTTCATCATCCCATGCGGGGTTCTTAACCACACGCCCAAACTCTATGCCCCCAGACTTGGCGCGGGGGATGTCAGGATCCAGCGTGTGCTCAATCGCAGGATCAGTGTGTCCTGCGGTTTTTGAAATCCAGCGCCGCACCACGCCCCTACTCTTCGGCGTTTTATTGCGTCAGCGCATCGGGCCGATTTCCAATGCTATCAGGTCACGGCCTACGGCTATGATCGCTGGATTGTGAGCCAGCAAAATGCGATCGGCCTTTGTTGGGTTGGTTTGGGCGAACGAGCCTGCGGGCTGGTCCACCCTTCAGCGGTCTTGGCCAAAACATCGTCGGTTTCACCAGCAGCGTTCCCCATTGTTATATGGGTTGGCTGGCGTGGCGAGGTCTGTTGGGTTCATCTGTCGTAAAGGGAAAACAGGCTCTGCTTTGCCTAAAAATGACCTGACACCGGTGTCTGTCAGCTGCGCTCTTGTGTCAAATGCGCCAACATTTGATCCGCCGCGCGCGACGCGGCGATATCGCCGCGCGCAACCGCGTCTCCCAGATGGGCCAACTCCGCCTGCACAGCGCTGTTGTTCAATTGCGCCAACAGCCCCTGTCGCACCTCTTGTTCGAACCAATAGCGCGCTTGATTGGCCCGGCGCGTGCTCCAGTGGTCATTGGATTTGCGCCAGTTCACAACGTATTGCATAGCCGCCCAGGCACGGTCCAACCCGTCAGCCTCAAGGGCGGACACCATCATCGCCTGCGGATAGCCTTCGGGGTCTTGCGCGCGCTTGCGCAACAGCCGCAGCGCCCCGGCATAATCGGCGCAGGTGCGCGTTGCCACGGGTTTGAGATCGCCATCCGCCTTGTTGACCAGGATCAGGTCGGCGATCTCCATGATGCCACGTTTGACGCCTTGCAATTCGTCGCCGCCCGCCGGGGCCAACAGCAACAGGAACAGGTCCGACATTTCCGCCACAACTGTTTCCGATTGCCCAACGCCAACGGTTTCGATCAGCACAATATCATAGCCCGCAGCCTCGCACAGCGCCACGGCTTCGCGGGTGCGCCGGGCCACACCGCCCAGATGGGTCTGGCTGGGCGAGGGACGGATGAAGGCGTTTCGATCCCGGCTGAGCAAGTCCATCCGGGTTTTATCGCCCAGGATCGAGCCGCCCGAACGCGCGCTGGACGGATCAACGGCCAACACAGCCACCCGCAGCCCCTGACCGGTCAACATCAGCCCGAATGTTTCGATAAAGGTCGACTTGCCCACCCCCGGCGTGCCCGACAGGCCGACCCGCAGAGCTTGACGCCGCGAGCGCGCGACATGGGCCAGCAAATCACCAGCCGCAATGCGGTGATCGGCGCGCCCGCTTTCAACCAGAGTGATGGCGCGCGCCAAAGCCCGGCGTTCGCCGGCCAGAACCTTGTCACCGAGTTGTGCCATATCCATGATTTGGGTAACCTTAGCCACTGTCGTGCCAATTGACCGAGGCCGGGGCGAATTGTCCAGAGGAGACCGATGCGATGCGACGCCGCTTGATCACAGCAATTGCCACACTGGCCGTGTTGCCAACCTTTCTGGCCGCAACCGAAGCACGCTTTGCCGTACAGGTGCGCGGCGTCGGCGTTGGCAGTTTTTTGATGTCGACACGCGAAAACGACACTGGTTATGGCATCAGCGCGCGGTTCGCGCCAACGCCCGCTTTGTCATTGATCACCACGTTTGAATTTCGCATGGGCGCCGAAGGGCGCCGCAGCGGCGACAGGTACCGCCCCCGGCGGTACACTGAGACGGTGCGCACCCGGAAAGGCAGTTACGACTCGACCCTGAGCTATGGCAAATCTGGCCCGGTTCTCAGCGGCACGCGCCTGCCACGCCCCGACGCCGTGCAACTGTCGCCCGCCAGCCAACGCGCGACGCTTGATCCGGGCACCGCCCTGTTTGCCGTGTTGCGCGATCAGCCCCTTGATGGGCTATGTGACAAGAATCTGGCGATTTTTGACGGCGACCGGCGTTCACAATTGCGTCTGAGCGCCGCCAATCCTCTGACCTGCACAGGCCGGTTCAAACGCGTCGCCGGCTACACGGCAGAAGAGCTTTCGGACCAGCGCAGTTTCGATCTAACCGTCAGCTATGCGCCCACGCCCTCTGGCTTGGTGCAGGCCACGCGCGTCACCCTGGCGTCCAGCTTTGGCGCGCTTGTGTTGCAGCGCCGCTAGGCCGCGCGCTCTGGACGGCGCAGGCCGCACCCGCAATAAGGCGTCATGGTCGAAACTCTGCCCATTGAACACGTCCTGCCCGAGGTGATCGCGGCCCTTGCCAGCCATCGCCGGGTTGTTTTGCAGGCCCCGCCCGGCGCCGGCAAAACCACCCGCGTGCCGCTGGCGTTGCTGGAAGCGGGCGCATTCACCGATCGTTTGCTAATGTTGGAGCCGCGCCGCCTGGCCGCGCGCGCCGCCGCCGAGCGGATGGCCGACACGCTGGGCGAACCTGTGGGCGATACCGTCGGTTATAGAATGCGCGGCGAGGCGCGCGTGTCCAAATCCACCCGGATCGAGGTGGTCACCGAGGGCATTCTGACACGTATGTTGCACAGCGACCCGGACCTGCCGGGCATTGGCGCCGTGGTGTTTGACGAGTTCCACGAACGCTCGCTGAACGCAGATCTTGGGCTGGCGCTGAGCCTTGATGTCGCCGAGGCGCTGCGCGACGATCTGCGCCTTGTGGTGATGTCGGCCACGCTGGACGCGGCGCCGGTTGCCAAGATGCTGAACGCGCCGATGGTCACCGCCGAGGGGCGCAGTTTTCCGGTTGAAACCCAATGGCTTGAGCGTCCTTTGGGCGCAAAAACCCCTCGCGACGCTGCTTTGGTCGATCTGGTGGTCAAAGCCGAGGCCGACACCCGCGCCACCGGCGGTGGTATTTTGGTGTTCCTGCCCGGTGCGCGCGAAATCCACCGGGCCGAGGCGGCGTTGGCGCGTGCCCTGCCCGGCTCTTGTGTGCTGCGACCGCTTTACGGTGCTTTGGGCTTTGACGCCCAGCGCGCGGCTATTGCGCCGTTGGCGAGCGGGCGCAAAGTTGTGTTGGCCACCTCGATCGCCGAAACCTCGCTGACGCTGCCGGATATTCGCGTGGTTGTGGACATGGGGCTGGCACGGCGCGCGCGGTTTGATCCCGGATCCGGCATGTCGCGGCTGATCACTGAACGCGCCAGCCGGGCCGAAGCCACCCAGCGCGCCGGGCGGGCGGGACGGGTTGCCGCCGGTGTTGCCTATCGGCTGTGGACGCGCGGCGAAGAGGGTGCGATGCCCGCTTTCCCCCCCGCCGAGATCGAGGCGACCGATCTGGCCGGGCTGGCCCTAGATCTGGCCCTTTGGGGCAGCGCGCCGGCTGACATGGCCTTTCTGACGCCCCCGCCCGAAGGCGCTTTGGCCGAGGCAAACGCGCTCTTGCGCCTGTTGGGCGCGATCACGGAAAACGGACGCATCACCAATCACGGGCGCGCTTTGGCGCAGGTGCCGCTGCATCCGCGTCTGGCGCATATGTTGGTGCGCGCCGGTCCCGGGGCGGCGGGTCTGGCCGCGCTGATGGGCGCACCGGATATTTTGCGCGGCGCGCCGGTGGATATGCTGGCGCGGCTCAAGGCTTTGGGGTCACCGCGCGCCGTGCCTTATGCGGTGAACCAATCAACTCTGGCCCAGGTGCGTCATGACATGCGCCGGTTTGAAAAACGCGCCAAGGGCGATCTGGCCGGACTTTCCCCTGCGGCACAAGCGGCTTTGGCCTATCCCGACCGGATTGCCCAGCGCCGGTCTGGTGAGGCGGCGCGCTTTGTGATGTCTGGCGGCAAAGGGGCGGTGCTCAGCGACAGTGATCCGTTGGCAGGCGCGCGGTTTTTGGTGATCCCTGATCTGGATGGCAACCCGCGCGACGCCCGGATCCGGCGGGCAATGGCCATTTCCGAGGCCGAAATCCGCACTGTTTTTAACGTTGATATTGCCTGGCATCAGGATGTGTTCTGGTCGCGCCGCACCCGTTCGGTTGTCGCCCATCAACAGGAACGTCTGGGCGCGGTGGTGCTCGACGAGCGGCGCTGGAGCGAGGCCCCCGATGAGCTTGTGGCGCGGGCCATGCTTGACGGCGTGCGCGAGTTGGGGTTGCGCCTTGAAGGGCGCGCCGCTCGGTTAGCTGCGCGGGTTGAGCTGGTGCGCGCAGCGGGCGCTGATGTGCCTGATTTTTCGCCCGAGGGGCTAATGGCGTCGCTGGACGACTGGCTTTTGCCGTTGTTGAGTGGTGTGCGCAGTGGTGAGGCCTGGAAACGGTTTGACCCTGAACCGGCCCTGCGCAGTGCGCTCAGCTGGGAGCAGATGCAGCTAGTCGACACCCGCGCCCCGGCGCATTTCACCACGCCTCTGGGGCGCAAAGTGCCAATCGATTATGGTCCGAACGGCCCTGAAATCTCGCTGCGCTTGCAAGAGATGTTTGGCGTCACGCGCCATCCGCAAAGCGCGGGCGTGGCGTTGAAGATCACTCTGTTGTCGCCCGCGCAACGCCCGGTGCAAGTGACGCGCGATCTGCCCGGTTTTTGGTCGGGCTCTTACAGCGACGTGCGCAAAGACATGCGCGCGGCCTATCCCAAACACCCCTGGCCCGAGGACCCCACGCAGGCCGACCCGACCTTGCGCGCGAAACCGCGCAGATAGAATGGGGCGCGCGAAACCGCGCAGGTAGAATGGGGCAATATTCGCCAAAGCGTGAGGCATCGTCCAAGCGGTCACGGTCGCTTAAGGATTGAGCGGTAACATCATCGGCAGAATTCAACAAAGTCAGAGCGGATGCGCCGATCAGGTCCAATCACCACCAAATTTGCCCGGCTTGTCCACACGTTCAAAACCGTGTGCGCCAAAGGCATCGCGCTGGGTTTGAATAAGGTTCGTGGTGCCGCGCGCCAGACGCATCGTGTCATACCACGACAGGCTTGCTGCAAGCGCGGGCACTGGCCACCCGGCAGACGCGGATGCGCTGACGACCTTGCGCAAAGCTGGGATGGTCTGCGCCAAGGTGTCGCGCAGCGCGGGCGCCAGCAGCAAATGGCCTTGCGGGGGCGCCGCGTGAAGAGCCGACGATACATCATCAAGCAAGGCGGAACGAATGATGCAACCGGCCCGCCAGATCTCGGCGATGCGGGCCAGATCAAGCGACCAGTCAAACGCATCCGATGCTTCGGACAACACGCGAAACCCTTGTGCGTGGGCCAGAATCCGGCCCGCCAGCAATGCGTCGTGCAAAGCCTGTGCGTCGGGAACAGCAGTTTGCGTGATGGCAGGATCGAGCAGTGTTTCAGCCAGTTCCCGGGTTGGCTTTTCCGCCGACCAGGCGCGCGCACCTACGGCAGCCTCAATCGCATTGGCCGACTGACCCAGCTTGAGCGCTTCGATCACCGTCCAGCGCCCGGTGCCTTTTTGGCCCGCTTTATCGAGGATCATATCGCTGAGCGGCGCGCCGGTATCGGGGTCTTTCACCATCAACGCGCGGCCTGTGATCTCGATCAGGAACGACGCGAGTGGGCCGTCGTTCCATCCGGTGAACAACGTGCCAATCTGCTCGGCGCTGTGTCCGGCACCATCACGCAGGACACCGTAAATCTCTGCAATCATTTGCATATCGGCGTATTCGATGCCGTTGTGCACGGTTTTCACAAAGTGCCCGGCGCCGTCGGGGCCAACCCTGGCAACACACGGATCACCTTCAAACTTGGCCGCCATCGCCTGCAACATATCGCACAGATGCGCCCAGCTTTCAGTGCTGCCGCCGAACATCATCGACGGGCCATGGCGCGCGCCATCTTCGCCCCCCGACACACCCATACCAACATAGTGCAACCCGGTGCCATCAAGGGCCGCGACCCGCCGGCGCGTGTCGTTGAAATCGGCGTTGCCCGCATCGATCAGCGTGTCTCCGGGATCGAGCATTGGGCAGATATCGTCCAGCATCGCATCCATCGGCGCCCCCGACGGGATCATGAACAACACCGCACGCGGGCGCGCGAGGCTGGCTACGAAATCGCCAAGTGTCTCGGAAGGGATCAACCGGTCGGCCAAAGAGCCCGACTCGGTCATGAAGGGGGCGATCCACTCGGTTTCGCGGTTGGTCACCGCCACATCAAATCCGTTTTGAGCCAAATTGAGAGCAAGAGCGCTACCCATTGTGCCCAGCCCGTAAACGCCAATCTGTGCCTTACCCATCCGTGCCCTCGCTGGTGGTCTGAACACCACCCTACGCCGCTGCCGTGCGGGTGCAAGGGGGGCGGTTTGTGGATAAGATTTTGGCCCAGATTTGCAAATCTAGATTTAGTTAACTAAATTGAAGGGATTAGCCACGACAAAACGCGTATTTTGACAAGGGTAAAACATGTTTGGGCCTATGATTGGACTATGGAAATCTTTGCGCACGCGGGTGCTGGGCCCTGCGCGCCGGGCACAAGTTGCTGCCATTTGTTACCGAGACACGGATCAGGGCCGCGATGTGTTGCTGATCACCAGCCGCGACACGGGTCGTTGGATTGTTCCAAAGGGCTGGCCAATCAAAGGTCTGAACAACGCCGATGCCGCCCTGCGCGAAGCCTGGGAAGAAGCCGGCGTCAGCCAGGCAACGGTCGAGGAAAAACCGCTGGGCACGTTTGACTATGACAAGGGGCTGCAGTCGGGGAAAGTCGCACCGGTCAGGGCACAGGTTTTTGTCGCCCGCGTTTTGGGTTTGTCAAAAACCTTTCCCGAAGCCGGTCAACGCCAGCGCAAATGGGTCAGTCCGAAAGACGCGGCAAAAATGGTGCGCGAACCTGAATTGAAGGCGCTGTTACGCGCCTTCTAAGACATTGACCTGTCATCTTTATTGGCGTCGATCGCATCTGTCTTTATAAAGGCGCATCAGCCACGCAATTGCTCCGGGCTAAGCGCATTTTGATTTGGCTGCGCCGCCAAAACAGCGGCCCGCACCCGGGTGTTGATCGGGGTTTGGACGCCATGCTGCGCGCCCAGAGCAATAATCGTCCCTTGCAACGCTTCGATTTCGGTTGGGCGGGCCGCTATCAGATCATAGGCCATGGACGTGCGCGCCTCGGGATCAATGGTAAGCATCTTGGCAGCGACCCGGCGAAAAATAGGCGTCGGCAGACGCAGGATATGTGGCACCAGCCAATCCGGCACCGGCTGAGTGGATTTGGTGGCAATGCCTGCAGCCTGCAGAACGGCCAGGGATTCAACCATCTGATCGGCCATCAAACGGCGCCAATCGCGCTGGCCCAACTGGGTGTACAGCGTCAAACCCGAAAGCGCGTTCAGCGCATTGTTGAGGTTTACCAATAGTTTGCCCCATTGCACCGCGGTAATTTCCGCAGTTTCAATCATTTGCAAATCCGGCACAGACAAAAGCGAGGTCAGATCGGTTGGACCAGACGCGATATGAATCTCGCCCGATGTGGCGCGGTGAAAGTGCCCCGGCGCTTTGGGCACGACGTTAAAGGGCACCATGCCTGCGCGCAGGTCAAATTCTGGCAAATGAGCCGCTAGCGTCGAGGCGGCCTCGACCCCGTTTTGCAAGCTGACCACCGGCGTTTGCCTTGGCGAAAGACGCGCGATATCAGCGGCGATGCCGGCACTGGCGCCGGTTTTGACGGTCACCAAAATCAGGTCGGCGCTGGCAAAACAGTCGGGCGCAGTGGCCAAGCCAAGTTTTTCGGCGCCAACATGACGCGACAGGCCGGAGAAATCGGTGACGGTCAAACCGTCGGTTGCGATTGCATCAAGCACGCGCGCACGGCCCAACAGCGTAACGTGCCGACCGGCATCGGCCAAAAGCGCGCCGACAAAACAACCGATACTGCCGGCCCCAGCGATGACGATATGCGGTTTCGACATTGCGACCTTCCTGATGTGACACGCAGCAGCATCGGTGGTTCAGCGCGCCGGGTCCAGCCGATTTTGGGTCTGCGCTTTGAATGTGTCGCCGATCGCTACCGGACACGGGGGATCCGGCTGCATTGTTTCAGTGCGCGCTTTGCGACAGGGCGTTGTGCTGAGGCGCGCATTGTCAAAAAGAGCCGCGTCGAGCGACGACCCGAACGCATCAAAGCGGAGCTGATCATCTGCTTCTTGCTTGGCGTCAGCCTGCGTTCGACACGGTCCTGTGTTCAAGATCGATCAGGACGTTACTCGATCGCGGTCACATCCTTGATTTCACTTTCGAATTTGGAAAGGTCCTTGCCCAGCTTTTCCCATTCAGACAGGCGTTTTTTGCCTTGGCCCTGGTCGGATTTGGCTTTTTTGAGCTGCTTTTCGATCTCGGCAATCTGCTTTTCGATCGCTTTGGTGGGATCTGCCATCGTCATATCCTTCTGGGTCTGGCCTCAAACCTTTTTGGGCGCGGTGTTTTTGTGGAACGCCACGATTTTTTTGTAAATCTTGATGTATTTGGGAGTTCCGGCGACGTTTTTGCCCGCCTTGCCTTTTTCGGCCATCAAGGCGCCAATATTCTGAATGTGCTGTTGAACATCCGCATAAGCATCATAGGCGGCGCGATCCGCCGTTTCGATACGGCCCTTGTAGTCGCCCAACATCGCGTTGAGGGCTTTGAGCGTGTTGCCAAACGTCTTGCTGCGCTTTTCGATGTCTGCCTTGCTGTGATCGGTTTCCAAAAAGGTCTCAAAATCGCGGCTTAGCTTTTTGATTTGCGTTTCCACCTCGCGGATGGCGGCGTCATTGTTGCTGTGGGCCACTGTGACCGCCGTGCGTTTGGTCATAAAGACCTTGGTTGCCGCTTTGAAAGCTTTGTATTCGTTTGTGATGCGTCCCATTCAAACCTCGCTTTGGCGTTTGAGGCGGGTCCCGTTATGAGCGAGACCCGCGCTGGTGGTCACAGGCTAGAGGCAGATGCGAATAATATCAATTGTTACCTTTGTGCGGGGCGATCACAGCCCCAGGCACCAGCGCATGATGGCTTTTTGCGCATGAAGGCGGTTTTCAGCCTCGTCAAAGATCACCGAGTTGGGGCCGTCCATGACCTCGGAGGTGACCTCTTCCTCGCGGTGCGCGGGCAGGCAGTGCATGAACAGGGCATCGGGTTTGGCATGCGACATCAGCTCTGCGTTGACCTGGTAGGGGCGCAACAGGTTGTGGCGGCGTTCGCGCGCGGATTGCGCATCGTGCATGGAAATCCAGGTGTCGGCGACCACCAGATCGGCGTTTTCCACCGCCTTTTGCGGGTCACGTTCGATCTGGACCGAGCTGCCTTGAGCGCGGGCAAAGCCCATGAAATCGGGTTCGGGATCAAGCTGGGCGGGGCCTGTGAAGGTCAGATCAAAGCCGAACTGGCCCGCCGCATGCAGGAAAGACGAGCACACATTGTTGCCATCGCCGGTCCAGACGACTTTTTTGCCTTTGATTGGACCGCGATGTTCCTCGTAAGTCATGACATCGGCCATGATCTGACAGGGATGGGTTCGGTCGGTCAGGCCATTGATCACCGGCACGCTGGCGTTTTCGGCCATTTCGATCAGGACGGATTCATCAAAAGTGCGGATCATGATCAGATCGACATAGCGGCTGAGCACGCGGGCGGTGTCGGCGATGGTTTCGCCGTGGCCCAGTTGCATGTCGCTGCCCGACAGCACCATGGTTTGCCCGCCCATTTGGCGCACGCCCACGTCAAAAGACACACGGGTTCGGGTTGAGGGTTTTTCAAAGATCAGCGCGACCATGTGTCCGGCGAGCGGCAAGTCGTCATCTGGTGTGCCTTTCGGGCGGTTCTGGCGGGCCTGTTTCATGGCACTGGCATGGTCGATCATGTGCCGCAGGGCGTCAGGGTCGGTGGTGTGAATGTCGAGAAAATGGTTCATATCATTGTGCTTTTTGGAACGCAGGGACCGAGAGGGCTGTCTGCCCCCTCGGGCTCCCCCGAGGATATTTTGAGCAAGAGGAAGATCAGGCCGCCAGGGACGCGGCGGCTGCGTCAAGGCGCGCGAGGCTTTGGGTGATTTCGTCCTGGGTGATGGTCAGCGGGGGCAAGAGGCGGATCACGTTGTCGGCGGCGGGCACGGTGATCACGCCCTGATCATAGCCGGCGTTAACCATATCGATGTTGGGCGTTTTGCATTTCAGCCCGAGCATCAGCCCTGCGCCGCGCACTTCTTCAAAGACGTCCGGGTGCGAGGCCACCAGGGCTTCGAGTTTTTGGCGCAGGAAGCCGGCTTTGCGGTTCACGTCGTCGAGAAATCCCGGGGCGGTGACCGTTTGCATCACCGCTTTGCCCACCGCGCAGCCCAGAGGGTTGCCGCCATAGGTGGAGCCGTGGGTGCCGGCGGTCATGCCCGAGGCGGCGTTTTCGGTGGCCAGCACCGCGCCCAGTGGGAAGCCGCCGCCGATGCCTTTGGCAACCATCATGATGTCAGGCTCGATGCCGGCCCATTCGTGGGCGAACAGCTTGCCGGTACGTCCGACGCCGCATTGCACTTCGTCCAGGATCAGCAGGATGTTGTGTTCGTCGCACAGGTCGCGCAAGCCTTTCAGACACTGATCAGGCAGCGGACGGATGCCGCCTTCGCCCTGCACCGGTTCGATCAGGATGGCGGCGGTGGTGTCGGTGATGGCGGCGGATAACGCCTCGTGGTCGCCCCAGTCGAGATGGACGAAACCGGGCAGCAGGGGGCCGAAGCCCTTGGTCATTTTTTCCGACCCTGCTGCGGCGATGCCGGCGCTGGAGCGGCCGTGGAAGGAGCCGTCAAAAGTGATGATCTCGATGCGTTCCGGCTGATTTTTGTCAAACCAGTATTTGCGTGCCATTTTGACCGCCAGCTCGCAGGATTCCGTGCCAGAATTGGTGAAAAACACTGTATCGGCAAAGCTGTGGGCGACCAGCAGATCTGCAAGATCCTGTTGTTGCGGGATCTGATAGAGGTTTGAGGTGTGCCAGAGCGCATTGGCCTGTTGGGTCAGCGCGTCGACCAACACAGGGTTGGCATGGCCCAGCGCGTTAACCGCGATGCCCGCACCCAGATCAAGGAAACGTCGCCCATCCGCCTCATGCAGCCAGGTGCCGCTCCCTTTGACAAAGGTCAGGGGCGCGCGGGAATAGGTGGGCAGAACGGACGGGATCATTGGACTCTCCTTGGGGCGCTGGGGATTTCATGGTTGCACCATGAACAGCGGTTGCGTCAATGTTTTCAGATGGAAGATGACAAAATGCACACAGGTGCACCGGGCGGCAGGCTTAAGCGGTGCAGCGTCGGCGTCGGGTAGATGGGGTGTGCGCGTATGTCATGCGAGGTTGCTTAGGGCAATCTGGGGCGCGGGGGAAGGCCCAATTTCATCGGCTTTCGCAGCGGCTGAGTGGTGTTGCCAATTGGATGGGGCGGTTTAGAGCGATTTCGCCTTGTCCCAGCGACAATGCCCCCAGGCGCACCATTTCGCGCAGAATGTGGTCGCGGCGTGTGCGCAATCTTTGTGGGTTTTGCGACACATCACTGGGCGCGCGCACGATGGCGGCCAGCAGTGCGGCCTGTTCTGGCGCCAGCGCGTTGGGGGGTGTGGCGAAATAAGCCTGTGCCGCGGCAATCACACCGGTACAGTTTTGTCCAAGGAAAATGCTGTGCAGGTAGGCGTGCAAGATCTGATCGCGGCTGAGGCTTTGACCGATCAGGATGCCAAGAACCTTGTGTTGGTCAACAACCGGCACGTCAATGATGCGCGCCAGGTGCAAGGTGAGCGTCGAAAACGAAGGCGAGCGGTCGTAAAATGCGCGATCTTCGCCCGCCACAAAGGCTTTGATCACCAGATCAGGCAGCTCTGGGCGAGCGGCAAAGCGGCTTTGATAGACGTTTGTGATGAATGCGCGATCGATCTCGGCGACGGTGTCCTGCGCCTGGGCGCAGGTGCCCGACATCAACAAAACGATCAAAACAAACCGCAACATGGGGTTAGATTGCCCGATTGAAACGGCTCTGGCAAGGTTGGCGCCTGAGCCGGGCTTTACCAAATTGTGGGATTCGCTGTGATAGAACTGCGGCATCGGCGCTTGTAACCGGGCGTTTAGTGTTTAGTATAAGGCGTTCATGGATTTTTAGGGGCGGCCGCGTTGGCGGGCCGCCCTTTGACAAAAAGGATCGGCGATGTCCTGGACAGACGAGCGCGTTGAGCTGCTTAAGAAGATGTGGGGCGAAGGCCAGTCGGCCAGCCAGATCGCCAAGGAGCTGGGCGGTGTGACGCGCAATGCCGTGATTGGCAAGGTGCACCGGTTGGGGCTTTCCAATCGTGCGGCGGGGCCGACTCCGGCGGCCAAACCGGAACCCAAGGCAAAGCCTGCGCCCAAGGCCGAGGCCAAGCCCAGACCATCCCCCAAGACCGAAGCCGCGCGTCCGGTGCCCGAAACGGCGCCTGAAACCAAAGCGATGGTGCCTGCGCGCAAGCAGATCATTCCCGCTGGTCAACCGCTGCCACCGCAGCCTTCGGCCAACGAGATCAGCCCCGAGGCTTTGGCCAAGGTCAACGAGATCGAGAAGAAATCAAAGAAAATCAGCCTGATGGAGCTGACCGAACGGACCTGCAAATGGCCTGTGGGGGACCCTGCGACGCCGGATTTCTGGTTCTGCGGTCTGCCGGTGAAAGCGGGCAAACCCTATTGCGAGGCGCATGTGGGCGTCGCGTTTCAACCCATGAGCGCGCGGCGCGATCGCAAACGTTAGGGCGGAATTGCGCCGCTGCAACGTTAACTAGCTCTTTCGCCGTCCTTTGGGCGGGCCTATAAGAACGTGGTCCCGCGCATCCGAGTCGTGGGGCTTTTTCGTAAGACTCGGTGGGATATTGAGTTATGTCGTGGTTTGGAAATCTGGGCGGGCTGTTCACGGCTGATATGGCCATTGATCTGGGCACGGCGAACACGCTGGTTTACGTCAAGGGACGCGG
This sequence comes from Sedimentitalea sp., assembly GCA_045105075.1. Taxonomy (GTDB): domain Bacteria; phylum Pseudomonadota; class Alphaproteobacteria; order Rhodobacterales; family Rhodobacteraceae; genus JBGCDD01. The sequence goes on along the minus strand of JBGCDD010000086.1, from coordinate 16,527 downwards.
TGTGATCCTGAGCGAACCCTCGGTGGTCGCCTATCATGTCAAGGACGGCGTCAAGAAAGTGTTGGCGGTGGGCGAAGATGCCAAGCTGATGCTGGGGCGTACGCCCGGCAGCATCGAGGCGATACGCCCGATGCGCGAGGGTGTGATTGCCGATTTTGACACGGCCGAAGAGATGATCAAACATTTCATTCGCAAAGTGCACAAACGCTCGACGTTCTCGAAGCCCAAGATCATTGTTTGCGTCCCGCATGGGGCGACTCCGGTGGAAAAACGTGCGATCCGTCAATCAGTGCTGAGCGCTGGCGCGCGGCGCGCGGGTTTGATTGCCGAACCGATTGCGGCGGCGATTGGCGCGGGCATGCCGATCACTGATCCGACGGGCAATATGGTTGTCGACATCGGCGGCGGCACCACGGAAGTGGCGGTTTTGTCTTTGGGTGACATTGTTTACGCGCGATCCGTCCGGGTCGGTGGCGACCGGATGGACGAGGCGATCATCAGCTATTTGCGTCGGCAACAGAACCTTTTGGTCGGCGAAAGCACGGCCGAGCGGATCAAGACCAGCATTGGTACGGCGCGCATGCCCGATGACGGGCGCGGCACCTCGATGCAGATCCGTGGGCGCGATTTGCTGAACGGTGTGCCCAAGGAAATCGAGATTTCGCAGGCTCAGGTGGCCGAAGCTTTGGCCGAACCGGTGCAGCAGATTTGCGAGGCGGTGATGACGGCGCTGGAGGCGACTCCGCCCGATCTGGCCGCTGATATTGTTGACCGGGGCGTGATGCTGACCGGCGGTGGTGCGTTGCTGGGCGATCTGGATCTGGCGCTGCGCGAGCAAACCGGGCTGGCGGTCTCGATCGCGGACGAGTCGCTGAACTGCGTGGCTCTGGGCACCGGCAAGGCGTTGGAATACGAAAAACAACTGCGCCACGCCATTGATTATGATAGCTAAAGCCTGATCCCAAACGGTTTAGGAGCAAGCGACCTTGGCCAAAGACCGGTCACAGCGCGAAGATTACACAACCCCTCTGCGCCGTATCCTGCTGGGGGTTATTTGCCTGTGCCTGTTGGCTATTTTCCTGGTCTGGCGCATTGACAGCCCACGTGTGGAACGGTTTCGCGCCCAGGTGATCGACCGGGTGGTGCCGAACATGGATTGGGCGATGGCGCCGGTGACCGGCACGATCAATCTGGTGCGCGATTTTCAATCGTACCAGCGACTGGCCGAGCAAAACGCCGAGTTGCGCAGTGAATTGCGCCAGATGCAGGCCTGGAAAGAGGCCGCATTGCAGCTGGAACAGGAAAACGCGCGGCTTCTAGACCTCAACAATGTGCGCCTTGATCCGCGTCTGACCTATGTGACCGGGGTGGTGATGGCCGATTCTGGTTCGCCGTTTCGACAGTCGGTGTTGCTGAATGTGGGCGCGCGCGACGGGATCATGGATGGCTGGGCTGCGATGGACGGGATTGGCCTGGTCGGGCGGATTTCGGGCACCGGCAAGACCACCTCGCGGGTGATCCTACTGACTGATGCGGCCAGTTCGGTTCCTGCGATGATCCAACCCTCGGGCCAGACCGCGTTTATTGCCGGTGACAACTCTGCCGCGCCGATCATTGATTTTCTGGAAAGCCCGGATCTGGTGCGGCCCGGCGACCGGGTGATCACCTCGGGCGATGGCGGCGTATTTCCCGCCGGGTTGTTGATTGGACAAGTGGCCGCAGACCCCTCTGGGCGGTTGCGGGTGCGCCTGTCTGCCGATTACGAGCGGCTGGAATTCCTGCGGGTTTTGCGCCATCACGGCACTGAAACCCTGCGCGATCCGGGCAATGTTGTGCTGCCGGCGGCCACCGCGAATGCGCGTGACGATGGATAGATCGCCCGCCCATCTTTGGTTCATGCGGGCTGGTTTCGTTGCCCTGGCTTTTGTGATCATGTTCTTTCATCTGATCCCGCTCGATACAGTGCCGCGCCGTTGGGCGCCGCCGGATCTGTTGGTGGCCTTTGCCTTTGCCTGGGCGCTGCGACGGCCCGATTATGTACCCGCGCTTTCGATTGCCGGGGTCATGTTGATGGCAGATCTTATGTTTCAACGCCCGCCCGGATTGATGGCTATGCTGGTGCTGTTGGGTGCGGAATATCTGAAAAACCGCTCGGCTGGTCTGAGCGAGGCGAGCTTTGCCGGCGAATGGGTGGCGGTGAACCTTGCGCTGGTTGGGATCACTGTGCTGAACCGGGTGACATTGACAGTGCTGGCCGTTGATCAGGCACCGCTTGCGTTAAGTGTGATCCAGATGTTGGCCACCATGGCGGTCTATCCGATTGTGGTGATCATCACGCAAACGCTTATGAATGTGCGCAAATTGGCGCCGGGGGACAGCGACGCGCTGGGAGGACGGGCATGAGGCACAATCCACGGGACCTGCAACACAGCCACCGCAAAATGGGGCGTCGCGCAATGTTACTGGGCGGCGTGCAGCTGGCTTTTGTCGGCGCACTTGGGCTGCGTATGCGCTATATGCAGGTGGATCAGGCCGATCAATTCCGGCTTTTGGCCGAAGAAAACCGGATCAACATTCGTCTGATCCCGCCGGCGCGGGGTGAACTGTTTGACCGCAACGGCGCCGTGTTGGCGCATAATGTGCCCAGCTACCGGATCGTGATTGTGCCCGAGGATGCCGGCGATGTGGGCCAGGTGATCGAGCATTTGTCTAAACTGGTGGACCTCAAAGAAGAGGAGCTTAACCGCGCGCTGACCGAAATTGACCGCACACGCGGCACGCCGTTTTTGCCGGTGACGTTGGCGGATCGGGTCAGTTGGGAAGATATCAGTCGGGTTGCGGTGAATGCGCCCGCCCTGCCCGGCATCACGCCGGAGGTTGGGCTGACCCGGATTTACCCGCGCGGTGCGGATTTCGCCCATGTGGTCGGCTATGTCGGCCCGGTCAGCGATTATGACCTGTCGAAAATCGAAGACCCTGACCAATTGCTGCGCATTCCGCGGTTTCAGATCGGCAAAGTGGGCTTGGAGGCCAAGCAAGAGGACAATTTGCGTGGCAAAGCCGGGGCCAAGCGGGTTGAGGTGAACGCCACGGGCCGGGTGATGCGCGAGCTTGATCGCCAATCCGGCCAGCCCGGCGCCGATTTGCAGCTGACCATTGACGCGGATTTGCAAAATTACGTGCAGGCGCGGCTGGGTCAGGAAAGCGCCAGTGCGGTGATCATCGATTGCGAAACCGGTGATCTGCGCGCCATTGCGTCTTCGCCCACGTTTGATCCGAACCTGTTTGTGCGCGGCATTTCTGTCAAGGATTACAAAGAGCTGACCGATAATCCGTTTCGCCCGCTGGCCAGCAAATCGGTTCAGGGCGTGTACCCGCCCGGATCGACCTTCAAAATGGTCACCGCCATGGCCGCGCTCGAAGAAGGGTTGATCGGGCCGGATGACACGGTCTATTGCCCAGGCCATCTGGAGGTTTCCGGGCGCCGGTTCCACTGCTGGAAACGCGCCGGGCATGGGTGGGTCGATCTGCAAAATTCGCTGAAACAAAGCTGTGACGTTTACTATTATGATCTGGCGGTGAAGGTCGGGCAGGACAAGATTTCGGCCATGGCCAAACGGTTTGGCATCGGGGTGCGCCACGATTTGCCGATGTCTGCGGTGGCCCGTGGCAATGCGCCGGATCGTGCCTGGAAGGCGCAGGTTCATGGCAACGAATGGTTGGTGGGCGACACTGCCAACGCCTCGATCGGGCAGGGTTATATGCTGGCCTCGCCTTTGCAACTGGCGGTGATGGCCGCGCGCATTGCCACCGGGCGCAGCGTCAGCCCGCGTCTGGTCAAATCGGTGGACGGGGTGGAACAGCCCAGCGGCGCCGGCACGGATCTGGGCATGAACGAAAACAACCTGCGCAAGATGCGCCGGGCGATGTATGCGGTGTCAAACGACCGGCGCGGCACGGCCTATCGCAGTCGGATCATCGAAGACGCGTTTCGCATGGCCGGCAAGACCGGCACCAGCCAGGTGCGCAACATCACCGCCGCCGAGCGTGCCGCCGGGGTGATCCGCAACAAGGATCTGCCCTGGGATCGGCGCGATCACGCGCTGTTTGTCAGTTTTGCGCCCTATGAGACTCCGAAATTTGCCATCTCGATTGTGGTGGAGCATGGCGGCGGAGGGTCGACCGCCGCCGCACCCATCGCCCGTGATATCATGCTTCAGGCGCTTTACGACGGCACACCGCCGCTGGCCGCCTACCCGACCGGAGACCGCAGCCGCATCAAGGCGCAACAGGACCGCTTGCGCCGCGAACGCCCCAAACGCGACGGCGACGAAAGCGACCGCGCATGAGCTATCTTGAATATTCCGTCAAGGCGACGCCGTCGGGCTTTCGCAAGGTGCTGTACCTCAACTGGCCGCTCACGCTGTTGTTGATCTCGGTGGCTGGCATTGGTTTTCTGATGCTCTACTCGGTCGCCGGGGGGTCGTTCAGTCCCTGGGCCGAACCGCAGATCAAACGCTTTGCCCTTGGTCTGTCGGTGATGTTCTTTGTGGCGATGGTGCCGATCTGGTTTTGGCGCAACATGGCGGTGGTGGCCTATGTGATCTCGATCCTGCTGCTGATCGCGGTGGAACTGGTCGGGGTAGAAGGCAAAGGAGCGCAACGCTGGATCGATATTGGTTTCATGCGCCTGCAACCCTCCGAGCTGATGAAAATCACCATGATCATGCTGCTTGCGGCCTATTACGACTGGCTGCCGGGCAAGAAAACCTCGCGCCCGTTCTGGGTGTTGCTGCCTGTCGTGATGATCCTGTTTCCGACCTATATGGTTGTGCGCCAACCTGATCTGGGCACGTCGATCCTGCTGATCACAGCGGGTGGAGGGTTGCTGTTTCTGGCTGGTGTGCATTGGGCTTATTTCGCCGCTGTCATCGGCGCCGGGGTTGGGTTGATCTTTGCGGTGTTCCAAAGCCGCGGCACCGATTGGCAATTGCTCAAGGATTATCAGTACCGCCGGATTGATACGTTTCTGGACCCGGCCAGTGACCCGCTTGGCGCCGGATATCACATCACCCAGTCCAAAATCGCGCTGGGGTCAGGCGGCTGGACCGGGCGTGGTTTCATGCAAGGCACCCAGTCGCGGTTGAACTTCCTGCCGGAAAAGCACACCGATTTCATCTTTACCACGTTGGCCGAAGAGTTTGGCTTTATCGGGGGCATGTCGCTGCTGGGCCTTTACGCGCTGATTGTGATCTTTTGCATCACCACCGCGCTGGCCGCGCGTGATCGGTTCAGCGCGCTGGTGACATTGGGCGTGGCCATCACGTTCTTCCTGTTCTTTGCCGTCAACATGTCGATGGTCATGGGGCTGGCGCCCGTGGTCGGTGTGCCTTTGCCGATGGTCAGCTATGGCGGCTCGGCCATGCTGGTGCTGATGATCGCGTTTGGACTGGTGCAATCGGCCCATATCCATCGCCCGAGGGATCAACTCAGATGAACATTCTTTTCGCCTCAAAACCCGGTCAATGGGAAGCCTATCGCGCGCCGATGATCGCCGCCTTGGACGCGGCGGGGCTAGACTATGATCTGCGCGCTGATTTTGCCCCGGATCAGGTCGATTATGTGGTCTATGCGCCCAACAGCGGGTTGCAGGATTTCACCCCCTTCACCCGGTTGCGCGCTGTGCTGTCGCTTTGGGCCGGGGTTGAAACCGTGGTGGGCAATGAAACGCTTAAGGTGCCGCTGACCCGGATGGTCGACAGCGGCTTAAAGCAAGGCATGGTCGAATGGGTGTTGGGCCATACTCTGCGCCACCATTTGGGCATGGACGCCCATATCGTGAACCCTGACCACCACTGGAACGCCAGCGCACCGCTCTTGGCGCAAGATCGCAGTGTCACGGTGCTGGGTCTGGGTGAACTCGGCAGCGCCTGCGCCTGCGCGTTGGCACAGGTTGGCTTTGACGTGACAGGCTGGTCGCGCCGGGCCAAAACGCTGCGCGATGTCCAATGTCTGGCAGGCGCCCAAGGTCTTGAACAAGCGCTCGGCACCGCTGAAATTTGCGTGCTGCTGCTGCCCGACACCACGGCCACACAACATATCATCAACAACAAAACACTTGCCCAAATGCCGCAAGGGACGGTGATACTGAACCCCGGACGCGGCACGCTGATCGACGACGACGCCCTGCTTGAGGCCCTGAACACAGGTCATATCGGGCACGCCACGCTTGATGTGTTTCACAACGAACCGCTGCCAAAAGATCACCCCTTTTGGCCCCATCCCCAGGTGACCGTCACGCCGCACATCGCCTCGGAAACCCGCGCCAATACCGCCAGCCAGGTGAGCGCCGAAAACATCAAACGCGACCACACCGGCCAGCCCCTGTTGCATCTGGTTGACCGCGCCGCAGGATATTAAACCCGGCGAGATACTGGTCGGCGCGCCCGCCGGGGCGGGCGCAAAGCATCGTGTCACACCGAAGGTGTGCCAATAGGATCACGTACCGAAGGTGTGCCAATCAGATCACGTACCGAAGGTGTGTCCGTTAACTGAAAATCTTGCCCGGGTTCAGGATGTTGTCAGGGTCCAGGGCGGTCTTGATTGCCGACATGTACAACGTGGCCGCGCCCAGCGCACGCTCAAGATAGGGCTTTTTGCCCTGCCCGATGCCGTGTTCACCGGTGCAGGTCCCGTCCATTCCAATTGCCACATCGTTCAACCAACTGACAAAACCCGCCGCGCGGTCGACTTCGGCTTGGTCCGCCATGTCGACCAGCAGCAGAGTGTGGAAATTGCCGTCTCCTGCGTGGCCCACAGTGCTCGCCAGCAGATCCAGCTCGCGCGCTTTGTCCTGCGCCGCACAGACGCATTCGGCCAGGCGCGAAATCGGCACGCACACATCGGTGGTGATCCCTTGCGCGCCAGGGCGCAGTTGCAGCCCGGCCCAGTACATATCATGGCGTGCCTGCCAGAGTTTCGAGCGTTCTTCGGTGCTGGAGGTCGCGGCAAAATCAGTGCCGCCAAACTCTTGCGCGATGGTGTCGAACGTTTCGGCCTGTTCCACCACGCTTGCGTCCGAACCATGGAACTCCAGCAACAACAGCGGCGTTTCCGGCAAGGTCAGCTTGGAATAGGCGTTTACGGCCGCAACACTGGTTTCGTCCATCACTTCAATGCGCGCGACCGGAATGCCGTATTGGATCGTCATCATCACCGCACGACAGGCCGCATCCATGCTGGGAAACGAACAGCGCGCCGAGCGGATGGACTCTGGGATACCCTGCAAGCGCAACGTGATTTCGGTGATCAGCCCCAGCGTGCCTTCTGAACCCACCAGCAAGCGCGTCAGATCATAGCCGGCACTCGATTTCTTGGCGCGTTGCGCGGTGCGAATGATCTGACCGTCCGCCATCACCGCCTCGATTGCGATCACATTGTCTTTCATCGTGCCATAGCGCACCGCATTGGTGCCTGAGGCGCGCGTTGCGGTCATGCCGCCGATCGAGGCATTGGCGCCAGGATCGATTGGGAAAAACAGGCCCTGATCGCGCAGATGGGTGTTGAGCGCCTCGCGCGTCACGCCCGGTTGCACCACGCAATCGAGATCCGACGCGTTCACAGTCAGCACCTTGTTCATCTCCGACATATCGACCGAAATACCACCCGCAGGCGCGTTCACATGGCCCTCGAGCGAGGTGCCGACGCCAAAGGGAATAATCGGCACTTTGTGGCTGGCGCAAACCTTGACGATTTCGGACACTTCGGCGGTGGAATGGGGAAACACCACACCGTCGGGGGCCTGGTTTTCGATCCAGGTTGTGGTGTGGCCATGTTGTTCGCGCATCGCCTGACTGGTGTGAAACCGGTCGCCAAAGCGCTGTTTCAGCACACCAAGTGCGGTTTCGATGCCGGTTTCATTGCGCGGCAGTGTTGTGACCAACCCCATAAGAGCCTCCTAATGTCCCAGTGCGATGCCTTCGCGGCGCGGATCTGCGCCGCCCAGCAATCCGTCGCGCAGGTCAATGCCATGCAGGCCTGACGTCAAAGCGCGCACATTAACTTTGTATCCCATGGCTTCCAGCGGGGCCTGCAACGACACCGCGTCGCTGCCCTCTTCCAGATCATAGGTGCCGAAACGGTTGACCGCGTGCGGCATCGCAATCGCCTGTTGCACGTTCATGCCCCAATCCAGCATGGCGATGATCGACGTCGCGACATAGCCGATGATGCGGCTGCCACCGGGCGATCCGATGGCCAACACTGGCGCGCCGTCGGCCATCACGATGGTCGGCGCCATCGACGAGCGCGGGCGTTTGCCCGGTTCGATCCGGTTGGCAATGGGCACGCCGTCACGGTGGCTGCGAAACGAGAAATCCGTCAGCTCGTTGTTCAGCAAAAAGCCCCGCACCATCAGGCGCGAGCCAAAGGCGTTTTCAATGGTTGTGGTCATCGACAACACGTTGCCATAGCCATCGACGATGGAGATGTGCGACGTCGAGGGCAGCTCGATCGAGGCATCATCGGCAAAGTGCAGCGCGTGATCAAATTTGGGCGCGCCGGGCGTGATGTCTTTCAGTGCTGCGTCGCCGGTTAACTGTTTGGCGCGTTCGCGCAAGTAGGCGGGATCGACCAGACCTTTGGTCGGCATCGGCACATAATCACTGTCGGCCATATAGCGGCCCCGGTCGGCAAAGGCGAGGCGCGAGGCGTCGCCGATCAGCCGCCAGCTTTCAGGGTTTTCCGGACCAAGGGTGGCCAGATCCGAGCCTTCGAGCAGCCCCAGGATCTGCCCGACCGTCAACGCGCCGGAACTGGGTGGACCCATGCCGCAAATGTCATGGGCACGGTAGGTGACGCAGACCGGGGCGCGCTCTTTGACTTCGTAGATCGCCAGATCAATTTCCGACAGCACACCGGGGTTGTCGGTGCCGCGCGTGACGGTGCGCACGATGTCCGCCGCGATGGCACCGGTGTAAAACGCGCTTGCTCCGTCGCGGGAAATGGCGCGCAACGTGTTGGCATAGCTTGGGTTTTTCAGGATCGTACCTTGGGCAATCGGGGCGCCCTCTGGCAGGAAATAGGCCGCTGTGCGTTTCGAGCTGGCCAGGCGTTCGGCGTCGCGCTTGACCAAGCCAGCCAGTCGGGGCGACACGGCAAAACCGTTTTCGGCGTGGGTGATGGCGGCGTCAAACAGCGAGGGCCAGGTGGCGCGACCCCAACGGCGATGTGCGGCCTCAAGCAGCGCGGGCGTGCCCGGCGTGCCCACCGAACGGCCGCCAACGACAGCGTCAAAGAATTTCAGAGGTTCGCCCATAGCGTCCTGAAACAGGCGCGGCGTGACAGCCAGAGGTGCGGTTTCGCGGGCATCCAGCGTGGTCAATGCGCCAGAGGCGGCATCGTACCAGACCAGAAACGCACCGCCGCCGAGGCCCGAGGATTGCGGCTCGACCAGACCCAGAACGGTTTGCACAGCGACCATCGCATCCGCCGCTGTGCCGCCCGCGCGCAAAATATCGGCGCCCGCCTGAACCGCCAGCGGATTGGCCGCCGAGATCATCCAAGTGTCGCCCTGAACCGGTTGGCCAAAGGATTTCGCCGCCAGCGCGGCCGCAACATCGGCTGACAGCGGCGCAACAGTGCCACCGGTCGCCGCTTCGGGCGCGACGCCGTCGGCGGCTTGCTGGGCGTTGGCGCCTGTGGCAAGCAGCGCGCAGATCAGGGTCAGGGCATGTTTCATCGCGGTCTCTCCTGGGACTTAAAGCATCGAGGGCACGACCTGATCAGGCGGGCGGTGCCCGTCGGCGAAGGTCTTGATATTGATGATGACTTTCTCGCCCATCTCGATGCGCCCTTCAAGCGTGGCCGAGCCCATATGCGGCAGCAAAACCACATTTGGCATCTCGCGCAGTTCGGGATTGATGTCGGTGCCGTGTTCGTAAACATCGAGCCCCGCACCCGCGATTTCACCGGCACGCAGCATCCGGGTCAGCGCGTTTTCGTCGATCACTTCGCCGCGCGAGGTGTTCACAATCACGGCGCTGGGTTTGAGCAGTTTCAGACGGCGTGCGTTCAGCAAATGGAAGGTATTCGGGGTTGAGGGGCAGTTGACCGACACCACATCCATGCGCGCGACCATTTGATCGAGGCTTTCCCAATAGGTCGCCTCGAGCGCGTCCTCGACTTCGGGGCGCAGGCGTTTGCGGTTGTGGTAATGCACCTGCATGCCAAAGGCCGACGCGCGCCGCGCCACCGCTTGCCCGATGCGCCCCATGCCCAAAATACCCAGACGCCGCCCGCCGACACGTCCGCCCAGCAGCGCGGTGGGGGCCCAGCCCTGCCAATCGCCCTTTTGCATCACCGAGAGGCCCTCGGGAATGCGCCGGGTCACCGACAGGATCAGCCCCATCGCCATATCGGCGGTGTCATCGGTCAGCACGCCCGGCGTGTTAGAAACCAGAACACCGCGTTGGCGCGCCGTGGCCACATCGATGTGATCGACCCCTGCGCCGTAATTTGCGATCAATTTCAATCGCTCACCGGCACGCGCGATCAGGGCGGCGTCGATGTCGTCGGTGACAGTGGGCACCAGAATATCCGCGCTTTGTGCGGCTTCGGCCAGTTGTTCGCGGCTCATCGGGGTGTCGTCATCGCGCAGGCGCACATCGAATAACTCGCTGAGCCGGGTTTCGACCACATCAGGCAACCGTCGCGTTACGACAACACTCAACCGTTCTCTTGGCACGTCTGCTCTCCATCCGCTTTTCAAATCATTCGCAATGATGGCATCGTCGCACGAGGACGCAACAGGGCACAAGAACCCATGCGGCAAAAGCCGGGCGTTTTGCAGGATGATAAAAAGCAGGCGGTCAGAGCAGTGAAAATTTCGCAACAGGTGCGCCGTGCAGTCGGGATCGGCGTTTTGACGGTGGTGTTGGCCAGTGCGGCGGTGGCCGAGGTCACGCGTGGGCCGGTGACGCACTTGCCGCTGCCCCGGTTCGTGTCGATGAAGGCGGGCGAGGGCAATGTGCGGCGCGGTCCGTCGTTGACGCATCGCATCGACTGGGTGTTCAAACGGCGCGACATGCCGTTGCAGATCACCGCTGAACATGGCCATTGGCGCCGGGTCAAAGACCGCGATGGCGCTGGCGGCTGGGTGCATTATGCGCTGTTGTCGGGTGCGCGCACGGTTTTGATCGAACAAGACATGATGCCGGTTTACACCCGCGCAGACGCGCAATCGCCGATGGCAGCCGCGTTCGAGCTGGGCGTGATTGCACGCCTTGGCCCGTGCAAAGCCGATTGGTGCCGGATCACGGCCGGGGGCTATCGCGGGTGGGCGCACAAGAACCATTTGTGGGGTGTGCGCCCGGACGAGCTGCGCGACTGAGTTTACGCGTTAGGACGTGGCCGCGATGAACCTGTTGGTGAGCGCGGCAAGGTCTGGGCCTACGTCTTCTTGCAAGAAATGACCTGCGTTCGGCAGGATCACGTGGGGCTGGCCGGCGGCTCCGGGGCAGAGCTTTTGAAACACCTGATCAACGCCAGCCATGATTTTGTCATCTGCGCCAAAGGCGGTCAGCAGCGGCGTGTCGAGCGTGCGCAGCACCGCCCATGCGGCGCGGTTGGCATCAGAGGCCGGATCATCGGGGCGCGCCGGCACCAGCGTCGGGAACTGGCGCGCGCCCGCTTTGTAACTGTCATCGGGATAGGGCGCGTTGTAGGCGGCGATTTCGGCGGCGCTGAGCTTTGAGGTGGTGCCGCCGTGCACGATCTTGCCTGCGTTGAAATCCGGCGTGGTTTGGGAATACGCGCGCCAGGCCTCAAACGCTTTGCCCATGGGTTGATCGCCTGTCGGCAGCGCGGTGTTGGCGACCACGACACGGGCAAACCGTTCGGGCATTTCCGCCCAGAGCCGCAGGCCGATCAGCCCGCCCCAGTCCTGACAGACCAGCGTGATTTGGGACAGATCGAGATGGCGCAGCAGATCACCGATCCAGGTGACATGGCGCGCATAGGTGTAATCGGTGCGCTCGGTCGGCTTGTCAGAGCGGCCAAAACCCACCAAGTCGGGCGCAATCACCCGGTGCCCGGCGCCGGTGAACACAGGGATCATGTGGCGGTAAAGATAAGACCAGCTGGGCTCGCCGTGCAGGGTCAGCACGGGGGCGGCGACGCGCGGGCCTTCGTCAAGGTAGTGAACGCGCAACTGCCCGCCTTCGGTGTCATCCACAGTGTGGTAATGCGGGGCAAAGTCATAGCCGTCGAGCCCGTCAAAACGGGCATCCGGGGTTCTGAGCGCTTTCATCAAATTCTCCTCTGGATTGCAAAGCAGTCTAGCATTGGTTAGCGATGTTGGCGCGCAAAACGTCGCGGAATTCCAGAGGATGTCATGAAAGCAATCACTTATCGCGCCTTCGGGCCAGCATCGGACGTCCTGACGCTTGAAGATCTGCCGCCGCCGTCGCCCGGCCCCGGTGAGGTTGTGGTCGACATGGCCTATTCCGGTGTGAACCCGTCGGATGTGAAAGCGCGCGCAGGCGCACGGGCTGGCGTCACCTCCCTGCCCTATCCGGTGATCGTGCCGCACAGCGATGGATCGGGCGTGATTTCGGCGATTGGAGAGGGTGTGCCCGAGGCTCGACTGGGCCAGCGCGTCTGGATCTGGAACGGGCAATGGCAGCGCGCTTTTGGCACCGCCGCGCAGCAGATTGCCTTGCCGATGTTGCAGACTGTGCCCCTGCCCGGCAGCATTGATCTGGAAACCGGCGCGACCCTTGGCATTCCCGGCCTGACCGCGTGTTACACGGTGTTCAGCGGCGGCCCGGTGCAGGGCAAAACCGTTCTTGTGCAGGGCGGCAATGGCACTGTGGGCTTTTTGGCAGTGCAACTGGCCAAATGGGGCGGCGCGCGGGTGATCGCCACAGCCAATCCAGGAACGGCCTCGCGGGTGCGCGCGGTGGGGGCGGATGTGGTGCTGGATTACGCCGCGCCTGATCTGGCCGCGCAGATCCTTGAGGCCAATGCCGGGCGTCCAGTCGACCATATTGTCGAGGTGGAATTTGGCCGCAACGCTGTCACCGACACCGAGGTGATTGCGCAAAACGGGCGCATCTGTGCCTATGGCTCGGCCCAGATCATGCAGCCGGAATTGCCGTTTTATCCGCTGATGTTCAAGGCCGTTACCCTGCAAATGGCGCTGGTGTACCTGCTGAGCCCGGTCGAGCGCACGGCCACAATCCTCAAGCTGAGCGATGCGCTGACCCACGGCGCGTTGCACAGCCCGATTGCAGATATCTATGCGATGGAGCACGCCGCCCAAGCGCATATGGCGGTCGAAAAGGGCGGGCGATCCGGCTCGGTCCTGATCCGCACCGGTGATTGAGCGTCCTTAACCTTTGACCTGAGCCGCGATCTGGTTAGGCTGTCGGTCAGATTTTGATCGGCAAGGATTTCGAGAATGCGTTTTTACTGGGCTTTGGCCTTATGTCTGTTTGTGGCTGCACCCGTTTGGGCGCAGGACAGTGCTCAACCCACCGGCACCATCGAGGTCGAAGACAGCGCCGCACAGGACGCCGCAATCGCCGTGCGCATCCGTGATATCGTGGGCGAGCTGGACGGCTATGACAATGTCACGGTCACCGTCACTTCGGGCATTGTCACGTTGCGCGGCACCACCATCGACACGGCCACGGCCTCGCGGTTGAATGACCTTGTGGGCCGGGTCGCAGGTGTGGTCGCGATCGAGAACGAAGTGTCCGAAACCACCGATGTGGTCGAACGCCTGAACCCCGCGGTCGAACGTTTCATCTCGCGCGCCAAGCAAATGCTGGCGTTTTTGCCTCTGGCCGCGGTGGCCTTGTCGGCGTTCTTTCTGGTGGTCTGGTTTGGCTTTTTCATCGCGCGGCGGCGCAATCCCTGGAACCGTCTGGCCCCCAACGCCTTTATTGCGGACATCTATCGTCAGATCATCCGGCTGGCGTTTATCGTTGGCGGTCTGGTGGTTGCACTTGATATTCTGGGCGCGACCGCGTTGTTGTCGACCATTCTGGGCGCGGCCGGTATCGTCGGTCTGGCGATTGGTTTTGCGGTCAAGGACACGGTCGAGAACTTCATTGCCTCGATCATGCTGTCGGTCCGCCAGCCGTTCCGGCCCAATGATTCGGTGGAAATCAATGGCGACGAGGGCAAAGTCATCCGTCTGACCAGCCGTGCGACAATTCTGCTCAGCTTTGATGGCAACCACATTCGCATCCCCAACGCGACCGTGTTCAAAAGCCGCATCGTGAATTATACCCGCAATGCGGAGCGCCGGTTCCTGTTCACCCTGGGCGTCGCCCCCGACACCGATCTGGCCCAGGCCCGCGCCTGCGCCACAGAGGTTCTGGAGGCGTTGCCGTTTGTGTTGCTGACGCCCGCACCGTCGGTGTCGATCACCGAGGCAGGCGACAGCACGATCACCCTGCGCATGACCGCGTGGATCGATCAAACCCAGACCGGGCTGGCCTCTGCGCGCAGCGAAGCCATCCGCCTGACCATGGCACGTTTCACCGCAGAGGGCATCGAAATGCCCGAACCCACCTACCGTCTGATCACGCCGCTGTTGCAGGGCGAAGCAGCGACCTCCGCCCCTGCCCCAGCGCCTCAGCCAATGCACAAAGTCGCCGCTCTGGCGGACACCGATGCCACCGCAGAACACGAGCTGGAGGACATCGTAAACGCCGAACGCGAAGAGCTGAAAGACCAAGATCTGCTGCAACAACCCGGCGCCCTTGAAGAGTAGTCAAATTTTTTGCGCAATCGCTCTTGATCCAACCGGTCAAGCGGCGTAACTAGCCGCTCACCGTTGGGGTGTGGCCAAGTGGTAAGGCAACAGTTTTTGGTACTGAAGATCGTAGGTTCGAATCCTACCACCCCAGCCACGACCTTCTGAGCAGCGAACCAAGGGGCCTGTGGTCCCGCAGGTGGGCGAAAGTGCCCCCGAAAGTGCCCCCGCACCCGTTGCACCCTTGGGAACAGAACGGGTACGAGGGGTGCGAGGATTTGGGCGGTTGGTGATGGCATGGCCCCAGCCCCGCTAGAGGCGCTGCGGATCGACCCCGTTGGCCCGGAACTCCTCGTCGTCCCAGTGGTTCTGCGCGCGATCCCCCAGCTCCATGTGATCCGGGTTCACACACCGTCGGTTGTCGCAGCGATGACGCACCACCTCTGTCCGGGTGGCGGAACGTACGTCATCTTGATAGTTGCGCCTTTGGACTCAATTCTATATTGCGGCGATCACCAAGCAAGCAGACTAGGTTCATGTTGCATCAAAGCAGAAAAAATTCCGCCTTGGCGCTGACGGCACTTCTTCATGAAGCGTGCCCTCGAAAACTGAGTCTCAGTTAAAAACATCTGACAACTTAACTGTGTTTGAGCGCTTGGTAGCAATCGCACACTAATCCTTAGGTTCATCGTTTCTCATCAATGGAGACACGCGGTTGCACGTGTCCTGTTTTTGTTTGGGTGAAGAACCTATGGCAACACCTCTCAGAAAGGAGATCTCCGCCATGTTTCAGAAATTTACCAATTGGTTTTCCCCAAAACCCGAGCCAGTTCCAGACATCAAAGTTCAGCAAGCACAGGTAGCTGGAAAGCGACCAGTTCCGAAACCAAAGCCCGAGAGTGTATCCGAGAAAGACAAGGCACTTCTGTGTCAACAGTTGGCGCAGTGGTATGTTCGCAAAGACAACAAGTTCCTGCTGGTGGATCGTCCCGACAATACGATCTCCCGCGCCGACATTGAACGGGCTTCGCTGCTCAGAATCAAAAAGGATCATCCCACGATTGCTCTTTCGCCAGAGCTGCTGAAGGAGGTGTTCCAGCATGCCATCGAGGCCAAGCACAGCGATGCGACCCAGTCTATTCAGGTGTGGAATGGGCACTTTTCGTGCCGTCCCAACATTGCGGAGCGTCTGATTCCTGAGGACGGTTTCGTGACGATCAACTCGTGGCGCACGCCGACCTATCGAACGCTGGGGGAAACCGCCGCCGACTGCAGCCTTATCGATGATTTCATGGCAGCGGCCTTCCCACACCCGCAAGATGCTGTCGTGGCCAAGAACTGGCTGGCGTGGTGCCTTCAGAACGAAAGTAAAAAGCCCGGCTGGGCGCTTTTTCTCTATTCCCGAAAGAAGGGCACCGGGAAAAGCACATTTTGTCAGTTCGCAAGCCGTCTCTTTGGCGAGCGGAACGCGTTCACTCAGAACAGCGTCGAGAAGTTGGTCAGCAAGTTCAACATGCCAATTCTACAGAGCAAACTGATTATCTCGGAAGAGCTTATGTTGAAGACGGGATCGACGCAGGGAAACACGCTCAAAACCTATATCACCGAGGAGCAGACCGCCTCGGAAATCAAGGGGCGGGAAGTGCAACCCGTCCGCCAGTGTTGCTGTTTCCTGTTTACCTCCAACCACATGCCAATCTGGATCGAGTCGGATGACCGGTGCTACTACATCATCGATGTTGATCACCAAGGCCATGCGTCGG
>JBGCDD010000085.1:0-21340 GCA_045105075.1 Sedimentitalea sp. | reverse complement strand
CACGATACCGTTGGCATCAATGTCAAACGTCACTTCGATCTGCGGAAGGCCGCGCGGCGCCGGCGGAATACTCTCGAGGTTAAATTGCCCAAGAATCTTGTTGTCCGAGGCCATCTCACGCTCGCCCTGGAACACCCGAATGGTCACGGCATTCTGGTTGTCCTCAGCCGTCGAGAAAATTTGCGACTTTTTGGTTGGAATCGTGGTGTTGCGGTCGATCAAACGGGTGAAAACGCCGCCCAAAGTCTCGATGCCCAGGCTCAGCGGGGTCACGTCAAGCAGCACAACGTCTTTGACATCGCCCTGCAAAACACCGGCTTGGATTGCCGCGCCCATGGCCACGACTTCGTCCGGGTTCACGCCTTTGTGGGGCTCTTTGCCGAAGAACTTGGTCACTTCCTCAACGACTTTGGGCATACGGGTCATGCCACCGACCAAAACGATCTCGTCGATGTCATTGGCCGAAAGACCAGCGTCTTTCATCGCCGCCGCACAAGGTTTCATCGAGGCCTTGATCAGATCGCCCACCAACTGTTCCAGCTTGGAGCGGGTCAGCTTCATCACCATGTGAAGCGGTTGACCGCCTTTGGGATCCATCGAAATGAACGGCTGGTTGATTTCGGTCTGGTTGGCGCTAGACAGTTCGATTTTGGCTTTTTCGGCCGCTTCCTTAAGCCGCTGCAAAGCCATTTTGTCTTTGGTCAGATCGACGCCGTTTTCTTTTTTGAACTGGTCCGCAAGGTAGTTGACGATGCGCATGTCAAAGTCTTCGCCACCAAGGAACGTGTCGCCATTGGTCGACTTCACCTCAAACAGGCCATCGTCGATTTCCAAGATCGTCACGTCGAATGTACCGCCGCCAAGGTCATACACCGCGATCGTCTGGGTGTTTTCCTTGTCCAGACCATAGGCCAACGCAGCCGCGGTCGGCTCGTTGATGATGCGCAGCACTTCGAGGCCGGCGATTTTGCCAGCATCTTTGGTCGCCTGCCGCTGCGCGTCGTTGAAATAGGCCGGCACAGTGATCACAGCCTGGGTGACATCTTCACCCAGATAGCTTTCAGCCGTCTCTTTCATCTTGCCCAGAATGAACGCGCTGATCTGGCTGGGCGAATACTTGTCACCCTTGGCCCGCACCCACGCATCGCCGTTGCCGCCATCAATCACATCAAACGGCAGGTTCTTTTTGTCTTTGGCCAGATCCGCATCGTCGTTGCGACGACCAATGAGGCGCTTAACGCCGAAAATCGTGTTGTCGGGGTTTGTGACCGCCTGGCGTTTCGCCGGCTGGCCCACAAGGCGCTCGTCATCTGTGAAGGCGACGATCGATGGGGTTGTACGGGCCCCTTCCGCATTTTCGATAACCCGGGGCTGACTGCCGTCCATGATGGCGACGCAGCTGTTGGTTGTCCCTAGGTCGATTCCAATGACTTTACCCATGGTATTTTATCCCTTCTCACTTCAAGGCGATGATCCGAGGCTGAACCCATTGTGGCATCCCGGCCCCGATAGAAATGCACGGCAGTGTCTTCATCACCGTGCGTCTCGGCGTATATAGGGAGCAGCACAACGGCCTGCAAGCATCCAAGAGGGCAGGTTTTCACGAATCTGTGTCGAAATTTGCACGCCTTTGGCGACAATTGGGAGAGGCGCGATGTCTGTGCTGAAAATGCGCGCGTTCGAAATCTGGAAATCGCATCTGAATGCAGCGGCGCAGACCAGTGTGATTGACGTGTTGCGCCCGGTTTTGCGCGAGGCCCCGCTGTTTTCGCCCCAGACGCCTTATGGCAAACCGATGAGTGTGCGCATGACGTCGGCAGGCACCGCAGGCTGGTTTTCGGACCAAACCGGGTATCGCTACGTGCCGCAACACCCCAATGGATCGCCCTGGCCCGACATTCCGCAAGGTATTCTCGAGATTTGGCATCAGGTCACTGGACTGGAACGCGCCCCCGATTGCTGCCTGATCAACTACTATGGCGAAGGCGCTCGCATGGGGCTGCACCAAGACAAGGACGAGGCCGATTTCAGCTGGCCAGTTGTGTCGGTTTCGCTGGGAGATGATGGATTGTTTCGCATTGGCGGGCCCATCCGAAAAGGCAGCACAGAATCGATCTGGCTCACGTCCGGGGATGTCGTGGTGATGGGTGGCGAAGCGCGATTGGTCTATCACGGTGTTGATCGGATTCGTTTCGGCTCGTCCCGGCTGCTGCCAAAAGGTGGACGGCTCAACCTGACCATGAGGGTTGTCACCTAAGCCATTTGTGAGTCCCTTGAACCGTTCAAAGGTCTAGCGTTTGGCGCCCCAACTGACCGAAACATGGCGACGCGTGTAA
The DNA here is from genome assembly GCA_045105075.1 of Sedimentitalea sp. GTDB lineage: Bacteria > Pseudomonadota > Alphaproteobacteria > Rhodobacterales > Rhodobacteraceae > JBGCDD01. Next base: position 19,004 of record JBGCDD010000085.1, on the reverse strand, counting down.
AACTCGCCCATTAACCCCAGCATGATCAGCACAATCCCAACCCACATCGCATACTGCCAGGTGCTGAACAGCGGATTGTAATTGATGAACACAAACCCCCGCGATTGGTCAATCGAATGAAACAGCGGATTCCAATCGAAAATCGGCAACATGAAGCCAGGCAGGGTATTTGCCAGAAACATCTTGCCAGACGCAATCATATTGGCGCGCTGATAGATGGTCGACATGATCCCCACAACAGAAGGCATCCATGGTTTTAACGCCAAGAACACCAGCCCAACCGCACATCCCGTAAACCAACTAAGCAGCACCATGCCAAAGGCCGGGATCGGTTGTTCGATGTGCACCGGCACGAATATAACGTGATACATAAACAGGATCACAAACATCGAAAGCACTTGGATATAGAGTGACCCAAGCGCTGCGGCCGTGATTGTGATGGCTGTATTCAAGGGCGCATGCTGCATCATCGGGCTGTTGGGCCCCTCAGCGCCAGAGACGGCTGATACCGCTTTGATGTGGCACATAAACAGGAAAATTCCCGACATGACGTAGAGCAGGAAGTCACCGCGCACCGCCGAACTGCGCAATTGAAGCACGGTGAACATGAAGTAAAACACGATCACAAACAGAACAACCTGCATCATGTTCAGCCCGACGGCGATGAAGGCGTTGTTATGTTTGGACCGCACGCTGCGCACGATCGAGTGAAAAATCAGCTCGAGAATTGTGACGGCGCTTGAAAGCCGAGTTTTGGTAACGCGATGCTGAAACATAGACCTGCTATCCTGTGTCACTGCGCCATCTAGCACGGATTTCTTGCTGTTCCGTTGCAAGCGCACCATAAGGGGGCCGAAATCATTACGCAACAAACCCCTGAATACGGAGCTTTTTAGTGAATTATGACAGTCTGGTGCCGGTGATCCGCAAGCTCGCCCTAGAGGCGGGTGACAAGATCATGGAAATCTACAACTCTGATGACTTTGACGTTAAAACGAAGTCGGACGATAGCCCCGTCACCGCTGCTGACGAAGCCGCGGACGCGCTGATCTCGGCCGGCCTGCGCGCAGCTTTTCCAGAAATGTTGCTGGTCACCGAGGAACAATCAGAGTCCCACACTGTTAAAGGCAACACGTTTCTGATCGTGGACCCGCTGGATGGCACCAAGGAATTTGTGCACCGTCGCGGTGATTTCACCGTGAATATCGCGGTGGTCGAAGACGGGGTGCCGACGCGCGGCGTGGTCTATGCCCCCGCCAAACAGCGCATGTTTTTCACCCAGGCTGATGGCCAATCGGTCGAAGAAACCGGCGATTTTGACCCAGATCACATCGGCGCGCTCTCTCCTTTGTCCGTCGCTGCGTCGAACAACGAGTCGTTGATGGTCGTGGCCAGCAAATCGCACCGAGACCAGGCGACCGATGACTACATCAACAAATACGCGGTCAAAGACATGAAAAGCGCAGGGTCCTCGCTGAAATTCTGCCTGGTGGCAACAGGTGAGGCAGACCTCTACCCCCGCCTTGGACGCACCATGGAATGGGACACAGCTGCCGGGCATGCCGTGCTCAAAGGCGCCGGCGGAGACGTCGTGCGCTTTGATGACCACACACCGCTGGCCTACGGCAAAGAAGACTTCGCCAACCCGTTTTTCATCGCCTATGCGCCTGATGTGGAACTGAAAAAACCCTGATGTCCGCGTTGATCGTGATCCCTGCGCGCTATGCCAGCACGCGCTATCCAGGCAAGCCGTTGGTTGGCCTGACTGGCGCAGATGGCACAACGCGCAGCTTGATCGAAAGGTCGTGGCGTGCGGCAAAAGCGGTTTCAAACATAGATCATGTGGTGGTGGCCACAGATGATGCACGCATAGGCGCCGCCTGCGAAGCTTTTGGCGCCGAAGTGGTGATGACCTCGGATACGTGTGAAAACGGCACCGAGCGATGTGCCGAGGCGCATCATATCTTGGGTGGTGGCTATGACATTGTGGTTAATCTGCAAGGCGACGCCCCTTTGACACCCCATTGGTTCGTCGAAGCCCTGGTCAGCGCCATGCAAAACGATCCGACAGCCGCCATCGCCACCCCGGTGTTGCGCTGCACTGGCGCCGCGCTGAATGGGTTTTTACAAGATCGAAAGGCTGGGCGCGTCGGCGGCACCACGGCCGTTTTCAGCCGCGACAACACTGCGCTCTATTTCTCCAAAGAGGTGATTCCCTTCACGCAAAAGGTCTACGGCGATGCCGATCCGACGCCGGTGTTTCATCATGTTGGTGTCTACGCATACCGTCCCGATGCGCTGGCGCTTTATCCCGAATGGCCGCTTGGCCCGTTGGAAAAACTTGAAGGATTGGAACAGCTTAGGTTTATGGAGAATGGCCACCGGGTGTTGTGTGTCGAAGTTGATGCCCGCGACCGGCATTTTTGGGAACTCAACAATCCCGAGGACGTTGCGAAGCTTGAAAAAATGATGTCCGACATGGGGTTTTCTTAAAATACGAACAGTCGGGATTCGCGGCTCAGAGGTTGCAAATCGGGCCCAAAAGTGACCTTTGGTCTCAATAACACGAAACCTTGCATCGCATCGGCGGTTTTTTGGGTGCCAGAAAGCGCACATAGAACAAATTTCTGCCCAAGTGAGGCAACATTTTAACGATAGACGTGATTAATGCACTCCGAAGGTGTATTCAGGCCAATATAACTGACGCGTAACAAGTCGTTCAGAAACCGAGGGTAAAATGGGCAAAAAAGTCACAAAAGCGATCTTTCCAGTTGCTGGAATGGGAACGCGGTTCTTGCCGGCGACAAAATCTGTCCCGAAAGAGATCATGACATTGGTCGACCGGCCGCTTGTTCAATACGCCATCGACGAAGCCCGCGCCGCTGGCATCAAAGAGTTCATTTTCGTCACCGCGCGCGGGAAAAGTGCGCTGGAAGACTATTTCGACCATTTCCCGATGCTCGAGCAGGAACTGCGCAAGCAGGGCAAAGACGAGCTTCTGGATCTGCTGAAATCAACCAATATGGAAAGCGGCGCGATCGCCTATATCCGCCAGCACCGGGCCTTGGGCCTGGGCCATGCTGTGTGGTGCGCCCGGCGCCTGATCGCCAACGAACCTTTCGCGGTCATGCTACCTGATGATGTGATTGCCGCCGAGACGCCTTGTTTGCAACAAATGGTGGATGCCTATCAGGAGACCGGTGGAAATATGGTCGCCGCCATGGAAGTTCCGCCAGAACGGGCCAGCGCCTACGGCGTTTTGGATGTTCAGGAAGATATGGGCAGCATCGTGTCAGTCAAAGGCATGGTCGAAAAACCCAAAAAAGACGAAGCGCCGTCAAACCTGGCCGTGATTGGCCGCTATATTCTAAGCCCATCGGTATTGACCAATCTCAACAAAATGAAATCCGGCGCCGGCGGAGAAATACAGCTTACCGACGCAATCGCCGCGGATATTGGCACTGAAAACACCGTCTATGGCTATCGTTTCCGGGGTCAGCGCTTTGATTGTGGATCAAAAGCGGGCTTTTTGCAGGCGACAGTTGCCTTTGCATTGGCACGCGAGGATCTGCGCGACGATCTTTATCGCTACATCAAGGAAATGGTGGAAGTCGACAAAGCAGCGCAATGATCGGCTTGTCCTTCGCATATGTCTGATCATGTCCTCGTCACAGGTGGGGCCGGCTATATTGGCTCGCACGCCTGCAAGGCTCTGCGCGACGCGGGTTTCGTACCTGTGGCTTATGATAATCTCGTCACCGGCTGGCAGGATTCGGTCAAGTTCGGTCCCTTTGAGCAGGGCGACTTGACAGATCGCAGCCGGCTTGATGCGGTCTTTGAAACTTACAAACCCATTGCCGTGATGCATTTTGCGGCGCTCAGCCAAGTTGGCGAGGCGATGGCCGAGCCCGGGCGCTATTGGCACAACAATGTTGCCGGTTCGCTCGCTTTGATCGAAGCCGCGGTTTCCTCAGGCTGCCTGGATTTTGTGTTTTCGTCCACCTGTGCGACCTATGGCGACCACGACAATGTCGTTCTGGACGAGAACACATCGCAACAACCGCTGAACGCCTATGGTGCCTCAAAACGCGCCATCGAAGATATTTTGCGCGACTTTGAAGTCGCCTATGGTCTGCGCCACGTGATTTTTCGCTACTTCAATGTGGCAGGCGCGGATCCCGACGGGGAAGTGGGGGAATTCCACCGCCCAGAAACACATTTGATCCCCCTGATGCTCGACGCGATTGAGGGCAAGCGCGATGCGCTTACCGTGTTTGGCACAGATTACCCGACCCCCGATGGCACCTGTATCCGCGACTATGTCCACGTTTGTGATCTGGTAGATGCGCATGTGCTGGGCCTTGGCTGGCTGAAACAGGGCAAGGGCAGTCAGGTGTTCAATCTGGGCACCGGCGTTGGGTTTTCAGTTCGCGAAGTGATGGATCAATCCCGCGCGATCACAAACCGCGAAGTGCCGCATGTGATTGGCCCTCGACGTGCCGGGGATTGCACCCGGCTGGTCTCCGGCTCTCGCCGCGCTCTTGACGAGCTTGGGTGGGCTCCGCATCGCTCGACCCTGGATCAGATGATCGGCGATGCGTGGAGGTGGCACCAGACGGGCCACTATGACAGGTGATCTAGCCTCTGCAACCGCCCCGATCGGACTGAAAGCGCGCTATAAACTTGTCTGGAAACGAAGGCGTTTGCTATGGCGCGCCTGGCGCAGCAGACGGGCGTTGGAGTGCATTGTCGATCGCACGAATGCGCTGACCTCCAGTTCGATCCCGGTGATCATGGTCGTGCGAAACGAGACAAGCCGGCTGCCCTTCTTTCTCGAGCACCACAGGCAATTGGGCGCAGGTCCGTTTCTGATCGTCGACAATGGCAGCCATGATGGCACCATGGAATATCTGAGCGCTCAACCCGACGTTTCGCTTTGGCAAACCGCTGCCAGTTATCGCGGTTCACGCTTTGGTCTGGACTGGACCGGTTGGTTGCAAATGCGGTTTGCGCACAATCGGTGGTGTCTGGTTCTGGATGCGGATGAGCTTCTTGTCTATCCCAACCACACGACCCATGCGTTGCCGTCGCTGACAAAATGGCTTGACCAACAGGGCCGGCGCGCATTCGGCGCCATAATGCTGGACCTCTATCCCAAATCGCCAATTGGTGCTGACCCTATTCCGCTCGGCTCGGATCCAACGCAGGTGCTGTGCTGGTTTGACGATGGCCCTTATCGCGCCGAGCGTCAGGCTCCGTTGGGCAATCTGTGGCTGCAAGGCGGTATGCGAGAGCGGGCGTTCTTTGACGCCACACCGCGCCGCTCGCCAACATTGAACAAACTCCCGCTGGTGCGTTGGCATCGCCGATATGCGTACGTTAACTCGACCCATTCCGCTCTGCCACGCAAGTTGAACGAGGCCTATGACGGCCCGTCCTTACATGACCCTTGTGGTGTTTTGCTTCACACCAAGTTCATGCCGGACGCGGTCGAGCGCGCCAAACTGGAAAAGCGGCGCAAACAGCATTTTCACGACCCTGCGCAATTTGATGACTATTACGATGCAATTGCGGCCGGTCCGACGCTGTGGAGCGCCAAATCCAGGCGCTATAATGGGTCCGAAAGCCTGAGTGCCGCAGGATTGATGCCAGAAAGGTTGTGGTAAGGGCAGCACAGCCACAGCCGCAAGATTTACGCCATTGAAAACTGCTTGATCCTTGTAACCAAATGTAAATTCATTGACGGTTATGACAGATCCGTTGTGTAGGTTGTCGAGCCATACTGCATAGCATCACGTGAAATGCGCATGGCTTTTTAGTTGGGCAGAGTGTTGGGGCTTTGGGATTCATATCGTATGCGAATCCGGCGCAAGCGCCGGCTGTTTCGGGCTGGGCGCAAGTCATTCGATCTAACCACTTTCAAAGACGCCACATCTTCGATCCGCCCCAAAGACGTTCTTCTAATCTGCACCTTACGTAACGAACTGATAAGGTTGCCATACTTCCTCACCTATTACCGTGACATGGGCATCAATCACTTCCTGTTTGTTGACAACGACAGCACAGATGGATCGCTTGAGTATCTTGCAGACCAGCCGGATGTCTCGATCTGGACCACCCAAGCCAGTTACAAACGCGCCACCTTTGGGGTCGACTGGGTCAATTGGCTTGCGCGCAAATACGCCAATGGGCATTGGACCCTTATCGTCGATCCGGATGAGTTTTTTATCTATCCGTTTTGCGACACACGGCCTATTCGGGCGCTGACCGACTGGCTTGAGAATTCTTCGATCCGCAGTTTCAGTGCGATGTTGCTGGATGTTTACCCAAAGGGTCGAATAGATGCACAGCCCTACCATTCCGGGCAAAACCCGTTGGAGATCGCGTCTTGGTTTGATGCCGGCAATTATTCCGTCAAACGCAACGAAACCTACGGCAATCTTTGGATCCAGGGCGGGCCACGCAGCCGTGTGTTTTTCCCGGAAAAACCCGAACTTGCGCCGGCTCTGAACAAAATTCCGCTGGTGAAATGGGACCGGCGCTACGCCTATGTCAGTTCCACACACATGTTGCTGCCGCGCGGATTGAACCAAGTCTACGACGAATGGGGCGGCGAAAAAGCATCGGGCGTTTTGCTCCATGCGAAATTTCTCGACACTTTCACGGCCAAAGCCGCAGAGGAACTTTTGCGCAAGCAACACTATGCTGCATCGGTTGAATACAAAGCCTATGCAGAAAACCTGAAGGCAAACCCGGACTTATGGTGTAAATGGTCAGAAAAATATATCAACTGGAGGCAGCTTGAGATTTTGGGGCTGATGTCCAAAGGGAACTGGGCATGACCAGGCCATGACTGTTGGCATCGTCATGCTGGTGCACACCGCACTTGACCGTGCTGAACAAGTGGCACGGCACTGGACGGCTTCGGGCTGCCCGGTGGTGATGCATGTCGACAAAAAGGTGCCACGCGCCGCCTTTCGCGCTTTTCGCGATGCGTTGTCGGATGACGTTCGAATCATGTTTTGCGCGCGCCACAGGTGCGAATGGGGGACTTGGGGCATCGTTGCCGCCTCGCAATCCGCTTCAGAATTGATGTTGCAAACTTTCGATCACGTTCGCCATGTTTATCTGGCGTCAGGGTCTTGCCTGCCTTTGCGACCGGTGCAGGAACTGATCGATTATCTCGCCGCCCGGCCCCGCATTGATTTCATCGAAAGCGCGACAACAGCCGATGTACCTTGGACCGTTGGTGGGCTTGATCAAGAGCGTTTCACACTGCGCTTTCCATTTTCGTGGAAACGCAATCGCTATCTATTTGACAAATATGTCCACCTCCAGCGCCGTCTTCGGATCAAAAGGCAAGTGCCGGCGGGGCTTGTGCCGCATATGGGCAGCCAGTGGTGGTGCCTGACCCGCCAAACCCTGTCGGCAATTTTGCAAGACCCCGAGCGCGAACGCTTTGATCGCTATTTCCGACAGGTTTGGATACCGGACGAAAGCTATTATCAGACCTTGGCGCGACAATATTCGTCCAACATCGAAAGCCGGTCGCTGACGCTGTCCAAATTCGATTTTCAGGGCAAACCACACATCTTCTATGACGACCACTTGCAGCTTTTGCGGAGGTCAGATTGTTTTGTTGCGCGCAAGATCTGGCCGCATGCGGACCGTCTTTACCAGGCGTTCCTGACCGATGGCGCGACAGCCATGAAAAAGACTGAACCCAACCCAGGCAAGATCGACCGCATTTTTGCCAAAGCGGTTGAGCGTCGAACACGCGGCCGCCCTGGGCTTTATATGCAAAGCCGGATGCCCAAACATGGTTGGGAAAATGGTTTAACATCAAACCCGTTCTCGGTTTTTCAAGGCTTCACCGAGCTGTTTGATAATTTTGAGCCCTGGCTGGCCAAATCCACCGGCGCCCGGGTTCATGGCCATTTGTTTGCGGCGGGCCGGGTTGAGTTTGCCGATGGGCAAACGTTGATCAACGGTGCGCTTTCGGACAATCCTGTGCGTCGCGATTATGCGCCTGAGAATTTCCTGACCAGCCTGATCTGGAACATGCGCGGCGAGCGTCAGTGCTTTCAATTTGGACCGTCTGACAATCAGGCCGTGAACTGGCCAATTGCGCGCGACCCCAACGCCCAGATCTCGGTGATTTCAGGGGCTTGGGCGATTCCACTGTTCCGCTTGAACAGGAATTTCCAGGATTTGCGCCGTATCGCCGCCTCTTTGCAGAAAACCGAAAGCGAGCACCTGGATATTTTACGCTCGCAATATGCCAAGGCACGGATTCGCATCTGGACATTGGCTGATTTTATCGAAGCGCCTATGGAGCCGCTGCAAACCATCATCGACGAAATTGGCCCAGCGTCAGCGCGCCGGTTGAGCGAAGTACCCAAAATGGTCGATTTATCTGGGTTTGGCCAGTTCCTGCAAAATCTGAAAAACCAAGGTATGCATCCCTACCTGATGGGTGACTTTCCGCTCGAACAGGCCCCGGTCAATATGCCCAAACCACCGCGCAAACCCTACTTGGTACGATAAATCGACATGGCACCCTTTGACTATTTCGTTGTTCTCGCCGAAATGCGCACTGGTTCGAATTTCCTGGAAACCAACCTGAACGCCTTTGACGGACTGAGTTGCCTGGGCGAGGCCTTTAACCCTCATTTCATCGGATATCCCAACAAACCAACGCTGCTTGGTGTCACTCAAACGCAGCGCGATGCCGATCCGGACCGCGTGATTGCGGCTATCAAAGGCGCCCCAGGGTTGGCCGGATTTCGCTATTTCCACGACCACGATGCGCGGGTTCTCGATACGCTGCTGGCCGACCCGCGCTGCGCCAAGATCGTCCTGACACGCAATCCGCTGGACAGTTATGTGTCGTGGAAAATCGCCAAGGCAACAGGGCAATGGAAGTTAACCGACGTCAAGCGCCGCAAAGAAGCCAAAGCGCACTTCGACGCCAGAGAATTCAACAATCATGTCAGCGCCCTACAACAATTTCAGATCAAAATTCTTAACCAGCTGCAAACGTTTGGTCAGACCCCGTTTTACATTGGCTATGACGATTTACACGATCTTGGTGTTATGAACGGCCTGGCGCGTTGGCTTGGGATCAGCGCGCAATTGGACACGCTGGACAAAAGCCTCAAGCCGCAAAACCCAAGCCCGGTCACCGACAAAGTTTTGAACCTGACAGAGATGCAGCAGGCCCTATCCGATATCGACCCGTTCAACCTGGCACGCACACCCAATTTCGAACCGCGCCGCGGCCCTGCAGTGCCCAGCTATGTTGCCGGCATCACCACGCCGCTGCTGTACTTGCCGGTGCGCGGCGGTCCAGAGACGCAGGTTACGCAATGGATGGCGGATCTGGATTCCGTTGAAATGGGCGCGCTGGGCCGCAAAATGACTCAAAAACACCTGCGGCAGTGGAAACGTCAGATGCCAGGGCATCGCAGTTTCACAGTGCTCAGACACCCTTTGGCGCGCGCGCATGCGGTGTTTTGCAACCGTATCTTGAACACCGGCCACGGAGGGTACCACCAAATCAGTGACACTTTGCGCCGTCAGTTCAAACTGGCTATTCCCGCGTCGGACACCCAAGGCACTTATTCCCGCGCCGATCATCGGGCCGCTTTTGAAGGGTTCCTGGCGTTTCTCAAGGCCAATTTGGCCGGGCAAACCGCAATCCGTGTCGATGCGGATTGGGGTACGCAATCGCAAACCCTGGGCGGATTTGGCGAATTTGCGCTGCCCGATCATATCTTTCGCGAAGAAGAAATGGCCGATGCGCTGCCTCAGTTGGCCGCCCATGTGGGCCACTCTGCACCCCAACAACCAAAAACGGGCGCATCAGATACGCCGTACGCGCTTGCAGACATCTACGATGAAGCCCTCGAAGCTGCATGCATGGACGTTTACCAGCGTGATTACATGGTGTTTGGCTTCGCCCCGTGGCGTCAGGCCGCCTGAACCGAGCGCATTTCCGTCAGAATCGCATACAGCGTCGGCGCGTTGAGATTGGCCCGCAACTTGGTGCACAGCGCGCTTTCACGCAACGTCCGCGACACCAGCGCCAACGCCTTGAGATGTTCAACCCCGGCCTCTTCGGGGGCAAAAAGCGCAAAAGCAATATCCACAGGCTGGCGATCCACTGCGCCAAAGTCGATGGGCTTTTCGAGCATAACGAAAATGCCAACCACGTCGTTCAAACCCGCAATCCGGGCATGGGGCAGAGCAACGCCGTGGCCGACACCCGTTGGTCCAAGACTTTCACGCTCCAGAAGTGCTTCGACGGTTGACCCTGGCTCAAGCCCATAGACACCAGCGGCGACGTCGCCGATTTCCTGAAACAATCGCTTTTTGCTTGAAGCGGCCGAAAAGACCTTGACCGCTTCAGGTTTCAGGATGCTCGCAAGCTCCATGTACATATGTTTCGCCTTTCGCCGCGTGTTGGTCGCGGAATAGGTGTTCGCTCAGGGATCAATCCAACCGATATTCCCGTCCTCCCGACGGTATACCACGTTCAACCCATCCTTGCTTTCATTTCTGAACACCAACACCGGCGCGCCAGCCAATTCCATTTGCATCACGGCTTCACCCACAGACAGTGACGGTATCTGTGTTTCCATTTCAGCAACGATTATGGGCTGTAGCGTTTCGGGCTCGGCATCCTCGGCCTGATCTTGTGCAGCGAGGATATAAGAGGATGCGCCAAGAAGTTCAACCGGTTCTGCACGGTCCTTGTGATGGTCTTTCAAGCGCCGTTTGTATCGGCGCAACTGCTTGTCGAGCTTTTCCGCACAGCTTTCAAAAGCAGCATAGATTTCAACAGCATGCGCCTTGGCCGCTGCGTTCAATCCGGTCGACAAATGGATCGTTGCCTCGCAAACATGTTCGTGTCCAGAGCGTGAAAAGATGATCGTCGCATCGGTCGGTCGACCTGCATATTTGGTGACGATTTCATTCAATTCCGTCTGAACGTGCGTTTGCAGAGCTTCTCCGATGTCGATTTGTTTGCCGCTGATTTGATAACGCATGTGCGCTCCTTCTTGTGTGTCACCGGCGCAATACCATCAGTAAAAACAGGGGCTTATGGCACGGTGAGGGGAAGATGAGACAGCCCGATAATGATGCAAAACCGCCCGTTTCGGGCTTGGGTTGAAAGTTGCATCTAGCGAAACACATCTCATAGCCCATTTGAGGCGACGCGGTGGGGGGCTGTCAACACAAAGCGGCGGACAAATCGGCGCAGAATCCGCCCGACCTGTTCGAAAATCGATCAAATCGTTAAGAAATTCGGAAATTGTCGCCCAAATAGACACGACGCACGTTTTCGTTTTCTACGACTTCTTCCGGGGTGCCCGACATCAGCACCTGTCCATCGTGCAAAATATAGGCCCGGTCCACGATCTCGAGCGTTTCGCGCACGTTGTGATCAGTGATCAGAACCCCGATGCCGCGTTTTTTGAGATCTGCGACAAGGTGGCGAATGTCGCCAACCGAGATCGGATCAACTCCGGCAAAAGGCTCGTCAAGCAGCAGGTATTTGGGATCAGCGGCCAGACAACGGGCAATTTCCACACGCCGCCGCTCGCCACCGGACAAAGCAAGAGCCGGAGCGCGGCGCAGATGTTCAATCGAAAAGTCAGACAGCAGCTCTTCCAGCCGCTCCCGACGCTTGTGTTTGCGCCGATGGGTCACATCCAGCACAGCGGAAATGTTGTCTTCCACGCTGAGACCACGAAAAATCGACATTTCTTGCGGTAAATAACCGATTCCCAGCCGCGCGCGGCGATACATCGGCAAGGTGGTCACCGTTTGGCCATCGATACTGACCTTGCCCGCTTCGGGAAAAACCAGCCCGGCGATGGTGTAAAACGTGGTGGTTTTGCCCGACCCGTTTGGCCCCAGCAATGCAACAACCTCGCCGCGTTCCAGCGACATCGTGACATCACGGATCACAACCTTTTTGCGAAAAGACTTGCGCAAATGTTCGATGCGAAGCCCCGAATTGCCGCTGGTCACGGTCAGCTTGGGGCGGGCCATTATTGATTGTCCGGCATCAGAATGGTTTTGACCCGTCCCACCATTTGTGCGCTGCCGGATGTCAAGTTCACAGTCATCTTGTCAGAGGTCAGCGCATTGTTTCCCTGGCTGAGCAGCACGTTGCCGGTCATTACGATCACGCCCGTTGTGATGGAATAATCCGCCCGTTGGGCTTCTGCGGCATCCGGTCCACTGACCAGGATTACGTCACCCGTGGCTTCCATCCGCTCAATCTGACTGGAGCTTTCGGAATAGATCACCAGGACCCGCTGTGCTGACAGGCGCATTTCGCCCTGCCCGACCACCACGTTGCCGACGAATTCAGCCGATCCATCGGCTTGGTTCACATCAAGACTGTCCGCAGACACCTCAACCGGCAGTGTCGGATCCGCTTTGACCGCGCCAAATGCCACGTTCGTGCCCTGAGAGACCGCCAAAGACGGCGCGATCAGGACCAAAGTGCCGAACATCAAGGCAAAAAAGCGTGACAATGGTTATCTTTCGGACTGTTTGGGATCGTATACCAGCTTGACTCCCCCTTTGAAAAGAAGATGCACCGATCCAGACCCGTTTTTTGCCTCCATTTCCATCTGACCTGCGGTAAATGTGCCGATTGGACCGGTTCCCGAGATGGTTTCAGGCGCATTTCCCTGCACTCCGCTGATCGCAGCGTTCAGAATTTCGGTGCGCACAACATACCCAGCCGAGGTCGCAAGCCGCACATCGCCGGCAAATGTGGCGATATCATCGGCGATGTTGACACTGCCGGTGTCGGAATCCAGCGTGATCTGCGCACCGTCAGCCATTGTAATTCGCGCACTGACGTCCTGCGCTTCGGCGGGCACGTTTGGGCCACCCGGACGCGCAAGGGTCGCGGTGAAGATAATCTCGTCGCCATTGGGGGTGGTGCCGGAAAAGAACGGCGCGGTGACCTGTTGGTCGCGCATGCGGTCGGCCATGTCAGCCTGGGCAAACGGAATTGTCGCTGTGGGGTCAATGCTGCGGGACAGCAGGAACAGGGTCGCCAAAATGGCCAGCGCAGCCAGCGGCAGCAGCACTTTGAAAAACGCAATCATGCGGGAATAAAGATCCATCCCGCGCCGCCCCTAGCCCAGCCCGATGCGCAGGCAGTCGTGGATGTGCAACAACCCCACTGTGCGATCCGGCGCATCCGGCGCAATCACCAAGAGACAGGTGATCTTGCGGGTGTTCATGATTCCAAGCGCTTTTTCGGCCAGCTCATCTGGTCCAATTGTCACCGGCGAACGCGTCATCACGTCGACGGCGCGCAGGGCAAGAAGACCGTCCATGTGGCGCCCAATGTCGCCGGTTGTGATGATGCCTGACAAACCACCCTGCGCGTCGATGACCCCGGTGACGCCAAAACCCTTGGCGCCGATCTCGGTCAGCGCTTCGGCCATATCGGCATCTTCGCGCACCAAAGGCACCGCATCACCCGCATGCATCAACTCGCCCACGCGGCTCAGTTGCGCACCTAATTTGCCGCCGGGATGGAAGGCGCGGAAATGGTCTGCGGTGAAGGATCGGTTTTCCATCAACGCCACCGCCAGCGCGTCGCCCATCGCCAATGTCATCGTGGTTGACGTGGTGGGCACCACACCGGTGCCACAGGCCTCGGGCAAACGCGGCAGTTCCAAAACGACATCAGATTGCGCGCCCAAACCGCTGTTGGGGCGGCTGGTGATCCCGATCAGCGGAATGTCAAAACGGCGGGTAAAGGCGACCAGGTTGGCCAGCTCCGGCGCTTCGCCCGAGTTCGAGATCGCCAGCACAACGTCCGTGGGCGTGATCATCCCCAGATCACCATGGCTGGCCTCGGCCGGATGCACAAATTGCGCCGGTGTTCCGGTGCTGGCCAGCGTGGCCGCGATTTTGCGCGCGATATGACCGGATTTGCCGATGCCGGTAACAATCACTCGCCCTTTTGAGCGCACAAGGATCTGAACCGCCTCGGAAAACCGCTCGTCCAGATGATCGGCCAGGGTCCTCAACGCATCAGCCTCGGCCCGGATCACCCGCCGCGCGGTGTCGCGAAAGGGGGTTTCACCGGTCATGAATGCGCGAAAATGTCAATTTCCGGCCACCCTGCCAGATCAAGCCGCGCCCGCGTGGGCAGAAAATCAAAGCAAGCCTGCGCCAGATCAGAGCGCCCCTCGCGCACAAGACGCTTGTTCAATTCGTCGCGCAGCGCATGCAGATACAACACATCCGACGCCGCGTAATCCAACTGCGCGGCGGTCAGGGTTTCAGCGCCCCAATCGCTCATCTGCTGTTGCTTGGAAATGTCGACGCCCAACAATTCCTGCGTCAGGTTTTTCAATCCGTGGCGATCCGTATAGGTGCGGATCAACCGGCTGGCGATCTTGGTGCAATAGACCGGCTGCGTCAGCGCGCCAAAGGCGTTGTCCATCGCGGCAATGTCAAAGCGACCGAAATGAAACAATTTGAGAACATCTCGGTCTTCCAGCATCGCACACAGGTTGGGCGCCTCGGACTGACCTTTGGCCACCTGAACGATATGCGTATTGCCATCGCCCCCCGACATTTGAATAACGCACAACCGATCGCGATGCGGGTTCAGCCCCATGGTTTCGCAATCAATGGCCACCACAGGCCCCAGCACCAGCCCATCGGGCAGATCGTTTTGATAAAGATGGTTCGTCACATTATTGTCCTTTGCCCGACTGTTGGCGCCGAAATAGGCGCTTTCCACCGTGAACTCAACTGCGACCCGGCGCGCGCGGCGCAAATGGATATTGCCGCCGCCCCCGGTTTCAGCGCAGGCTGATGGCAGAAACGACCCTGCGGAGGCCCCATGCCCTATGCCGATCTGATCATCGAAAACGCTGCTCTTTTGACTTTTGCAGACACGCCAGAACCCTGCAACGCGTTGGCGATAAAGGACGAGCATATCCTGGCCTTGGGAACCCGTGCGCAAATGTACGACCTGAAAGGGCCAGACACACGCATCATCGACGCGGCGGGCAATACGGTTTTGCCCGGTTTCATCGAGAGCCATATCCATCTGTTCCCCGGCGGTTTCGAGCTGGGGTTGCTGAACCTCGCCAGCTGCACCTCGATGGATCAGGTGAGCCAGATGGTGCGGGCTTATGCCGCCCAAAACCCGGACCAGGACCTGCTTTATGCCATTGGTGGCAACTACGGCATGCTGGGCGACGGCGTGAGCATTGACCGCCACGGGTTGGATCAGGTGATGCCCAACCGCCCCTTTGCCGTGCTGGCGGCAGATCATCATACGGTCTGGGCCAACACAGCCGCCTTGCATTTGGCCGGCATTGCCAGCGGCGCAAAGGTCTCGGCGGGCAGTCAGATCACCATGGGCGCCGATGGGCTGGCCACTGGCGAATTGCTGGAACCCGGCGCCTATGAATACATCCTGGCCAAGACCAGCCTGGGTGGGCGCGATATGCTGGGCATGACCACCGGCGCCGATCCCTCTCCGCCGGCCTCGCCACAGCAACGCGTTGCCGACAAGAACGCCTTGCGCGCCGGGCTTAAACATCTGGCCAGCTTCGGCATCACCACCTTTCACAATATGGACGGCAATTTCTATCAGCTTGAACTTCTGAGCGAATTGCAGGCCGAAGGCGATTTGCTGTGTCGGGGTCAGATTCCATTTCACCTCAAGGCGTTTGATTCGATTGACCGGCTGGACGAAGCCGACGACATGCGGCGGCGGTACAACTCCGATTGGCTGTGGTCCGGGCGATTGAAGCTGTTTCACGATGGGGTTTGCGAATCTGGCACGGCGGCGATGTTGCAACCCTATCCCAATTGGCCCGACAGCCACGGCGCACCGGTTTTTGCCCCCGACCAGTTCCGCGACATTTGCGTGCGGGCCGACAAGATGGGCCTGCAAATCAGCGTGCATGCCATCGGAGACGCCGCCAACCGCGAGACCCTTGATGCGTTTGAAGCCGCGCGCGATGCCAACGGCGCGCGCGACAGCCGCCACCGGATCGAACATGTGGAAATCCTGCACCCGGACGATGTTGCGCGCTTTGGCCATCTTGGCGTGATTGCCTCGATGCAGCCGCCCCATTCGCCCGCTGCCGGGCTGTTTCCGCCGCCGCCCAAGGGCATGCTGTTGCACGAAGATCAAAAGCCGCAAATGTTCCGATGGGATGTGCTGCGCGCCGCCGCCCCGCGATTGATCTTTTCCAGCGATTGGCCGGTGGTTCCCGTCGATGTGATGGCCGGCGTGCGTGCCGCCGTCGCTCCGATCAAACTCGATCCGCCCTGGGTCGATCACCCCCAGGATCTGATCGCCACCTTGAAAAGCTACACCGCCGATGGCGCCTGGGCCGAATTTTCGGAATATCGCAAAGGGTGTTTGGCGCCCGGCATGATGGCCGATATCGCCATTCTGTCCCAGGACGTCACCAAGATCGCGCCCGAAACGTTAGACCAGGTGAAAGCCAAAATGACCCTTTGCGCAGGCCGTCCCACACACGATACATTATGACCCCCGAGACAGCGTTGCACCAACCGGGCCAAGGCGCTAGAACGAACCCGTGGTCCCGTAGCTCAACTGGATAGAGCACCTGACTTCTAATCAGGATGTTGGGGGTTCGAGTCCTCCCGGGATCGCCAAAAACTTCTTCGTATCTGTATTTCCATGATATTTTCGTCGTTCTGGCAGGACGGCCGCCCAACAGCACGGACCCGGATTGTTATGTTGAAGCCTTGAAGGAAGCGTTGGCCAAGCACGGCAAGCCAGGACTCTTCAACTCCAACAGTCAAAGAATGACACCGCGCTCACGGATGGTTGGCTCAAACACTGATCGACCGTTCGTTAGGTTGGCGCGGCTTGGCATCTTGACGTGCTCTGAGCGTCACTGTGATCGACTTGCTATATGTCTGTCGCTGGACACATCGGTCATCTCTCATCGGACAATTGCTTGCATTTAAATCAAAAGGGGGCGGGAACGCCTCGCGGTGCGGCTTTGTCTCCAAGATCGCGCGTGATCCCAAAGAAAAAGCCTGTGAACGAGAGAACAGGCGAACGATCAATCCCTGTCAGTGCGGTCTGGTCGGCGCCGCATTTTGACACTGCCGGAAAGGATGATCCCATGATCAAACCTATGCAATCCCGCCAGTTGTTGGTGAGGTTGAGACGCACAAAGACCTTCATGATGCCCCGTCGTCGATCGCAACAAACTTTCGCTTGGCGCTCAGAGCATTGCCACAACGCGGGAAGGAAGGCTCCAAATTGATGGTGGCAGGGATGCGCGCATTCCAAGACTTGCGCCGCAACGGCGTAGAATGCACAGACCGCCACGGTTCTGGTCTCTAACCATTTATGCAGGTTGCCGGTTGATGTGCTGGAGCGGACGACACCAGGTGAACTGGATCGAAGACGGCGCGGGCGTGAGGCAGATAAAAATGTTCCAGAGAACCGTTTTCCCGACGATTGCGGTTCAAGCCTGGCGGATCGCATAGCAAATCATCCAGACGACAATTGTTTATGCCGCTGACCGGTTGCGTGGCCATTTGCACAAAATGACTCGCGTGTAATTGATCCGGACGTTGGCGGCTTGGCGACCCGATTGGACCGGATATCGAGATGGAGAACAAGCAATTCGCATCGCCCTCAAATCGCTGGCACGTCGCCGATTGAACCGTGGCAGCGAGCGTGCTTCGTATCATCGCTATCGGGCCTTTACCGCGGGCTCCGAAGACAAAATAGTCACCCGGCGTACAGCTCAAGGCCATTCCAAGCTCGAAGCACACCGCTGCTTGAAACGATACATAACCCTCGACGTCTCTAACATGGTTGCGCGACGACCCAAACAGATCAACCAAGCTCAAATCGCGGCTTGCCGCTTACAAGGGCGTTCACGGGTGCCGCCCGGGTCACCAACTTGATCGACGCCAAGATCAAGGTGTCCTTTCTCCTATGTCACCTTAAAAAAACACCTGCCAAAAAAAGATGGGCAGGGTCGATATCTGGACAGCATCTTCCCTTCTCAGCGATGCTTGCCGCGCTGGTTCCGACGGTGAGAGCGCTCCTGCGAGCAAAAAGCGATATAATAGTACGCACAGCAAATTGGCTTGCAAGCCGACCGCTTTAATCGAAGACTGGCGCAGCTGCTGCAACACCGAACGACCTCACACGGCGCGGCACAAACGATCCCCAGACAACGCATTCTTCAACGCCAAGCGAACTCACCAGGCGGCATGACGCCAAACAGATTACATCATAGCCAAGCCGAAAAACCGCCCCACTTCGGTCTTTTGTAATTCAAATCACCCAGCCTTTCGCAAGCAGGTGCCAAACGATTTGGTCCATCGCAAAGAGCAGCCTCTTCCACGCCAAATCCTCTCAAACACCTGAGGATCAGCTCAGCGATCGTCGGATCCAAGACCGAGGGTTTGCGTGCAAAAATCTCAAATCGTCAAAATTTCACAGAATTTCATTTTCTTCTTGTTGTACACGGTCCCTCAGATTACCGTTCCACGCAGCGTTAATAAAGCGAGGCAGACCACCTGCCTTTAGACACACGCTTATCGTCTGGGAGGACACTATGGGACTAGTAAAAACAGCGGTTTCTGTTGCAGCGGCGGCTGCATTTGTGGCAGGAGGCGCGTTTGCTGACGGCCATTCTTCAACCAAACTTCGCATTCAAACGCACTACGCACCTGAAACCGTTTCGGGCAAGCTGGCGCAAGGGTATATCAACGACATCCAAGATATGTCCAACGGCGAAATCCAAGTTGAAATGTTCTGGAGCTCGTCGGTTGTCAAATCGGTTGAGACTTTTGACGCCGCTGCATCCGGCATTCTGGACTGCGACTTTACAGGCGGTGGTTACCAGACGGGCAAGAACCCTGCGTTCCAGTTCGTTGGTGACATCATGGGCGGCTATGCC
Organism: Sedimentitalea sp.; assembly: GCA_045105075.1. GTDB lineage: Bacteria > Pseudomonadota > Alphaproteobacteria > Rhodobacterales > Rhodobacteraceae > JBGCDD01. The sequence goes on along the minus strand of JBGCDD010000085.1, from coordinate 30 downwards.
ACACCATACCAGCAGCTGTCATGGTTGTAC
>JBGCDD010000084.1:0-12508 GCA_045105075.1 Sedimentitalea sp. | reverse complement strand
ATCTTCTACGGGACCCGTATGGGTGACTTTGCCGGCCCATTCGCAGATTTGCCCAGACAGATAGACGACCGGTCCCTCTTTGCGAAACGCAAGGAACTGCCCGCGCGGGGTCCAGTCGGGGGGCAGTTCAAGACCCAGATCACTCAGCCGTTGTTCCACGCGCGATGTCATGCCGGAACAGTGTCCTGGGCAAGATAAGTCCGCCAGTCGCCAAGCGCGGTGATGTCAGTGGCCCCGTTGGCACCGCTTGCTTCGCAGATGAACCCCTTCACCCAAGTGCCATCCGCCAATGACACCGTACCAATGCCCAAAGGCGCAGGAATGCCTGCCATAAACGTGCCGAACTGCGTCTTTGGCAAAGACCAGACCTCGACCGCGATCGCACCGTTGCCCGCCCCGTCCGAGCGGACCAAACCGGGGCGCGCGGGTGGGCCACCGGCCAAAGCGTAGAACTTGTAATCTGGCGTGGTCTGCGCTTTGCGCACAAAGGTTGCTCCCAGCTCGGTCAGTTGCCAGTTCAAAGGCAGATCCGTCATATGCGCGCCGCAGACAGCCAATTCGATGGACTCCGAAGCCGCTTCTGGCAGGGCAACGGGCGCGGGAATTGGATGTGTCGTGGCACCCATATTGCGCACACAACCCGCCTCGAACCCGCGCGCGACTGCGGCCACCAGCGCGTCCTGTCCGGCACGTGCCAGCAAGGTCACACTGCCCGGCCTGCCATCACTGCGCGGGGCAGTTGGCACCGCAATGCCGCACATATCCAACAGGTTCACAAAGTTCGTATAGGTGCCGTTGTTGGAATTTGGCGTGACCGGATCCGCCTCAAGATCAGCCACGGAGTAAAAGGTCGGAATGGTTGGCACGCAGAGCATATCAAGGTCTGCCAGCATCGGTTCGGTTGCACGCTTCAGGTCCGCCAAACGGTACATGCCTCGAAACGCATCCGCCGCTGACATGGTTTCAGCGTGCATGACGATCTGGCGCGTGACAGGATGAATCGCATCGGGGTCACTGGCCAAAAGCTCATCGATCACGGTATAGCGTTCGGCCACCCATGCCCCTTCATAGAGCATACGCGCCACCGCATAGAGTGGCTCAAAATCGATATAGACGATCTCGGCGCCGGCGGCCTTTAACAGGGCCACATCCCGGTCAAATGCGGCCTGTTGAACTGCGTCGCCGCAAAACTCGATGCTTGCCGCATCCGGAACGCCCACCCGAAGCGGCTTGACAGGTGTCACCATTGGCGCGTGCACCAGCGGTTTGGAATAGGCATCCGTGGGGTCAAACCCACGCGCGACGGCGAAGGCATCATAGGCGTCATCTACTGTCAGCGCAAAAATCGACACCGTCTCGATGGAGCGGCAGGCGGGCACGACGCCACTGGCGGATAAGGCACCCAAAGTTGGTTTGAGACCGACGATGTTGTTCAGGGCCGCAGGCACCCTGCCCGACCCGGCCGTGTCTGTTCCAAGTGAAAACGTCGCAATCCCATGCCCAACAATCACACCCGACCCGCCCGACGACCCGCCCGGCACGATCTCGGGGTCAACGGAATTCAGCGGTGCGCCATAGGGCGTGCGCACGCCCACAAGACCGGTGGCAAATTGATCAAGGTTGGTTTTGCCGATCATCAAAGCCCCTGCTGCGCGCAGGTTGGCAATCACAAAGGCATCCGCCTCTGGCGTATAGGCATAGGCAGGACAGGCCGCCGTTGTCTCAATGCCTGCGACATCAATATTGTCTTTGGCCGCGAAAGGAATGCCCCAAAGCGGCTGAGACGGATCAAAAGCACCCAGCGCTTCGGCTTCTGCCCGCAAGTCGTCGCGGCTGCGCAGGTGGATGAAAATGCCAGGGTCATTCACCGAAGCCAACCGCGTGAAAATCTCGTCAACCACCTCGACTGGGCTGGTGCCCGCGGCATAGGCTTGGCGCAAGGCGGTCAAGGTAAAGGGCAAATTGCTGAGCATCAGGGTTCTCCGGGTCTTGGGTATTTCAATGTGCCGATCGGCGCTGTGGGGGCATCGGTGCTGCGGCAAGCAATGATCTGGTGTAGTCACTTTTGGGGTGGGTCATCACGTCTTTTGCCGCACCTTGTTCAACGATTTCGCCGTCTTTCATGACAATGACATGATCGCAAAGCAACCGCACCACATGCAGGTCGTGACTGACGAAAAGGTAACTGAGCCCCAACTTGCCGCGCAAATCATTCAGCAGGTTCAAAACAACCGCCTGAATCGACACGTCCAGCGCCGCCGTCGGTTCATCAAGGATCAGGAACTTCGGGTCAAGCGCAATGGCCCGTGCGATGCCAACCCGCGCCTTTTGCCCGCCCGACAGCTGATGCGGGAAGCGGTCGAGCAACGCGTGAGGCAATCCGACCAGATCCGCCAGTTCTTCGATCCGCGCTGTCAGCTGAGCGCCGCGCAGACGGCCCAATCGGCGCATCGGTTCGGTAATGGTCTGGCGGGCGGTATGGCGTGGGTTCAGGCTGTCGGTGGCATCTTGAAACACCATCTGAATGTCGGCGCGTCTGGGGTCTTTTGCAAAATGGCGCGCTGATACTTGTGCAATGTCAGCCCCATCAAAAACTATTTCGCCATCCGTCGCATCCATCAACCGCACAAGGATTTCCGAGGTGGTGGACTTCCCGCAGCCGCTTTCACCGACCAGCCCGACACATTGCCCTTGGTTGATCCTGAACGAAATGCCTTTCACCGCATACACCGGGCCGGATTTACCAGCATAGGTTTTGGTCAGATTGCGCACTTCGACCAAAGGCTTGTCGCTGACGATAGGGTCTATGTCGGGCCGACGATCTTGAGGTGGCAGCAGGCTTCGTACGGTTTCGCCCGCGCGCGGTGTGGCATCCACCAGCTTGCGGCTGTAGGGATGCTGTGGATCGCTGAAGATTTGAACCGGGTCACCCTGCTCGACAATCACACCGTCCTTCATCACCAAAATCCGATCACAGTATTGCGCGGCCAGCCCAAGGTCATGGGTGATCAGGATACTGCTCATTTTCCGTTCGCGGATCAGGTCGCGCACAAGGTCCATAACTGCCTTCTGGGTCGTGATGTCCAACCCAGTCGTCGGTTCATCGGCGATCAGCAGGCGTGGATCACAGGCAAGGGCAATGGCACAGACAACACGCTGGCACATGCCCCCCGACAGCTCAAACGGATAGGCATTATAGCGCGCCTCGGCATCGTTGATCTTGACCGCTTCAAGGGCCGCAATCGCTTTGGCCCGCGCATCGTAACGGGTCGCGCGGGCATGGTGGCGCAGCACATCTTCGATCTGGTGGCCGACCTTGCGGATCGGGTTAAGCGCCGCACGCGGGTTCTGGAAAATCATCGAAATCTCGCGCCCCCGGATGTCGCGCATGTCACGCTCTGCCGCACGGCGCAGGTCTGTGCCTGAATATGTCGCCTCGCCGGCTTTGATCCTCCCGCCTGCGTCAAGAATGCGCATCAGCGCATAGGAGGTGACGGACTTGCCAGAGCCACTTTCGCCAACGACCCCCAAAATTTCACCCTTGGCCACGTCAAAGCTGATGCCTCGCACGGCGTCCACCTGACCCCGGCGGGTCTGAAAGGAAACCGCAAGCTCTTTGACCGACAACATATTGCTCATGTGCGTTTGCGCGGATCAACGATATCGCGCAGCCCGTCCCCCATTAAGTTAAAGGTAAAGACTGCGATCATCAGCCACAGACCGGGGAAAACCGCCAACCACCATTCACCCGACACGATAAAGTTCGCGCCCTCTGCCACCATGATCCCCCATTCCGCTGTGGGCGGGCTGACGCCCAACCCGATAAAAGACAATCCGGCAGCATTCAAAATGGCCCACCCAAGGTTGAGCGACACCTGCACCATCATCGGCGGCAACGCGTTTGGAAAGATATGCATCGCCAGCACGCGCACATCAGAGTTGCCCGCCAGTTTCGCCGCGCGGGCAAAGCCTGCGTCGCGGCGGATGTTGACCTCGGCCCGCACAAGGCGCGCGTAAAACGGCATGTTGATGATGGCGGTGGCGTAAATGATGTTCTCAATCGTGTTGCCCAAGGCGGCGACAATGCCCATGGCCAGCACAAACAGCGGAAAGGCCATGATCGTATCAAGGAACCTGTTCAGGATTATATCGGGCCAGCCGCCCCAATAACCCGCGATGCAGCCCAGAATTGAACCAACCACAAAGGACAAGGCCACCGCCGCCACGGAGATCGACAGATCAAGCCGGGTTGCCACGATCACCCGGCTGAACACATCGCGCCCGACCTGATCGGTGCCAAACCAATGCGCCGCTGACGGAGCCTGCAGCGCGTTTGAGGCGTTGGTCGCAAGTGGGTCGTACGGGACGATAGCAGGGCCAAAAACGGCTGACAGGATCAGCAAGGCAAACATGCAAAACGCGATCAGGGTGACTGGGTTGGCCCGAAGGACATACAGAATGTGATCAAAACGACCCTGCGCCTTGGCGGCAGGTTCATGGGGTATTTCAGTCATTTGGAAGAAAATCCGATCCGTGGGTCTATCGCAGTGTAAAGCAGGTCGATGACCAGGTTCAGTGCCACAAACAGCAACGCCATTGCCAAGACGAACCCTTGCACAGCTGCGTAATCAGAGACCACAAGTGCCTCCACGGCATATGAGCCAATGCCAGGCCAGGCGAACACCTTTTCGACCAGCACGTTGGCGCCCAATGCAAAGGAAAACACCATGCCAAGCGTGGTCACCACCGGCAGCAATGCGTTGCGAAAGGCATAGCGATAGAGGATCGTTCGGTTCGCCAGTCCAGCAGCGCGCGCGGTGCGAATGAAATCGGATGACAAGGCCGTCAGCATCGACGCCCGGGTCATCCGCGCCACCGGGGCGAGTGTGAACAGAGCCAATGTGCTCGCGGGCAGGATCAGTTGTTTGGCCGCACCTCGCCAGGTTTCCCAGTCGCCCATAAGGGCTGCGTCTATCAAATAGAACCCGGTGACGTGGTCGGGATCAAGGTAGATGAAATCCAGCCGCCCCAAAGGCGACGGAGCAATGCCGAGCAGATAATAAAAGATGTAAATCAACAAAATGCCGGTGAAAAATGTGGGCAGTGACACGCCTGCGGTGACGATGATACGGCACAAATGATCGACCCAAGTGCCCGGACGCGTTGCCGCCAACACACCAAGGGGAACAGCAATTCCAATCGCCAGCAACAACGCGGTCAGTGTCAGCTCGAGGGACGCGGGCAAACGTTTGGCCAAATCCTCGGCGACCGACCTGCCGCTTGAGAGGGACTGCCCCAGATCGCCTTGCAACAGATCGCCGACGTAAAAGAAGAATTGCTGTATCAGAGGTTTGTCCAGACCCATGGCAACACGGGTCTGTTCAATTGACGCCTCATCCGCCGCAACCCCGGCAAAATAGACCGCCGGATCGCCAGGCAAAGCGCGCGTCAGCAAAAAGCTGATGATCACAACGCCGATGACAACCGGGATGGCCTGAGCCACACGCAAAATCACCGCGCGCAGCCGGGGGAATGCAGCAAGCATGATTAAACCGACGACAGGACGCGCGCGTCAAGCTGACGGTGGAACCAGAACTCATAGCCCTGTGCCCCATTGGTCGCAACATTCAGCGCAGGCTGATAGAGCGGAATACGCGGCAAATCTTCCAGCACGATTTCAAACATGCGCATGATCTTGGGGGCATATTCCGGATCATCCATCGGCATGTGCAAAGTTTCGCCCACCAGCGTCTCAATTTCCTCGTTGCGATAATTGGAGGAGTTGAACAGGTGCCCGTCCAGATACGCCCAGAAGAAATAGTAATCCGGCGTGTTCAGCCAACCACCAAAGTTTTCCAAGTGCAAAGGCAGGCGCTTTTCGACCAATACAGCCGTGCGCCAATTGGCCCCTGGGATTTTTTCGATCTCGGCTTTGATGCCAATCTTGGCCAAGGCCTCTTGCACCAGAATGGCAGTGGGTTCCATCCAGGACGCCAGATCAAGGCTGATCGACAGCGGGACCTCGAAACCATCCGGATAGGCCGATTTCGCCATGTATTCCTTGGCTTTTTCAAGATCCGTCGAATACTGCGTTTTACGCGGCCAAGCGATGTCGGTGATGTCTTTCTCACCGCCCCACATCGGCAGCCCGCGCCCAAATGCGGCGGCCTTAAAGATGTCTTCGTAAGGCACCGCATAGGCGAGAGCCTTGCGCACATTGGCATCCTGAAACGGCTCAAACGAGAAGTTCGGGCACAAACAGTGGATGCAGTTTTCGACCGGCGTTGAGAAAACATCGAGCGTTTCGGACAGTTCGGCTGCGTCCTTGTCCGGGATATCGAAGGCCACCTGTACATCGCCGCGCTCAACCAGGGCGCGCCGTGTGGCGGGGCTTGGCACTTCGCGGATGACGACACGTTTCACAGCAGGCAGTGGTCCGCCAACCCAAGCGTCGTTGCGATCATAAACAAGCTGTTCACCCGGCGTCCAACGGGCCACCTTGAAAGCACCTGATCCAGCCGGCGTTTGATGCAGGAATTCTGTGGCCCAAGGGTCATCCTCGGTCGCGTTTTCCTGTGCAAGGACCGCGTTGATCACATAAGGCACCGGCACTGCCAGATCCGGAATCGTCAGCTTGGACGCGCGGTCCAGCTTGATGACAAAAGTTTCCTCGTCTTCGGCGATGAACTGTTCGGGCCGTTCCAAGCCACCTGCCTTCATCTGCACGGTGGGGAAGCCGCCAACAGAGACCGCCCGGTCAAACGACCACTTCACATCCTGTGCCGTCACCTTGCGCCCATCCCAGAAGGTCGCGTTTGGCTTGATCTTGAAGGTCAATGTCAGCCCGTCATCAGAGACTGTCCAGCTCTCGGCCAGCTCAGGCTCAACCACGGTGTAATCATAGGACAGCCCACCACCGGGCGCTTCCTTGGTGCCAAAAGTCAGCAAACGGTCGTAGCAATTGATCCCCACCTGATAGGATGCGCGGCTGGTGCCAGAGCGATGCAGATCAAGGCTGTTGATGGTCGCGCCAGTTACGACAACCAATGTGTCAGACCCTTGCGCCGCGGCGGGCATCGCGCGCAGGAACGGCAAAACGGAAGCGCCCGCAGCGCCCATCTTCAGGAAATTACGTCGGGAGGGTGTATCGGTCATGTGAGCTCACTCTGTTGGAATTTCGGATTCGATTTTTCCAAGAGGTTGCGATGGAAAAGCGTACACATCTAATGCTATAAAATCACAGACATGATGCGTTTTTCGCAACGCCTCGAGGGAGGGCCGGTACTTTGAAGTACTTAAAGACATTCGAGTTGATCGAAGCCGTTGTGCGCGCGGGGTCCATTCGTAAAGCCGCAGAGGACACCAACCTGACTGCGTCAGCACTCAACCGGCGGATACAGAATTTTGAGCAGGAATTTGGGTGGCCGATCTTTGAGCGCCTGCCCCGCGGCATGCGGCTTAACCCAGCTGGTGAACTGCTGATGCAGCATATCCGCTTGCAAAAAACCGATCTGGCGCGGGTCCAGTCACAGGTCGCGGACCTGTCCGGGCAACGACGCGGGCATGTGTCGATTGCCTGTTCGCAAGCTTTGTTGCCCTACTTTATCCCGCAGCAAATTGCGCTTTATCGCGCTGAACATCCCGGCGTGAGCTTTACCGTAAATGTTCGTGATCGCGCGCAGGCCGAACAAGACCTTGCGTCCTTCAGCAGTGACCTCGCACTTGTGTTTGAGCCTGTCCATCTGGTTGATTTTGAGGTTCTTTATTCCTTGCCACAACCAGTTCATGCGGTGTTTCACAAGCAAAACCCCCTGGCAGAAAAAACCGAACTGCGCATCCGCGACTGCCTCATGCACCCGCTGGTCCTGCCATCTGCGGCTTACGGCGTGCGCCATCTTATGGACAACGCCGCTGCCCTCAGAGGGCTTTCGCTCAATCCGATCCTCGAGACTGAGTCCTTTGATTTGATCCGGCACTATGTGACGAACGAAAATGCAGTAGGCTTTCAGATTCCGATTGGGCTTAGCGTGGCAGAGCAAGGAAAGATTGCGCATTTGCCACTCTCTGAACGCGACATCCCGGTTGGGCGCCTCTTGCTGGGTCAAATGAAGGGCCGCGCCTTGCCTGTTGCCTCTGCCAAATTCGGCCAGCAGCTTGTTGCGGCGCTCGACGAGCTGGCAAACCAATAGGCGCCGCCTGCCCACTCGGGCGTCCGCAAAAGCGATGCAAAATTTGCACCATAATGTTGCGATCTTAGCAGACGACAGCAACGCTCGAATCCCTCCAAGATCAAAAGCAAGAGGACTGGGGCGCTCTCGGAGTGCTCCAGAACGCCTGGATCACGCTTAAGGAGCAGTGCAAATGCCAATCCCCCCCTTTTCCCGCCGGAGTTTTCTGAAAGGCAGTGCCGCTGCCGCTGGCGCCGCCGCATTCCCACAGATCACCGCCGCTGACGGCCACAGCCCCCTGACAGTCGGGTTCATCTACGTCGGCCCCAAAGATGACTTTGGCTACAACCAAGCCCACGCCGAAGGCGCCGCAGCGGTCAAGGCAATGGAAGGCGTGGTTGTTGTCGAGGAAGAAAACGTTGCAGAAACTACGGACGTCCAGAACTCTATGGAGTCGATGATCAATTTCGACGACGCAAAGCTGCTCTTTCCAACCTCCTTCGGTTACTTCAACCCGCATGTTCTGGAAACGGCGCCGAAACATCCCGGTGTCCGCTTTGAACACGCGGCTGGTCTTTGGACTGAAGGCATGCCCACCAATGTCGGCTCTTATTTCGGCTATATCGGCATGGGCCAATACCTGAACGGGATCACCGCCGGGCATGCCACCAAAACAAAGAAAATCGGATTTGTCGCGGCCAAGCCCATTCCGCAGGTCTTGCTGAACATCAACTCGTTCCTGTTGGGCGCACGCCAGGTTGATCCCGAAATCACCTGTCAGGTGATCTTTACGGGCGAATGGTCACTGGCCGTCAAAGAAGCCGAAGCCACCAATGCCTTGGCAGATGCAGGCTGTGATGTGATCACTTGCCACGTGGATGGGCCCAAAGTTGTAATGGAAACCGCCGCCGGACGTGATGCATTCGTCTGCGGCTATCACGCGAACCAGTCGCCGCTTGCGCCAGAGAAATACTTGACCGGGGCCGAGTGGAACTGGGCGGACGTTTATACCAACATGGTTCAAACGACGCTGGACGGCGGCACCATCGGGAACTTTGTGCGCGGTGGTCTGGCGGATGGTTTCGTCAAGATGTCACCCTTGGGACCGGCCGTCTCAGAGCCGTCTCGTGCGCAATTTGAAGCTGTGAAGGCCGACATCATGGCAGGCGGTTTTGCGGCGATCAAAGGTCCGCTGAAGGACAACACAGGCAAAACATTGCTCTCCGCCGGGCAAGCCTTGGTCGAGACCGATATCGCGTTGGAAAGCATGGATTATCTGGTCGAAGGTGTCATTGGATCAACGTCCTAAAATCAAGGCTTGGGGCAGTCATGACCGATCACTCGGCACCCACGTCGCTTGTCGTACCATCGCCCAATCGGGCGTTGGGCACGCTGGCGCGGCAGTCCGAAGCGGTCATCCTGCCCTTGGCTGCCTTGCTGGCGGGGTTTGGCGTTTTCAGCGTCTTTCTTTTGATGCAGGGGTATTCGCCAACCGCGTTTTTCTCGCTAACCTACAAGGCCGGGTTTGGCACGGCGTTTTCCTGGCAAAACACGTTGTCGCGCACCGCGCCTTTGCTCTTTGCCGCCCTTTGTGTTGCGCTGCCTGCGCGCCTTGGCCTGGTGGTTATTGGCGGCGAAGGGGCCATCGTTCTGGGCGGTGTTGCCGCCGGCGCCACTGGGGTTCTGCTTGCACCCAGTCCCGGTATGATTGCGATGCCGATGATGGCGCTCAGTGCAATGATAGTCGGAGGGCTGTGGATCGGCACCGTTGGAGCCCTTCGGTATTACCGCGGCGTCAATGAAACCATCGCCAGCTTGCTGATGGCCTATATCGCGATCGCGCTGATGAACCACCTCGTTGAAGGGCCGCTGCGCGATCCTGCAAGTTTGAACAAACCGTCGACCGCCCCCTTGGCGGATCATCTGCGCGTTGGTGATCTGCCCGGTTGGGAGGTGCATTGGGGTCTTGCCTTTGGGATGATCTGCTGCGTCTTGGCGTGGGTCTTGATCGAGAAGACATCCTGGGGTTTCGCCGCGCGCATTGCTGGCGGGAACATGCGGGCCGCTCAGGTGCAGGGGCTGCCGGTCGGGTGGCTCATAATCGGCTTTACGGCGCTTGGCGGAGCCCTTGCCGGGCTTGCCGGTTTCTTTGAAGTGGCTGCTGTGCATGGATCCGCCAATGCCAGTCTTGCCACAGGATATGGCTACACTGGCATCCTGATTGCCTTTCTTGCGCGTCACAATCCGCTGGCGATCATCCCGGTTGCGATCCTGCTTGCCGGGTTCGAGGCGTCTTCGGGTCTGATCCAACGCCGCATGGGTCTGCCCGATGCGACAACACTGGTGCTGCAGGGCTTCGTCTTCATTTCAATCCTGATGAGCGACACGCTATATGGGCGTTTCAAAATTTTCGCGCCCGAACGCTGGAGGTCTGTCTGATGGAAAGCGATCTGGGCCTTTGGGTCATCCCTCTTGCCATTCTGGGCGGCGCCATACGGGTGTCGACACCGTTCCTGTTTGTCAGCCTCGGCGAGGTTCTGACCGAACGCTCGGGCCGGATCAACCTTGGCCTTGAGGGCACCTTGGTCTTTGGCGCGATGGCGGGCTATGCGATCGCCTACCTCACCGGCTCGCCGTGGCTTGGAGTTGCAGGTGCGGCAATGGCGGGCGCGTTCTTTGGTCTCATCCATGGATTGATCTGTTCTTTGCCCCGCGTGAACGACATCGCGGTGGGCATTGCGATGATGATCCTCGGCATGGGGCTCGCCTTCTATTTCGGCAAACCCTACGTGCAGCCAGTCGCCCCCGATTTGCCCTCAATCAGTTTTGGCTGGTGGTCTGACGTGCCGCAGGTCAAAGCGGCCCTGCGGGTCAATGTCCTGTTTATCATCGGCGCCGCACTGGCTTTTGCCATGTGGTGGTTGTTTCGCGCCACCAAGGTCGGGCTGGTTCTGCGCGTTGTCGGCGACAGCACAGATGCGGCGCGCGCCATGGGCTTGCGCCCTGCCCTGATCCGCACCTGTGCGACGGCGGCGGGCGGAGCATTCGCCGGGGTCGGCGGCGCATATCTGTCGCTGTTTTACCCCGGCAGCTGGAACGAGGGCATTTCATCGGGTCAAGGTCTGATGGCCGTGGCTCTTGTGATCTTTGCCCGCTGGAACCCCATCGCCTGCTTCGGTGCGGCGCTGTTGTTTGGAGGTGCTGGGGCGCTTGGCCCAACGCTGCAATCGGTGGGCATTTCTGAGGGCTACTATCTGTTCTTTGCAGCCCCCTATGTCCTGACACTTGGTGTCTTAATCGCAACCTCCTCGCCCACGCGCGCTATGACCGGCGCACCGGGAGAGTTGAGCATAACCAAATAGGAGAACCACATGAACGGTCTTGGAGGTCTGAACAAAACGCCAAATGGCGTTGTCATTGGGCTGGTGCAACTGAAACTGCCAACAGTGGTCACGCCGGATGATCTGGCAACACAAACTGCGCGCATCGTCGAAATGACAGCCAAAGCCCGGCGTAACATGGGCACGATGGATCTGGTCGTCTTTCCCGAATACGCGCTGCACGGCCTGTCAATGGACATCAACCCCGACATCATGTGCACCATGGACGGCCCAGAGGTGGCAGCATTCAAGCAAGCCTGCATCGACAATGACATTTGGGGCTGCTTTTCCATCATGGAAAAGAACCCCGGTGGAATGCCCTGGAACACCGGATTGATCATCGACAACACCGGTGAGGTCAAACTGTACTATCGCAAGATGCACCCTTGGGTGCCGGTCGAACCCTGGGCCCCGGGCGATGGTGGCATTCCCGTGATCGACGGGCCAAAGGGCTGCAAACTGTCCCTGATCATTTGTCACGACGGCATGTTTCCCGAAATGGCGCGCGAGGCGGCGTATAAGGGCGCAGAAATCATGCTGCGCACGGCAGGGTACACCGCGCCGATCCGCGACAGCTGGAAATTTACCAACCAATCCAATGCGTTCTGCAATCTGATGGTGACGGCAAACGTGTGCATGTGCGGCTCTGATGGCTCGTTCGATTCCATGGGCGAAGGGATGATCTGCAACTTTGATGGCAGCATCATCGCGCATGGTAAATCCGGGCGCGCAGATGAGATCATCTGCGCCGAAGTCCGCCCCGATCTGGTCCGCGAGGCGCGCATCAACTGGGGAGTTGAGAACAACATCTATCAACTAGGGCACCGGGGCTATGTCGCGGTGAAAGGCGGTGCGCAGGATTGCCCCTATACCTACATGACCGATCTGGCGGCGGGCGAGTACCGCGTGCCTTGGGAGGAAGAAGTCAAGTTCACGGACGGCACTGATTTCGGCTTTCCC
>JBGCDD010000083.1:0-16332 GCA_045105075.1 Sedimentitalea sp. | reverse complement strand
TAGTCTTGCGCCACGATCGCGCCGTTTTCGTCCAGCAAATCATCGGGCGCGCTGAAGTAATCGGCGGTGGCCGTGTTGATGAACGACGTCAACGCAGGTTGACCCGCATCAAGGCTCGCCGGGTAGGTTACCGTGATCGACTCGCCCACATTCAGCAGGGCAAATTCAGCCAGAAAGCTGCTGACATTCGTGGTTGCAGGCGTTTCGGGGGCGATCACCGCACCGGTTCCATCCACAAACGCCAGCGAACCTTGATCCAGGGTCATCCTCCCCGGCAACAGGTCCGAGATATCGATGTCATAGGCCGGGCCAGCGCCGTTCGGGTCACCAATATTGGTCACGGTGATCGAAAATTCACCCGGATCGCCACCGGGGTCCAACGCAACCGGGCCGGTTTTGTCGATGGTCAACAGCGGCTCGACTACGTCAATATCCGCCGAAGCGATCTGCGTGGAAAACGGCACGTCATTGGTCGGATCAACATCCAGCGCCACATCATTGCTGAGCGTCGCACCCGCGTCTGCCAGCGCTTCCAGGTTTTCGACACGCGCCTGCAGCGTAAAGATGATCTCGTCATCTGGGCCAATGCTGCCATCCGACATGTTAATCATCGCGCCAAAATCAATGGTCACGCTGTCCGGATCAGATGAGGTTTGCAACACGGTGGGCATGGTCGTGGCGCCGGTCCCATTGACGTTCAACACATCAACACTGCCGGTGACAAACTCGAGCCCTTCATCCAGAAGATCGGTGACAACAACGCTGTCCAACGCGATTTCCGGCAGGGTGATCACATATTGGTAGGTGACGATTTCGCCGACGCTCAGGCTGGTGCCGGTGGTTTCATCAAAGCTGGTGTCGATCACCTCTTTGGTGATTCGCGGCGCGGTGGCGATGGTGTGATCGTCGCTGTCGCTGTCATCATCGCCCAGCGTGATCGGCGTGCCATTGGGCCCAATCGCGGTGGGATCATCCGGCACCGAATCGTAATCCACGCTGGCCGTGTTCACAAAACTGGCGGCGTCCGGCGCGTTCACATCGATTTCGGCCTGGAACGCGACGGTGATGAAATCGCCCGCCTCAAGGAAGAAACCCGAAGGCAGGTTGAATGAAAACCCTTCACTGTCCGGGCCAATCGCCGTGATCGGCGATGGCTGCGGCACCAGCGCATCGCCCGCGCTGTCACTTACCACGATTGTACCGGCCACAAAGGCCAGGTTAACGTCCGTCATCGGGTCAGACACGGTCAGATCATAGGCCGGACCGTCGCCCTCGTTGGTGATGGTCAGCACGTAATCCAGCGCATCGCCAGGGTCGCCGCCAACTTCACCGTCCTTGTCCATCACCAGTTCGGGCTGCACCAGGTCGACAGTTTCTTGTGCCGTTACATCGGGTTGCAGGTTGGTGCCTGTGCCCGGATCTGTGACTTCAAGCGTTGCGGTATTGGTCAGAGACAACCCGCTGACGTCCTCGGGCACACCATGAACCACCGCCGTCACCCGCACCACAATCTCGGTATCGCGCGCGGCGCCGTCGTTGTCGCCCAGAACCGTGAGCGTGCCGAAATCAAACACGATCTCTTCACGATCGTTGGCAATGGTAATGTTGGCATCAGAGTCGGTGTCGCCTGCATCAAGCGTCGTCGATGATGTGCCGGCGTCGCCAACCTGCAGCTGCGTGCCGGTGACATTGTCGTCGCCAAAAGACCCCGCCGTGCTTGACTGACCAATGCGGATCACTTCGCTCGAGACATATTCCAACCCGGTCGGCAGTTCGTCCACGATCACCACAGAATCGATGCCACCTTCGGGGACGGTCAGCACCAGCTCATAGGTGACGGTCTCGCCGATGCCCAAATCGGTGCCGGTGGTTTCGGCATAGCTGGTCGACCCCGACAACACCGATTTTTCGATCTCCGGCGCAAAGGTGATAACCTCGGCATCATCGGTCAAACTGTATTGGCGATCATCGCTGTCGCCGGGCGTGCCGTCTGCGCCTTCGTCTTCGGGCGTCGAGTCAAACACCAATGACGCCGTGTTCGGCAACGTCTTGCTCGAATCCACATCGATATCGACAACACCAAAACATTCGACCGTGATCACATCGCCCTGATCAAGCCGGTCAATGAACACGTCAAAGGCATTCGCATCGCCGGCATTGTTGGTAAAGGCCACGCTGGCCTGGTTGCGCATAAACGCGTTGGCCGAGCCCGCATCGGCGTCCGTGGCCCGCGCATTCACCCGAATTTCGATGAAATCATTGGTGTTGTCGTTGTCGTCCTGGTTGACGATATCCCCGAAATCAAACGACCACGCGTTGCCCACCGTGGCAACCGTATCGCCAACTTCAAGACTGTTTTCGTTGGAAATATTGCCCGAAGCTGTCCCAGCGGTCGATGAATCGCCAATTGTGATGATCTCGGCGCTGACCAGCTCGAGCCCGCCATTGGTCACCAGATCAGAAATCACCAGATTGTCCATTTCGCCTTCGTTCAGATCGACCCGAACCACAAAGCTGAAATCTTCGCCCACCATGACTTCCGAACCGCCACGCTCGATATTGGGGGCTTCTCCATCAAACTGGCGCGAGTCCAGCGTTTTGGAGATTTCGATCTGATCGGTGGTGACATAGGCATCATCGGTCAGCGGGTCGGTCACACGGTTCAACGGACTGCTCGACAGCGGATCGTTTGTGGGCATGCCGTCGCCCTCAAACGCCGTATAGGTCGTAATCGCAGCCGTGTTGGTCAGCTGTTCCGCCGGCGAAAACATCATCGGTCAGCACCAGATCATAGGTGATAACAATGACGTTTTCACCCGAATTGGCGTTGAACGCCGACAGCGCGCCCTCTTCGACAGAATCGTCCACCAACATCAACCCGGTGCCACCCGCATTGGTGAACAGATCGTTGGCGGTCGCCGCAGTGCCATCGGGGCGGGTGAAACCAACGCTGTCGCCGGTGCCATCGGTGATCGACAGGTTCAGCCCGCCACCCGGAATTTCAAATCCGTCCGGCAGCGTATCGCCAACCGTCACATTGAACGCGCCGTTGGGCGCCTTGCCGGTGTTTTCCAGCACAATCGCAAAGGTCACCGTATCGCCCGCATCGACGTTTTCGATGTTGGCATCCACCGGGTTCGTGCTCAGAGCGTCTGAACTGACCGTGCCAGTGAACCGGGGCGAGCCGGAATCAGGCACGCTGACCCCGCTCAGTCCGGTGGGACCGTCGACAATTTCCGCGTCTGGATCCGTGGAATCCGTTGCCACGACGCCTTTGGTGATGCTCAGATCCGGCTCGGCATAGTCAAATTGCGCAATCGCGGTGCTGTTGATTTCCTCGCCGAACGTGTTGGTTTCAAAGGCCGTTGCCTGATTGGTCAACAACAGATCCGGCGCAAAGATCGCATCCTGCACAGTGGATGTGAACAGAATTTCAATCGTCGCCTCGCCGCGCACCGGCTCGGTGAAATCGCCAAAGTCAAAGATCACACCATTGTTGGGCCCGTCCGTCGTGACTGTGGGCACCAGCCCCAGCAATGACGCCGAGGTTTGCGCACCAAAAGTTGCCTCGCCCGCGATCGGCGGATCACCTGCGGCGGCGTTCCAGACCACCCCTTCAACATCGGGATCAAAGACCAATTGCGGCAGGTTGTCTTCGATGCGAAAATCTTCGAACGCCGCCAGCGGGGCTTTGTAAACAATTGAAAAGGTGACAGTGTCTCCAGCCGCCAACACCACATCTTCGGGGGGATCCGTATCGCCGTTCAGCGCATAGACCGCCTTTGACTCAATCTCGCCCCGGGCAATTTGAATATCCACACCCGACGTGTTTGTCACATCATTCAGCGTCACCGTATTGGGGTCGCTATTGTCGCGCACATTGCCGGTGACCGTCACATCGTTTTCCAGCCGGTCGCCTTGCGAAATTTGCTGCTCGCCCGAGCCGGTGTCGTTAAAACTGTCGTCCACTGTGGCCAAATAGGTGATCTGCACTGTGGTTTGCGTGCCCGACGATGTTCCGTCACCGGCAATATCGCCGATCAGCAACCCATCCTGACCCACTTCATTCAACATCGCCGCAGACAGATCCCAGGTGACCTGAGTGTCGCCGTCCGTGGGCGTATTGATCAAGATCGTTTCAAAACCGTCCAGCTCGATGCCCGCAAGATCAGCGTCGCTTTCTTCGCTTTTGTCAAAGGCCGCGCTGCCGGTCACATAGGACCAGCCATCGCCCAGAACGTCTTGCACCATCAAATCGCCAAAGGTGAAATAATCCGACACCTGAATGTCGAGCGTAAAGCGATAGGTGTCGCCGGGCGACGTGCCCGGGGCGTTCTGATCATCAATCAGCTCGGCTGTTTTCTGGATCCCCAGCGTTGTCGCCTGGATCGAGTCGCTGTCGCTGTCGCTGACCATGATCTCGGCGTCGGCTTCATCCAGCGGGTTCCAGGTGCCCGCCCCTGTCACATCGTTATCAACCGGGGTCGGCCCGCCGCTTGAGGGGTCATTGGTGGGCGCCACGCTGTCGGACGGATCGTTGCTGATGTAATAGTCAAACGTCACGGTGACCGTGCCGGACACTTCATCAAATTCAACCACCAGCTGGTCGCCCGGCTGAACCTGCCCATCCAGCGTCGGCTCGGACGTGATTGTGCCAACCGCGCCGTCAATCGACGTAACACCCAGATAGACAATCTCGGGCGGCAAATTGTCGGTCAGCACAAAGTCATCCAGCGTCTGACCCGGCGCCACATTGATCACCAGATCATAGCTGTAGACATAGCTCGGCCCGGTCGCCGCATCGCCCTCCGACACGTTGTTGATCTTTTGAACTGTGAACAGCTGCGGATCCAGTTGCAACTCAGAGGCCACAGCCGCGCGGATCGGGTTGTCATCGTTAAGGTTGGGCCCCGGATTGTCCAGCGGGTCACATCCCAGCGCAAAACCGCCAAAGGCCTGCAGCGTCGGCAGCGCATTCAGATCGGCCTGATCCGAAAAATCCAGTTTGAAATCAATGTCAACCGGCGGATTGCCCGGCGAGAACGAGCCATAGGGCAGCTCGAACACCACAAGCGTGTCGCCTTCATCCGCGCCGGTGACCACAAAGGCAGTGCCATCCGGGTTGACCAGAAACGGGTGCTCAACCTCGCCGTTTTCATCAAACACCAACGTGGTGGTGGTGATCGGCGCGCCCAGAAATTCGGCGCTGTCAAAGGTCGGACCATCGCCCTGTTCATCCGCACCCGAGGTCGGAATGATCAGATCGACAAAGGGCACATAGCCAGTGTCGGTGCCGCCATTGTCAAAGGTCAGCGTGAACGCAACATCCTGCTCGCCCAGCTCGATCACCTCAGAGGGATCGGCGGTTGCAATTGTCACGTCCGGATCGGCACCGTCCAGAACGATACGATCTTCAAGCGGTTCAAACTTGGGGGCCACAGTCATCAGCAAGGACTCCGTGTATGTGCAGGCTTAGTTTTTCACCAGCTTGTAGGTCGGCTGTTGCCGGATGTCCTTGCTCAGCGCAGGCTTAAAGCCCCACCGCTGCAGGATAACACCCCGGGCACGTGCCAGATTTGCGGCAGCAATCTCGCGGGTGGCGCGGGCTGTTGCCACCGATTGTTCCGTCGACTGAACCTGTTGATAGCTCGACAACAAGGCCGACAAGATCGCAATGCCCGCCTCGCCGTTGACCCCATCATTCCAGCGTTGACGCAGGGTGTTCAGGTCTTGCTGGGCCGCCTGCTGGGCGCGTCGCTGCGCCACAAGGTCTTGGGTTGCCACAACATATTCGTTAGCCGACACATCAACTTCGGCCAGCACCGTCGATATCACCGACAACACCTGGCGTTCCTGTTGTACCGTCTCGATGCGGCGACGTTTGTAACGCGCATCGCGTTCGTCAAAGCCCAACGGCACCGAAAACTTCAGCCCGATCACACTGCCCGAGCCATTTTCCTGATCTTGGTAAGATCCCGAAAGATCGCGCCCATTGGCACCACCCGAGGCCGACGCCTCAAGCACCAGATCCAGCTCCGGCAGGCTTTCATTCGCCGCCATGCCTTCGCGCACCAAAGCCGCCTCATATTGCAAAATCGCTTGCTGCAACTCGGGGCGGTTCACGAAAATCTCTTCGATCGTGTCTTCGGTTTTCAGAATGCTCAGCGCGCCGTTGGGCGCCGACGCCGGCACCAGCTCGATCGAACCCGGCTTCATCACCGGGTCATTCACCAGCGCGGTCAGGCGAAATTCCGCATTGTCGACGGCCGATTTGGCGCGCACTGCATCGGCCTGCCACTGCGCCGAAAGCGACGCGGCGCGGTTGACCAAAATCGTGTCGGCATCAATATCGGACCGGTTGCGCACCTGCGCCGCCAACCGACTGCCATGCCCGGCCAGGTGGTCGGTCTGAATGTAAACCGCGCGCGCCACATACAGGTTCCAATAGGCGCGCTCGATCTCCATCAGATGGGCTTCGGCTTGACGGCGGAATTCCTCGATGGCGATCTGCGTGTCCAGATTGGCGATCCGGCGCGGCGCATCATTGTGACCCACACCCGATCCCCGCAGCAAAGGCTGGACCAGCGAAATGGTGGTGCGCGATTCAGTCTGCTCACCCGGAATGTAAGCGGTGCGGTTGGTATCCGTGGTGGTGAAACGCTGCTACACCGACAGCTCTCCGCCGGTCAACAGCCGCGAGCGGATGCCAAATTCGGCCTCGTCCTCATCTGTGATCGCCCGCGCGGCGCCGCCGGCAATCGCCGGGCTGGTGACGCGTTCGTTCAGCCGCCGCTTGGACACTTCTGCAAAAAACTCGGGCACGAAACGCCCACGGGCTTCTTGAATGGCGGTGCCACGAATCGCGGGCAGATCACCAAAGGCCGCGATCTGATGCGAATACTTGACCGCCGAATGGATCGAATCGGGCAGGCTGAACTTGCGATTGGCCTCGCGCGGCGACAGATCCGCGCCATGAACCGAGCGGGTCCACCACTCGCCCGCCGTCGACGGGGCCGACCGTGACGATGCCGCGCGCACCTGGTTCAGCGACACGCCCGCGCCGACCTCTTTGGCCTTGATCAACGCATAGCGCCCCAACGCACGACGCAGATAGATTGAGCGCTGTGCAGGATTGCGAAACCCTTTGTATGTAATAGTGTCAACAGGCCACTCGCGGCTGGCCGAGTTGCGCGTCACCCGGAATTCATCGACCCGGTCGCGCGCCTGCTCCGAGGTCAGCGCCTCGCCATTTGCCACCGCGTCGGTTTCTTCTTTAACGCTGGGTGAAAATCCACGCGGGCGCGGCAAATCGCGAAACCCAGGCTGGATCGATGTTTCTGCACAAGCAGACAAGAACAACGCCGAGACCAGCCCGACCGTCAGTTTTTTGGATACGCGTTTAGCTCCCAACACACGAAAACGGTCACTGTGTTCGTCCCCGAAAACGCAACAGTCCTACCAACTCACTCTGCATGTTGTATCTGTTTACAACAACGCCGCAACATATTTTGCGCGATCCTCCGCCCACTGACCATCTGAAGTGCTATTGTTTCCAATATGCATCGCATTCTCGTTTTTTCCCATGTAACGCTGAAATCAGAAGTGCCTAAGTGGGTCGGGACCTTGGGCCATCATGGCGAAGTCTGCTCGCCTTACACGGGGGAAAATTTGATGAAGTGCGTCACGACCGGCCGAAACGCTTGTTTACGATTGACTATTATTCTGTTCGCGGTCTTCGGCCTGCCAGCTGTCGCGCAAGAAAATGTGCCGTAAGCGCGGGTTTTTGAGCGCATTGACGTGGTTGGAAACCAACGCTTTCGCGACGGTGATATTCTGGCCACATCGGGGCTGCAAACCGGTGTTTTGCTGGGCCAGGATGAGCTGATTGCCGCCCATCAGGCTCTGGAATTCACCGGCGAGTTTCGCGATGTTGTCATCACCTCTTCTGGCTCCGTTCTGATCATCACGGTCGACGAAGCCCCGCAATATTCCGGCGGTCTGACCTTTGGTCTGGGCTATGACACCGACACCGGCGTGTTTGGTGCGGTCGGCTTGGCGCTGAATGATGCCTTTGGCGGCAACACCCAATTGCGCAGCAATCTGCTGGTGGCCAAAGAGGTGCAAACGCTCAGCTTTGGGGTCTATTCTGATCAATTCTGGTCGGCCAATCGCCGCGGCGGCGTGCGTCTAGCCCTGGCCAACTATGACTATGACAACACCGTCTATAATTAGCGCAGCGCTCGGATCGAACCCTACGCCAATTTTGAGCTGAGCCAAAACGCCGATCTGGAAGTGCGCTATGTTCTGGCCTCGCGCGATGTGCGCAATGTCAGCGCCACAGCCTCGCCGATCCTGATCAACGAAGCCGGTCGTCAGATTTCGTCCGGCATTGGTTTCAAATTGCGCCTGGGTCCGGATGAAAACGACACCAACCGGTTCTTCGACAATTGGAGCTTTGTCTTCGATCAGGAGTTCACCGGGCTTGGCGGCGATACCAAACTGTCGATCAGTCGCCTTGCGCTGGCGGCGCGCAAAAACATCAGCGAGTCCGGCTTTGCCCTGCGCACCCGTTTTGAATTTGGCGCCGCTGTTGGACGATCTGGCGAAAAGGCCCGCGTCAGCGAACGCTTCACCCTGGGCGGCGCGGCGCTTCGCGGCTTTGAACGCGGCACGATTTCGCCGCGCGATGTGTGCACCGGATGCGCCGCAGGCGGTGGCGATCAGATCACTGAATTGGGCGGCAATTATTATGCGGTGGCGCGCACAGACCTGTTGGTGCCGATCTTTCAGAACGCGCCCGATCTGGAAACATTTGCCTTCTTCGACTTCGGCTCGGTCTGGAGCACAAACACCACCACCGCCCCGTCCGGCGTTTTGGATGACACCCGCCGCTTGCGCTCATCTGCGGGGGTCGGGCTGTCGTTCGCAACCGCGTTGGGCGATTTTGAGGCCTACCTCGCGCTCACAACCAACGCCGAACGCTATGACGAAGAAGAGGTGTTCGGCCTGCTGTTCCGCGCCCAATTCTAGCGCACGCAGTCACAGCGGGTTGTTGGCGCTGTAGGTTTTGAAAAACGCCAGATAGGCCTTGTCCGCATCGCGTGGCGCGGGCTTGCCCGCCGCCCAGGCGCGCCATTCGCCTTCGACAAAATAGATATCATATCCGGGAAAACGCAGCTTGGCGGTTTCATAGGTTTCGGTGCGCAATGTCGGGCCGCGCCCTTCCAGCCATCCCGGACGTGGGCGCAGGGTTTCCACCTTGGCCTCCACCCGGCTTTTGCGCCCGACTTTGGAAAACTGCAACTCGCGCTCGACTTCGGCCTCCGCACCGGAATCCTTGCGCCACCAGCGCAGCTCCACATGGGTCACCCGCCGCCCGGTTTTGATCGGGTCAATTTCCACAATGTAATCGCTCAGCGCGCTGACCTCGCCCACGGCCGGATCAATCGCGCGCAGCTTCAGGTTCGACCAGCTGGTCAGCTTGCCACGTGGCACCCCAAGCACGCCGCGCAGATCATCAATCGAAAACCGCTCGGAACTGCGCCACCGCAGATTGCCACGCTTTTGCACCATCTCATACAAGGTCAGCGCGTATTTTGACGACAGCGCAAACATCACCTCACGTTGCAGGCGCGCAAACACTGTGCTGTCTTTGATGATGCGCCGCAGCCGATGCGGGATCTCATATTCCAGCAGCCCGTCGCGGCGTTCGGTTTCAACGTTGCCACCCAAAAGCTGCACGCGTTCAATCGCCGGTTCGCCGTCGCGCATGACCTGCACTTTGACAATGGACGCCATCAGCCGCTCGATCGAGCTGCCCACCCGGTCGTTGGAATTGTGCGAGCCGCGCAAATCCGCTTTGGCAATCACATGGGTCACCGGTTTCTCGATCGCGTCCCACGCGTTTTCGAGCAATTGATTGTAAATGCGCCGATCCGCCAAGGTCAGTGGAGTCACTTCGACCAGATCAACCAGTTCACCCGGTTTGACCAGCGTTTGTGCATTTGGTCTTGCGTCCACAGTGCGGTAAGCTTTGCCTGTGCTCATATGCTGCCCTACGCCCATAACTTACTTTTGTTCTTTTTTGCCGGTAAGGTATCAGTCTTACCCCGTCTCGTCCAGCACCCGATTTGTAAGGCTTAGAAAGGGCCGATCCGAGACTCAAACCCGCCAACCCCCCCCTATGATTCGATTTTTTAGACCCTATTTCGGCGTTTTTCGTCTCACCCGAAATGTAAGGATTAGAGCCGCTGCAATTTGTAAGGCAACCCATCCCAGCCCGTAAGAACAGCCGTCCCAGAATGTAGGCCCAGACACCCCAATATGTACGAACACACAGGTTTTTTGTTATGGTATCAACAAGTTGCCCGACTGGAACACAGAACACTAAGAATCCAGAACCAAACAGGGTGATCTCTTTTTTGATTTGGGTTTGGGGCGCATTGATGGCCACTGTTTCACATCAAAATATTCCAAAGCTTACAAATCGGGTGCTTACGGACCTGTTACGCCTCAATACGTCAAGATTTGGCAGGTAAACCCAGAATTTCAGCGATCCGACATGCTTCATCAGATTTCTGACTTTTTCACTGATTTCCTGAAATAATCACACTTGAGAGCCCACGCAGAACAGTCCATGATTCGGGCAACTCTTACAATTTTGCGAGAATGAGATGCAACAACCGGTTCTGCCCCCAGTCACGTTAGACGAGTTGGCGCAGCTGTCCACTCGCGCCTCCACTGTCATAGAAAGATTGCGTGAACGACTATACGCACCCGGCACCACCAAACAGCTGAACTTACGATTCAATGTGCGTCGTGCCGCTGACATGATCGGACGCAGTGACAAATTGATCCGCGATGCAGAAAACGACGGGCGTCTTCCGAGCCCCGAAAAGGACCCAATAACCGGACGGCGCACTGGCTATAGTCTTGCCGACGTAAACAGAATGCGCGGCGTGTTTGGCACCCTCCCCCACCGCAGCGATAGCGACCCGGCGATGGTTCTCGCCATTCAAAACTTCAAAGGAGGGGTCGGCAAATCAACCATGGTCTGCCATCTCGCACAGTTTCTGGCGCTCAAAGGATATCGGGTGTGCGTGATCGACTGCGACAGTCAGGCCAGCACGACGTCAATGTTCGGATTGAACCCAGATGTCGATGTCGAGGAAGACGACGACACGCTATACCCGTTCTTTCGCCATGGCGGTCCCAGCACATTGCACTATGCCTTGCGCGCAACCTATTGGCCCAACATTGCGCTGATCCCTGCCAATTTAGGTCTCTACGATGCGGAATATGAATTTGCCGCGCGGATGGCGCGCGACAGTAGTTTTGTTTTGGACCGGTTGCGCACTGGCATCGAAACGATACGCGACCAGTTTGATGTCATTTTGCTGGACCCACCGCCCGCGCTTGGAATGTTGTCTTTGTCGGTGTTGCGCGCGGCCAACGCTCTGATCATACCCGCGCCGCCTAACAACATTGATTTCGGCTCAACGGCGCATTTTCTGAAAATGATGGGTGCCACTCTGCAAGAGCTGGCCCGCGCCGGCGGTGCTCGGGATTATGCTTTTGTAAAGATTCTTGCGACCAAAATGAACGACAGTAAATCGGCCCACCAGGCGATAAAACGGATGATGGATGCAGTGTTCCCGATGGATATGCTAAGCTCGGTTCTGAAAGACAGTGCCGAAATTGACAATGCAGCCGCCAATCTTTCGACGGTGTACGAGTTGACAGGCTCGGGCATTCGCACCGAAACACACAAACGTTGCCGGGCCTATCTGGACGCGGTTAACCGCGAAATAGAAATCCTGATCCGTAAAACCTGGCCAAGTCATCACAGTGATTTGCGCAAAGAGGGACTGTTATGAGCAAGAAACACGATGCGGTTTTTGACGATGTTTTGGCTGGTTTGACGGCGCCCACACCTGCCCCCGAACAGGGGGATACGCGGTTTTTGAAACGCTCAAGCGCGCTGGCTGATCGATTGTCGGGGGAACGCGAAGAAAAAACATTGCATTGGATAGATCCAACGCGGTGCCGTATGTGGGCGCGCCATAATCGCGACTATGCGCTTTTGACAGAAGACAATTGCCGCGATCTGATCGACGGGATCAAAGCGCAAGGGCGGCAAGAGTTTCCCGCGATCGTACGCCGGATCTCTTCACAGGATCATGACTTTGAGGTGGTGTGCGGGGCTCGACGCCACTATGCCGTCACTTGGTTGCGAGCGCATAATTTTCCACAGTTCAAGTACCTGATCGAAGAACGCGACCTAACCGATGAAGAAGCATTTCGGTTGGCCGACATTGAGAATCGTGACCGCGAAGACATTTCGGATTACGAACGCGCAGTGGATTATGCCGCGGCCATCGATCTCTACTATGGAGGTCAACAAAAAGCGATGGCCGCCCGCTTGGAAGTTAGCCCACCTTGGTTGTCGCGTTATTTGACCTTGGCCAAAATGCCTGCCGAAATACTGGACGCTTTTGCCAGCAAACGTGATATTCGCGAACGTCATGCGCGCGAATTAAAGCCGCTGTTGGGGATGCCCAATGCTGCGGCCGCATTGCGCGACGAGGCCAAGAACCTCGCGTCTGAACAAAGTCGGGCACGAGATGGCAACGGCGGGTTTATTCAACCCCAACAAGTCATGAAACGTTTAAAATCGGCGGCGAACACAAGCCCAAAACCACCCAAGGCTGCGACCCACAAGGTTTACAAACGCAGTGATCGCGAACAACAGGGCATCACCATTCGCAAACGTGGCAACCGCTATTTGGCCGAGTTTGATGCCAAAATGTCCAATGACGCTTTGCGCAGCGCCTTTGAGAGCTTCCTCAGTCAGCGAAAAGACTGAGTTGCCCACGGGCAATTCGACATTACCATCATAAATTACAACGACTTAGATGGAGCGTCTTCAATACGCTGGCCTGTTTCCGGCGCATCAGGCCGTCGCTCCGGGGACAAGTCGGGTTGGCACAATGATCACGTCCTCGGCGGCGGTGCCCTGGATGCGCTGTACGAGGCTTTCGGCGGCTGTTTTGCCTAGCCGGGCTGCTGGGACTTTGGTGGTGGTCAAACGGATCGGCTGGATTGAGGCAGCCTCCATCGCGCCCCAACCGGCAACACCGATGTCATCGGGCACCTGCAAACCGTTTCGCTTAAGATAGGCCATGCCGCCAATCGCCATTTCATCGTCGTGGAAATAGAGCCCGTCCAACTTGGGCATACGCGCCATGATGGTCTCGGTTCCCACATACCCAGCATAAAACCCCGGGCCGTCATGCAGCACTTCAACGGCTTCAAAGGAGCGACCGGCATCTTGCAAAGCGCGTTCAAAACCGGTTTGGCGCGCGCGCCCCATTGTGTCTTTGCCGGCCATCGCACCAACATACCCGATGCGCTGGCGCCCACGGGACACCATGTAACGCCCCATATCATAGCCGCTGTCTTCGTGCGAAAAACCGACGGCCATGTCCAGCGGAGTGGTGATCAGATCCCAGATTTCGACGACTGGAACGGCGAGCTCTTGCAACAATTCCAGCGTTCCGGGTGTGTGACGTGTGCCGGTGAGCAATACGCCCGCAGGGCGCCATGACGCAAGCGTGCGCAGCCATTGCTCTTCGTCGCCCGGCATCTGGTCGTGGCTGCCGATCATGGTTTGATAACCCAAGCGCGCAAGATTGCTATGGATCGATTCCGTCACCTGCCCGAACAGCGAAGAGGTAAATCGCGGCACACAGAGCCCCACCAAGGTGCTGGTGCCCTTTGGTCCGAAGGCGGCGGCCAGCCTGTCGGGCAGGTAGTTGAGTCGCGCGGCTTCCTGCATAACCTTGTTGCGAGTGTCATCCGAAAATCCGGTGCTGCCACGCAGAACCCGGCTGACGGTCATCTTCGACACGCCAGCGGCCAATGCGATGTCTTGCAAGTTTGCCTTTGTTTTTCGGGCCATAAGTTTGCGCGCTCCTTTCTGGGGGCCACCCTAGCACAGCTGAAAATGATATCGATAACATTTTTCTTGACAGAACGCGCAATCCAGCAAATGCTTAGGTTACGTTACCGGTAACCCAAAATGCCGGAGCGTAATGGGAGGGGAAAATCATGACGCCGAGTGATGGGCTGTTCTTTGACAGTATCGTCAAAACTTTTGGTGGGACACAGGCGCTGTCCGGGGTTTCGCTGCGCGTTGAGCGCGGTGAGATTGTGGCTCTGTTGGGCGAAAACGGTGCTGGCAAATCGACCCTCATCAAGGTGCTTGGCGGCATCCACACTCCCGACAATGGGCAAGTCAAAGTTGATGGCACGCCCTACAAACACGTGGCCGGCAAGGTCAGCCAGAAGCAGGCGGTCGCCTTCATTCACCAAGATCTCGGCTTGATCGAATGGATGAGCGTGGCCGAAAACATTGCCCTTGCGGTCGGCTATGCCAAAAAGTTCGGACGTATCGACTGGCCCGCCACAGAGGCCCGCGCCCGCACAGCGCTTGCCCATGTCGAGGCTGATTTCGAACCCACCACCCGGGTCGCCAATCTGTCGCGCACAGAAAAATCGCTGGTGGCGATTGCGCGGGCGCTGGCGGTGGAATGCGACTTTCTGGTTCTTGACGAGCCCACCGCGTCTCTGCCCGCCGACGAAGTTGGACGGTTGTTCGCGGCTTTGCGCCCGCTGCGCGACAAGGGCGTCGGGATGATTTACGTCAGCCACCGGCTTGACGAGATTTTCCAGATTGCCGACCGGGTGGCGGTGCTGCGCGATGGCAAAATGGTCGGCATGCGCGACATTGAACACACCAATTCCGAAGATCTCGTCAGCCTGATTGTCGGGCGCAAGGCCCGCGATATTTCGCGCCCGGATGCGGAAGAGGGCCAAAACGTTCTGTCGGTCGCCAACCTGAAAACGCGCAACGTGGCGGATGTGTCGTTCGATGTGCAGCGCGGCGAATTGGTCGGTCTGGTGGGCTTGCGCGGCGCCGGGCACGAAGATGTGGGCCGCGCGCTGTTCGGGCTTGAGCCGTTTGAAGGGCGCGTGCTGCTGGACGGCGAAGCGCCCGATCTGAGCAATGCGCGCAGTGCGATGAAATCCGGCATTGGATTTGTCGCCCGTGACCGTGTGGTTGAGTCTATCGCGCCGTCGCTGACCATTCGCGAAAACACATTCCTTAACCCCGAAACCACGGGGCGCGGCTTGTTCGAATTCATGGGACCTGCCCGCGAAGATGCCAACGCCCAAAGGCTGGGCGCGCGTGTTGGCCTTGCCCCCAACGATCCGACCCTGGCGATCGAGGCGCTTTCAGGCGGCAATCAGCAAAAGGTTGTTGTCGGGCGTTGGCTCGACACCAACCGGCGGTTTTTGATCGCCGAAGACCCGACCGCCGGCGTCGATGTGGGCGCCAAGGCCGAGATTTACCACCTGCTTTACGAGGCGCTGGCCTCGGGGATGGGGGTCCTGGTCGTGTCCACCGACTTTGAGGAAATCGCCAATATCTGCCACCGCGCCATCGTGTTCAGCCGCGGACAGATTGTCACCCAATTGCAAGGCGTCAGCCTGTCGACCCAATCGCTGATTCAGGCCGCCTCGGCCAGTGACGCTGCATGACTTACCCGGAGCCAAGACCATGAATTCCGTCGAATCCGATGCGCTGGAACCCACCCGCGACGAGCTTGCCAAGCTTTCCACCGGCGCCAAATTGCTGCGGCTGATCCCGGTCTATGGGTTGGTGATCCTGATGTTCGGGCTGATCATCCTGTTTTCGATCATGCTGCCCAACACCTTTCCCACCATGCTGAACGTGCGGGCGATCATTTCCGACAAGGCGATTATCGCGCTATTGTCGCTGGCCGCGATGATCCCGATGGTGGCCGGGCGGATCGACCTGACCGTGGGTTATGGCATTGTGCTGTGGCACATTCTGGCGATTTCCCTGCAAACGATTTACGGTGTGCCATGGCCCATTGCGGTGATGATTGTGCTGGCCCTTGGCGCGCTGGTCGGGGTGCTGAACGGATTTCTGGTTGAGATCGCCAAGATCGACGCGTTTATCGCGACGCTGGGCACAGGTACTGTTTTATACGCGCTGGCCTTGTGGCACACCGGCGGGCGGCAGGTGGTCGGAGTGTTGCCCGATGGGTTTTACGCGCTGAACGGCACCTTTGTTTTTGGGTTGCCGATCACCGGGTTTTACCTGTTGGCGATCACCATCACGCTGTGGCTGATCCTCGAATACACGCCCATCGGGCGCTATCTTTATGCCATCGGCGCCAACCCCAAAGCCGCCGAGCTGAACGGCATTCCGACTCGCAAGTTCGTGGTTGGAGCGTTCATTTC
>JBGCDD010000082.1:0-3449 GCA_045105075.1 Sedimentitalea sp. | reverse complement strand
CTCGATCTCGGCAGTGAACTTTGCCGCGGCCTCAGGTGATTTGTCGCCGGCGGAGAAGTAGAACATCGACGCGCCTGAGCGGCGCTCGCGCACCAGCGGGTTGAACTCTGACAGGAAGGGCGAAATCTTGTAGTCCCAGATGACCATATAGCCATCCGCGCAAAGCAGGATCGCGCGAAATGGGTTGTGGGTGTTCCACAACTGCATATTGGTGCTGTCGGTGGCGTAGCGGATGTTGAGCGGGTCAAACATCAACAGCCCGCCGAGATCGCGGTCCACCACATGCTGGGTCAGCCGTTTCCAGCGATAGTCGCGCATCCGCTCCAGATTTGGCATCATCAATCCGGCTTCTTCCCACTCTGCAAAGGCCAGCCGAGTCGGCCCGATTTGCACCCGGTCGCCATCATTGGGCGTGCCATCATCCAGCACGGCGCCCTTGGTCGGGTCGATTTTGCGGGTGTCGCGGTAATGCTGGTTCATGTCGGGCCTCCCTTGTCCGTGGGTTCAGGATGGAAGCCCGCCTGCGCCCATGCTAGGCAAAACGCGTCAAAATACGTGTCGCAAAGGGCTGAAATGACCGCAATCTGCCAAAAATCGCTGCCAGATGCCCCGTGGATGGAGGCCCGAACCCGCCGCATGCCCGGCGTTTTGCCGCTTGATCCGGCGCAATGGCTCACGGTGGATGACGCCTATAGCGCGCAAATGGCCGAGCGAGCCGGGATCCTGCGCGCCAACCGCGACGACGTGCTGCAAAGCGGGCCCGAAGCGGCCCCGGCAGTCGCCGAGCTGCTAGAGACGGTCCTGAACCATCTCAGCGACAGGCCCGAGTTCACGCTACAGGGAACCACCTGCACCCGCCCCGATGGCGAAACGGTCACAATTGACCCGGCAAAGCCATTTGAGACGCTGTGCCATCTGGTCACCGAGGATTTCTGCATCTTGCAAAAGCAAGGCCCCGAACATGTCCTGACCGCCGCCTTGCTGTGTTTCCCCGCCAGCTGGACCTTGGCCCAAAAGTTCGGCCAGCCGCTGCTTGCGATCCATGCGCCGGTCGCCAGCTACACGGATGACATGGCCAAACGGGTGCAGCGCCTGTTTGACGCGGTGCAGCCCGACCGGCCGCTCTGGCGCGCTAATGCGATGCAATACCGCGACCCGACGCTCTACCAGCCGCGCACGCTGGATCAACGGCGCGACGATCATGACGATGCGCGCTACATCCGGTCGGAACGCCAATGCATCCTGCGATTGCCGAGCAGCAATGCCGTGGTGTTTTCGATCCACACCCGGTTGGTCGCGATGGGCGACCTGACCCAAGCGCAGGCCGAGGGCTTGCAAGCAAACCCGATCCATTACGACGCGATGCCCCCCGATGCGTGAGGTCAAAGCCCAATACGAGGCGTTTCCCTACCCGGAGCGCGATCCTCGGGATGAGAAGAAACGCCTGATCACTGGCTCCCCCTCGCACCCGTTGGAGCTGGACCATTTCTGCTTTGCCGGGAGGCGCGACTGGTCCAAGGGCACCCGCATTCTGGTGGCAGGCGGCGGCACGGGCGACGCGCTGATCCAGCTGGCGCAGGTCCTGACCAGCGCCAAGCGCCCTTACGAGATCACCTATATCGACCTGTCCAAAGCCTCCCGCGCAATCGCGGAAAAACGCGCCAAGGCGCGCGGGTTGACCGGCATCACCTATGTGACCGGCAGCCTGCTGGACGCGGCTGAGTACGGCCCGTTCGACTATATTGATTGCTGCGGCGTGCTGCATCATCTGCCCGAGCCACAGCTTGGCTTCGACGCGCTTGCCGCCGCTTTGGCCCCAGATGGCGGGCTGGGTTGCATGGTCTACGCGCCTTACGGGCGCTCAGGCGTCTACCCTTTGCAGGAGGCATTCCAAAGCCTTATCAAGGGCTTGCCGCCCAAAGTTCACCTAAAAGAGGCAAGGCGCATTTTCAAAGCGCTGCCCGAGACGCACCCGTTCAAGCGCAACCCGCATCTGGTCGATCACGAGGCCAGCGACGCCGGTTTCTACGACCTGCTGCTGCACGCACAAGACCGGCCCTACACAATCGACCAGCTGGTCGAAAGCCTGACCAAGGCCGGTTTGGGCCATGTGACCACGCCGCTGGCCCCGCTTTATGACCTGTCGCGGTTTGTTGAGCCGCCAGAAGACATGCCGATCACCCAGCAAATGGCGCTCGCTGAAAAGCTGGACGGCACGATCAAGACGCATGTGGTCTATGCGCGTCACGCGCAGGCCGAAGAACCGGCTGCGCCAGGGGGGCTTGGCACAGACATTCCGCATCTCAAAGGCATGTCGGCCCAGGCCCTCGCCACAAAAGTCGCGGCCGAGGGCCAGATCACCGCGACATTGAACGGCGTGAAACATGTGCTGCCAATCGCCAAATCCGCCGTCAAGCCGATCTCGGGCATAGATGGGCAGCGCAGCCTTGATGCGATCCGGGCGGGCTGCGGGCTGGACCCGCTGGCCTGGAATGCGATCTGGAGCCCGCTGCAACGTGACCTCACGCGGTTCGGGTTGATGCTCTATTCACGTCTGTTGCGTTAAAACCGTATTAATTCCCATTGGGAAACAATGATTCTGGCCATCTCACGTCGAAATGGTTAGTTTTACGTAACCCACGCGCAAGGAACACATGGTCATGGCGACGAAGAAAACCACCACGACGGGCAAAGCGGCCAAGGCCACGGCCCCCTCAAAAGCAACGGCAAAATCGGCGAAAGCCTCAAGCGGCCCGGTCGCGGCGGCGGCCAAAGCGACAGCGCCAAAACGCTCGCGCACCAAGGCGGCCATCACCAAACCGGTCGCGGCGGCCAAGGCTGCGCGGGTGGTTTCCGCCTCGTCTCCGGATGAAAATGAGCTGAACAAGAAGGCTTTGGTCGAGCGGTTCATGGAAGAAAGCGGCATGAAGAAGGGCGAGGCCCGCCATGCTGTGGACGCCATGCTGATCGTGCTGCACGGGGCCATCAACGAAGGACTGGACATCGCGGCCGCACCTTTGGGCAAAATCAAGATTGTTCGCAAAAAAGAAACACCCAATGGGGAGCTGGCGGTCCTGCGCGTCAAGCTGCGCGACCCCGGCAAAATGCCCACTTCCAAACCTGCCTCCAAACTTGGCAATCAAGGTGTTGCAGACGCCGCTGAGTGAGGGTAGATCACCTCGCAGAGGGTGATTAGCTCAGTGGTAGAGCGCTTCGTTCACATCGAAGATGTCAGGAGTTCAAATCTCTTATCACCCACCAAACAAACGTATTGAATGGTGATGACGATCGAAGCGCTGCGTTACCCCGAAATTTTTGTGCTCCGCCACGGAGAAACCGAATGGAACGCCTCGCATCGGATGCAAGGCCGCCTGAACTCGCCTTTGACCGCCAAAGGGATCAGCCAGGCACAGCATCAAGGCCGACTGATGGCGGCGCTGAAGCGCGAC
>JBGCDD010000081.1:0-3343 GCA_045105075.1 Sedimentitalea sp. | reverse complement strand
CAATGGTTGACGCCATCATCGAGGCCTCGCAGCGCGTAGAGACCAAGGAAGAAACCGACGTGACTTTGATGGCGCTTGACCGCGCTTTGCGCCACGAATTCTTTATGATCCCTGTGTGGTATAACGACGTGTTCTGGACCGCCTATTACGATATGTTCGAGCATCCTGCCGAACAGCCCGCCTTTGGGTTGGGGTATCTTGACTGGTGGTGGCACAATCCCGAAAAAGAGGCGGCGCTCAAGGCCGCTGGCGCTTTGCGCTAGGACGGGATAGCACACCGCCATGGGCGCTTATATCCTTCGCAGATTACTGCTGATCATACCGACTTTGCTGGGCATCATGCTGGTCAACTTTGCGTTGACGCAGTTCGTGCCCGGTGGCCCCGTGGAACAGGCCATTGCCCGTATCCAGGGCGGTGGGGATGTGTTTGAAGGGTTCGCCGGTGGCGGCAATGATGCGGGCAATGCAGCCGATACCACACAGACCGAAAGTTACGTGGGTGCCCGTGGCCTGCCCCCCGAGTTCATCGCCGAGCTTGAAAAAGAGTTCGGCTTTGACAAACCACCCGTCGAACGGTTCCTCAACATGATCTGGAACTACATGCGCTTCGATTTTGGCGAGAGTTATTTCCGGTCCATCGGGGTGATTGACCTCATCAAAGAGAAACTGCCGGTGTCGATCACCCTTGGCCTGTGGTCCACGCTGATCGCTTATCTGGTGTCGATCCCGCTGGGCATCCGCAAGGCGGTCAAGGACGGCAGCCGTTTTGACACCTGGACCTCTGGCGCAATCATCGCGGCCTATGCGATCCCGGGGTTCTTGTTCGCGATCCTGCTGCTGGTGCTGTTCGCTGGCGGTTCTTACTGGCAGATTTTTCCGCTGCGCGGCCTGACGTCTGATAACTTCGATCAGCTCAGCCCCTTGGGCAAAGTGGCGGATTATTTCTGGCACATTACCCTGCCGGTGCTGGCCTCGACCATCAGCGCCTTTGCGACGCTGCCCCTGCTGACCAAAAACAGCTTTCTGGCCGAGATCAAGAAACACTATGTGATGACCGCCAAGGCCAAAGGACTGTCCGAGCGCCGTGTGCTGTATGGTCATGTGTTCCGCAATGCGATGCTGATCGTGATTGCCGGTTTCCCTGCGGTGTTCATCGGTGTGTTCTTTGGTGGCTCGCTGATCATCGAGACGATCTTTAGCCTTGATGGCCTTGGCCGGTTGGGGTTCGAGGCGGCCGTGGCGCGGGACTACCCAATCGTGTTTGGCACGCTGTTCATCTTTGGCCTGATCGGTCTGGTGGTCGGCATCCTGTCTGATCTGATGTATGTGCTGGTCGACCCGCGCATCGATTTTGAGCGGAGGGAAGGCTAATGGAAACCACCGCCGCACCGCACAAGAAACGCTTTGAGATGTCGCCGCTGAACCAACGCCGCTGGCGCAATTTCAAACGCAACAAACGCGCCTATTGGTCACTGTGGATTTTCGCAGTGCTGTTCGGCATTTCGCTGCTGGCTGAATTTGTGGCCAACGACAAGCCGATCCTCGTGAACTACCGCGGCGACTATTACGCGCCGATCTTTAACTTCTATCCCGAGACGGCCTTCGGCGGCGATTTCCAAACCGAGGCGCAATACCGCGACCCCGAAGTGCTGTGCCTGATCGAAACGGGTGGTCTGGAGGATTGCTTTGACGATCCCGAAGCGTTCTTTGAGGACGCGCAGGACGGCATGATTGGCGGCGAGGCGATTGAGAAAGGCTGGGCCATCTGGCCGATCATCCCCTATTCGTTCGACACCGCCGTGGACCGTCCGGGTGCGGCGCCGCTGCCGCCCAATTCGGAAAACTGGCTGGGCACGGATTACCCCAAACGGGACGTGATGGCGCGGGTGATCCACGGGTTCCGGTTGTCGATTATCTTTACCCTGATCGTGACAGGCCTTGCCTCGATCATCGGCGTGCTGGCAGGTGCTGTGCAGGGGTTCTTTGGCGGCTGGATCGACCTCATTTTCCAACGTGTGATCGAGATATGGTCCTCCACCCCGTCGCTTTACGTGATCATCATCATGTTCGCCATTCTGGGGCGAAGTTTCTGGCTGTTGGTCATCCTTCTGGTGCTGTTCAGCTGGACCTCTTTGGTGGGGGTGGTGCGGGCCGAATTCCTGCGGGCGCGGAATTTGGAATACGTGCGCGCCGCGCGTGCGCTGGGGGTCAGCAACAGCACCATCATGTTCCGTCACATGCTGCCCAATGCGATGGTGGCCACGCTGACCATGCTGCCGTTTATCATCACAGGCACGATCAGCACGCTTGCGATCCTCGACTTTCTGGGCTTTGGCCTGCCGTCCTCGGCCCCGTCCCTGGGCGAGCTGACCTTGCAAGCCAAACAGAACCTGCAAGCGCCTTGGCTGGCCTTTACGGCGTTCACGGTGTTTGCCGTGATGCTGTCGCTATTGGTGTTCATTTTCGAGGGCATCCGCGATGCCTTTGACCCACGAAAGACGTTCTCTTGAGCCTGCTTGAAGTCAAAGACCTGAACGTCAGTTTTCGTCAGGACGGCACCCTGTCCCACGCCGTCAAAGGCGTAAGTTTTCACGTTGAGCGCGGCGAGACCGTGGCGCTGGTCGGCGAAAGCGGGTCGGGCAAATCGGTGTCGGCCCTGTCCACCGTATCACTGCTGGGCGACAGCGCAGAGGTGTCGGGCTCGGTCACCTATGAAGGCCAACAGATGATCGGCGCGGACGAGGCGCTGTTGCGCAAGGTGCGCGGCAACGACATCAGCTTTATCTTCCAAGAGCCGATGACATCGCTCAACCCGCTGCACACGATTGAACGGCAGTTGGCCGAAAGCATCGCGTTGCACCGCGCCATCCCGCCACGCTCGCGCTGGAAACGCTATGCAGAGCGGTTGACTGCGCTGCAACCAATGACGCTGTTCATTGGCCTGTCGTGTTTTCTGGGCTTTGTCTTTGCCTATCTGGCGTTCATCGCCACAGCACCGGATGCGCCGAGTTTCGGCTATTTCGCATCCTACTTCACCGGCCCGTTCCTGTTCGCCATATTGCGTGCCTTGGCGTGGTCGGTGGCGGTTTCATTGGTCCTTGGC
Source organism: Sedimentitalea sp. (assembly GCA_045105075.1). Classification (GTDB taxonomy): domain Bacteria; phylum Pseudomonadota; class Alphaproteobacteria; order Rhodobacterales; family Rhodobacteraceae; genus JBGCDD01. Next base: position 240 of record JBGCDD010000081.1, on the reverse strand, counting down.
GCGCTGAGCGTGCTGGCCAAAAGCGTTCTGGGCAATTGGATCAAGACTGACGCCAGCCGCGACGAAGTGCTGGATCTGTTGAACAAAGTGGGCATCGTAGATGCCGAAAGCCGTCTGGGTGCCTACCCGCACCAGCTGTCCGGCGGGCAACGCCAACGTGTGATGATCGCCATGGCGCTGGCCAACAAACCCGATGTTCTGATCGCGGACGAGCCGACAACCGCGCTGGATGTGACCATT
>JBGCDD010000080.1:0-13392 GCA_045105075.1 Sedimentitalea sp. | reverse complement strand
TCACCAGGCTCAACCCCAGCGCGTGCAACAACGCCAGACAAAACCGCAGACCCCAAATCATGCGCAGGCGTCCCAGAAAACGAACCCCCAAAACTACCAACCCCCGTCCGACACGCAGACGCTATTACTACATTCGTCATTAATAAGTTCCCCTTGAGTTTGTGTGCTGCTGCGGCACTGGCTGGTGTCCAGAACGCCACGAATTCCGATTATCGCATACTGGATTGTCTTGGTGCCAGCAACAGGCAGGGTGTTTCACGGACGCGGGATGGTCTATGTCCAAAAGCAGCTGCTTGAAGGGGGAAAGGGATGACGTTGCAGAATTCTGATCGTGCTAAGGTTGTTGCTGCTGCGCAAAATCTTGCGGACAGAGGGGTTTACACAAGCGCTTTGAGCGAGCTGGTGGCAGTGCGCAGCGAAAGCCAGCGGGCGGGTGCGGATCTGCAAGGCTACCTTGCGGATCACATGAAGCCCCGCCTCGATAAGCTGGGTTTTGCATGCGAAATTTTACCCAATGATGACCCGGGTGGTGGGCCCTTCCTGATCGGGACACGCCATGAATCAAGTCGGTTTCCAACCGTTTTGATCTACGGTCACGGTGATGTCGTTTTTGGGCAAGATGATCAATGGGATCAAGGGCTTAATCCATTTAGTCTTTGCGTCAAAGGAGATCGGCTTTATGGGCGCGGCACGGCTGACAACAAATCGCAACACTTGATCAATATTCTTGCGCTAGAGGTGGTGCTGGCGGAGCGCGGCGCGCTTGGGTTCAACGTCAAAATCCTGCTGGAGATGAGCGAAGAGACAGGCTCGCCGGGACTGGAAACATTTTGCCAAGCGCATCGTGAAACGCTGGCGGCTGATGTTTTGATCGCGTCGGATGGGCCAAGATTGCAAGTCGACACGCCGACCGTGTTTTTGGGTGCGCGCGGCGGGCTCGGTTTTGATCTGTCGGTCAATCTTCGTGACGGAGCGCATCACTCGGGCAATTGGGGCGGCTTACTGGCGGATCCAGCAATTATCTTGGCGCACGCCTTGGCCAGTTTGACCGACGCGCGAGGGCAGCTTGCGATTCCTGACTGGCGCCCGACCAGTCTGACGCCTGATATTCGTGCGGCTTTGGCTGATCTACCAATCGTAAACGGCGACGGTCCACAAATTGACGAAGACTGGGGTGAGGTTGATCTGACACCGGCTGAACGCGTGTTTGGTTGGAATTCCTTTGCAATCCTGGCCATGACCAGCGGCGTTCCGGACGCGCCCCAAAATGCCATTTCTGGAACGGCGCGGGCCAGTTGTCAGCTGCGTTTCGTTGTTGGCACGGATCCATCTGCGGTGATCCCTTCGTTGCGCCGTCATTTGGATGCCAACGGGTTTGAAAGTGTGCAGATCTCTGATTCGGGAGGGTATTTTCCTGCAACCCGGCTGGATCCTGACAACTCTTGGGTGCGTTTTGTGTGCGATTCGCTGCGGCAGACAAGCGGTCAGTCCCCCCATGTTTTGCCCAATTTGGCGGGCTCGCTGCCCAATCAATGTTTCAGTGATATTCTGGGGCTGCCGACCGTTTGGGTGCCCCATTCCTATCGTGCGTGTGCGCAGCATGCGCCAAACGAACATGCATTGTTGTCATTAGGGCGTGATGCATTGGGCTTGATGGCTGGCTTGTTTTGGGATTTGTCCAATACGCATTAACCGTCTTGGACACTCTCAATGTGCAGGATGAGCCCAGCCAGATTAGGGTTGGCAAACAGCCCCGGGCTCTTGCGCCGCTTTCGTAAAGGCGAGCCGCAGGCCTGGCCCCCTCGGTACAAAGCGCGACAAATTGCGCAGATTGTAGTCAAATGGAGAGAGTTTTCGTGAGTTCACTCTAGACCATTGAGGCCATCAAACACGTAGAGCCGATTCAAAGCGAGTTTCGCTGGCTTGGATGTCAGATGAATACAGTTCGACAAACAGACCCGTTTTGTGAATGACCAGGAGGGGGCTTGATGCGGCTCGACCGGCTAAGATATTGTCTTTGGGTGTATTATCGGATCCTCATTGGATTGCCATTTGAAGAGACTTGAACACATGAGCAACAAGCAGGTTAATCTTCTGGGCTGGGTATTGTTTATCGTCTCGGCGATTGGATTTTGCATTGCCAGTATCGGCCAATTCTGGGCGATGTTTGGTTCTGTGTTTTTTCTGCTGGCCTGTTTGGTGTTTTTGATCCCGTTTTTTCGCGACGACCCTTAGGCCATCGCTTGCGGTCGCGCGCGCCAGGCGGCCAGCAAAGGCAACGCACACAAGGCCAATCCGATCAACAAGGATGTGGCGTAACCCATATCGATCAATGCGGTGTGGGGTTTTGCGATCAGCACACCGCCGAAAAACACCAACACCCGCATCGGTATCGCCAGAGCACCCTCAAGCGGGCCAACCAGGCTGACATAGCCCTGAAGTGCGGCCGAAATCATTGCCACGCCCAACAACGCACAACTGAGCGCGACCGCCACTTCCCAAGCTGGTGCTTGCCCGATCAACGCCGGGTTCAGCACGAAGAAAAACGGCGCGATATAGATCACGCCACCCAGCCGCATTGCCTCGAACCCGGTGGTGATCGGGTTCGACCCTGCCATGGTCGAGGCGGCAAACGCACCCAGCGCAACGGGCGGTGTAATATAGCTGACCATACCCCAATAAAGAATGAACAGATGCACCGCCAATTGGTTCAAACCGCCAGCCTCAAGCGCGGGGGCCAGCACCACTGCAAGGAAAATGTAACAGGCTGTGACCGTCATCCCCATGCCAAAGATAAACGCTGTCACAGCGCCCATCAACAGCAACACAAGCGTGTTGTCACCGGCCAGGAAGACCAATTCATTGACCAAGGTGCCGGCCAGCCCGGTGGCTGAAAACGATCCCACGATCAACCCGACACCCAGCAGGATGGCGGTCAGTTCCGCCAGCCCCATGCCAACGCCCACGACCATATTGCTAAGACGTTGCAGATTGAGCCGATGGGACGCGCGGAACTGGTTTACCACCAACAACAGCGCGGTGGCGTAAAACGGTGCCGAGGTTTCGCGGCGCAGGCCGATCATCATGAACAACAATAGCCCAAACACAAAGATATAAGGCCAGCCCTCGGCCATCACGCGGCGCAGCACCGGCAGGTCGGGTTTGGGTAATCCGCGCAGGCCTCGGCGGGCGGAATAGGCATCGATCTGGGTGAACAACCCCCAGTAAAACAGGATGCTGGGAATGGCAGCGGCCAGCGCAATTTCCACGTAGGGACGCGACAGAAACGACGCCATCACAAAGGCAGTGGCGCCCATGATCGGCGGCATCAGCACGCCGCCCGTTGAGGCACATGCCTCGGTGGCAGCAGCGGTTTTCGCACTGAATCCGGTCTTGCGCATGGCCGGAATCGACACCGCACCTGTGGTTAAAACGTTTGAAATCACGCTGCCCGACATCGAGCCCATGAATCCGCTGGCAAAGATTGAAACCTTGGCCGCACCGCCGCGATACCCGCCCACAAGGCCCAGCGCCAGATCGTTAAAGAACTGGCCGCCACCGGTGCGCTGCAACACGGCGCCAAACAGGATAAAGCCGATCACAACGCCGCCGAACGCCTTCATCGGAATGCCAAATGAGCTTTCGGCGGAGTAAATGTGATAGGGGACGGTCTGCAAAAACGTGCTTTGAAACCCGGAAAACGGGTCGGGCACATGGCCGGCAAAGGTCGGATAGAAAGCAAACAGGGTAACGATGCAAAACAGGATCAACCCACCGGCCCGCCGCGTCGCCTCAAGGATCAGAAAGAAAAAGACAACCGACACCCATTGCGCCAATTCGGGCGGCGCATATTCCCACCCTTGTGACAGGTTTTGTTGCGCGGTCTGCGCCAGATAGCCAGTGCACGCCAACGCCACGACAGCCAACGCCCAGTCCAGCAAAGACGGAACACCGCCTTTGCCGCCGCGCATCTGGAAGATCAAAAAGCTCAGCGCCAGAAACAACCCGCCCAACAGGTACAAATAGCGCCCGTCGATCAGGACGATGCCAAAGGCCTGGAGATTGAACAGCTGGTTGATGACCAAAACCAGCGAGGCAAGCGTGCCGATGATCACAACCCAGCGCGCCGCGCCCGAGATGTTTTCAACCGGGGAGGAGCCGTCTATCGCACCGCCCTCGGGTGGGTTTGCATCCGACGACGCCATGGGCACACCTGTTCATTTGTCAAAGGATGCGCGCGGGCAAATCAAGCCTGCCCGCGCGCCGTGTCAGTCAAAGATCAAAAGACGATTTCGAAACCGCCATCCGACAACGCCTTGCGACGGGCTTCGGACCAGGCCGCTTCCCAATCTGCGGGGCTTTGCGCCTCAAGCGCTGTCCAGGCCGCCGAAAGTACGTTCTGACGTTCAATCAGATTGTCATTGTGAGCCTGAGCTGCGTCGGTCCAGACACCGGCTTCTTTGTAAAAGCGGATGGCGCCTTCGTGGTAGGGCACAACCCATTCCATCTTTTGCTTGTCCAGCGCCCAGCCACCGATGCCCGGCGCATTGCCGTCGTAGTTCGGGAACAATGTCACCATCGCTTTGGTCATGTTGTAAACCAAATCGGCCTCGGTCGCCTCCATCGCAGTAAGCACCGGATAGGGGTAACCGGCCCCTTTATAGCCCTCGGGCGTGCCGTCGATATTGGCGCCGACTTTGGCGGTGTTGGTCAGGAAGAACGGCGCAATCGAGCGCATCGCTGCAACGCCTTCGGTGTTGGCCGGATCGATAGGAGGCCAGAACAGCCCGCGCGGACCGGCTGCCGCCTCGTAAGCGCGTCCCGAATTGGTCGAGGCAAAAGCTGCATCAACCTGGCCTTCGATCAAACCCTTCCAGCTGGCGCCAAATCCGCCAAAATCGACACGCTCAACATCGTCCCAGGTCAGCCCGCCATAGGCCAGATAGGCCTGCGTGTTCACGTTCAACGCAGGCGCGCCAACAACGTAAGCCACGCGTTTGCCTTTGAGATCAGCGTAGGTTTTGATGTCCAGATCGCCGGCCACACCCACGGCCAGATTGATCGCGCCACCATTGTTGGCCATCAGAACGCGGATCGGCTGGGGACCCCAGTTGGGCGCGCCAAAATCAAACACGCCCTCTTGCGCCATAAAGCTGCCGCCGACGCCGGTGGCCGAAAACTGCACGCGGCCCTGACGAAGCGGTTCGGTGCGCGAAACGTCATTCTTGCCCGGCAAAACCCGCAGATTGATCCCGGCGGCATCTTGCAAAGCAGAGCCGATGGCGACCGATTGGTTGTATCCGGCCGAACCCGTGCCATAAGCCGTCCAGGACAGCTGACGCGGCAGATCGAAATCCTGCGCGGCCAGACTGCTTGCGGAAAAACCGACTGTAACCGCAAAAGCGGCGACGAAATGTTTCATTGATTCCCTCCCAAGGTGCAGCCTTTTGGTGGCTGCATTACGGCCCGGGTTCGACATATCGACGCCCGGGCCAAACACAGCCGATTATGGACCGTGCGCCAAACCTGTCAATGATTTCAATCAGCATAAGGCCCGACCAAAGTCTCACTGGACCCAAGTCGCAGGCTGGCGATGAACCGGGCAAGCTCGCTGTTGAATGCTTCGGGCGCGTTGAAAAACGGCGCGTGTTTGCCGCCTTGGATGTCACTTGGCCGACCGGTCCAGATGTTGCCATAGGGTAGTCCAGCGATATAGCCGTGGTTCAGAAACGGATCATCATGCCCGTTCATCACCGCCACCGGGATCTTGCCATCGCGCAGCATGCGCATCTGGCGCGGCCAATCCACAACGCTGAGCTTGGTGATCATGTAATACCGGGCGCGCCCATCCGTGCGGCGCAAATTGCGATGCAAAAAGACGCTTTTGTCGGACTTGGGCACAGTGGCATGGCTGGCGAATGTATTGGACTCGGCCGACGTTAAATACTGTTTGCCTGCCAGAATCAGATGCGATTTTGCATCGTGCCCCTTGGCAAAGTCATCCGGCGCCACATTCAACGGCGAAGTGCCGGTGATGACCAGTCCGCTGTAGTTTTCAGGCGCACGCGCGGTCAGTTCCAATGCGTTGTATCCGCCCAATGACCAGCCCAACACGAGCGGGCGTTCGATGCCGCGCGCTTGCAGGATCTCTTCGGCGATGTTGGCATAGGCGATCACGTTGTAGGTGGTTTCCGGATCGCCATTGTCGGACGCGCCATGGCCCGGCAGATCAAAGGCGATCACACGGTGACGGTCGCGAAAATGGGCAAACTGATGCTCGAACGCTTCTTTGCAGGCGGAATTACCGTGCAGCAGCAGCAATGGCGGACCGCTTTGTCCGTCATTTGCGCCGGTATCAGCCACGGCGATCTTGCCGTAACGGGTCTGGATGATGTCTTCGCGCACGCCCAGCCGAGCCTCGCGCGCGGCCTTTTCCGAGGTGCGGCGTAACCGCGCCATCATGCCGGTGCGCAGGTTTTGCACGCCCTCGCGCAATTCCTGGATCACGCCCCATAAGCCGCCGGGGTAAAACACCATCACCGCAACGATCATGACAGCAATCACAATGTCGCGCCAGGCTCCCATCCAGGCCAGGCTTTCCGACAGCAAGGTCACCACAAAGGCGGCGATCACCGGACCCCAAAGCGTGCCAAGTCCGCCGACCAACAGGATCGACAGGATCAGTGTCAGCGACCCGATGCCAAAAATATCGGGCGAGGCGACGCGCACATATGATCCATAGAAACCACCTGCGATGCCCACGAAAAACGCGCTGACCGTCAATGTGGCCAGCCGGGTTTTCCATTCCGAAACACCGCGCGACATGGCGTAGTATTTGTTGTCCCGCAGGGCGACGATCGATCGGCCCAACGCGCTGCGCGTCACCAGATAGATCGCGGCCACACACAAAACCATCAGCACCAACGCGGTGTAATAGTACCCGATCTTGCCATCCTTAACGAAGCGATACCCATCGATCTGAAGCATCGGCAGCGTCACCATCCCTGACGTGCCGCCGGTGATGCCCGATTGCGAAATCACGACCTGATACAGGATTTGGCTGAACGCGATGGTCACCAGAATAACATACATCCCATCCAGCCGCAGCACCGGCAGCACCATCACCGAGGCAAAGACCATCGCGATCGGACCCGCCAACAGAATCGCCAGCCACGGGTTCACGCCATAGGTTTTCGCAAGGATGCCATAGGCATAGATGCCGACTGCAAACAGCGCAACGTGGGCGAAATTCAACAAGCCTCCGAACCCGAAGCTCAGATCCCAACTGGCGGCGACGATGGCGAACACAAAGGACAGGATGATCAGATGGCGCAGATACGTGCCGTCAAACACAAACGGCAAAACCGCCAGCGCAAGCACCACGACGATCGCCGGAATCAACCCGTTGGTGCGATGAAAAGGCGGATCATAGCGCATGTCAGAGCGTTCTTTGGTGAGTGCCGAACAGCCCTGAAGGCTTGATCGTCAGCACAATCATCATCATCGCGAACAGCATCGCCGGCGCCCAATAAAGCCCGAGATAAAAGGTGGTAAAGCTCTCGACCAACCCAACGATCAGCGCCGCATAGATCGGACTGGTGAACCGGGCGATGCCGCCGAAAATCACCACGATCAACGCCTTCATCAGCGGATCGGCCCCCATGTTCGGGTTGATAAACCGGATCGAGCCGACGAAGTACCCCGCAACCCCGGCCATCGCCGCCGACAGCCCGAAGGCCAGCGCATAGAGCATCGGCACATCCAGCCCCATCAGTTCGGCGGCCTGACGGTTTTGCGACACTGCGCGCATCGAACGCCCGGTGCGCGTGCGCGCCAGAAACCAGCCCACCGCACCCAGGATCAGCGCAACCATCACGATCAGCACAATGTCGTTCCACGAGAACGCAACCGGCCCCAGCGCGACACTGCCATCGCCAAAGGCCGAAATCTGTTTTGAACGCGGCCCCCAAAGCAACAGCATGCCGTTTTGCAGGATTGTTGCGCCCGCCAGCGTTGTGATCACGGTGGCGGCGATAATGTTATCCTTGCGTTCAAACGGTCGAATAAAGATCTGCTGAAACACAACACCCAGCGCGAACATGCCCAGCAGCGACGCACTTAGCCCGGCGATATGGCCCAACCCCAAGGCGTCGGAATTGGACACGGTCCAGCCCAGATAGGCGCCCAAAGCCACAAAAGCCCCGTGCGAAAAGTTGAAAATGCCCAGCGTCGTCCAGACCACGGCCAGCCCGGCCGCCATCAACGCATAGAGCGCGCCCAGCACCACGCCGCCAGTCAGCACAAACAGGAAACTCTCAAAACTCATGCGGCGTCCTCGCCAAATAGCATGGCCATCAGGCGTTCATGCGAGGGGATCTCGGCCTTTTCCAACACGCGTGAGATGCGACCATGATCAAACAGGTAAAGCCGGTCGATCAACTTGGTCAGGAACGCCACGTCCTGATCGATCAGAATAAGCGGCACGCCGTCGGCTTTGATCGCATCAATTGCCGTGCACAATTCGATGCGCAATTTGGGCGACAGGCCCAGTGTGGGTTCGTCCAAAATCATCAGTTTGGGATCGCCCAGCAGGCCACAGGCAATCGCCACCATCTGCCGTTCACCGCCCGACAGGTATCTGATCTTGCTGGTCAATCTTTCGCGCAAGCGTGGGAAAAGATCATGCACCTGATCCAGCCGTGATTTGGTATTGGCGCGTTTTCCCAAGGCAACGGGCGCCACGGCCATGGTTTCTTCAACCGTCATTTCCGGGAACAACAGGCTGCCTTCGGGCACATGGATCAGCCCGGCGCGCGCCACTTGTTTTGGGTCCATCCGGCGGCGCGTTACCACATCGTAGTTAAAATTGCGCCACTTTCGGCTGCCCCGCTGGCCTTCCCGGTTCAAACGTTCTCCTTGGAACATCACATCACCCGACCAAGGCGACAAAACTCCACTGATGGTTTTCATCAAGGTCGATTTTCCATGCCCGTTGGGGCCAAAAAATCCAATCGACTCGCCCGGCGCAAGGGTCAGATCGATGCCGGAAAAGATCTGGATCGGATCATAGCCCCCCGAAAGGCTGCGCAATTCAAGCAATGGTGCGCTCATGCGGCGGCCCCCAGATAGGCTTGCACCACCGCCGGATCCTTGATCACGTCGCCTGGCTCGCCCATGGCGATCACGCGGCCTTGATCCAACACCATAAGCCGGTTGGATACCGACATCAGCAATGGCAAAACATGTTCGACCAGCAAAATCGTGGTGCCAAGACGCTGCAATTCGACGATCAAAAGCCGCATACGTTCGATCTCTTCAATCGTCAGCGAGGACGCGGGTTCATCAAGCAACATCACCAAAGGGTCCAGCGCCACGGCCCCCGCCATCATCACCAGTTTGCGCAGAAACACCGGCAGTTGCCCGGCGCGCCAATTGTGTAATGTGGCCGGAAACCCCACGATATCAAGCGCTTGCTCGGCCAGCGCCACCCTTTGATCAAAGCTGGACGCGCGTTTGGTTTGCTCCACAGTGACCAGCACGTTGTCGATGGCCGACAGGTTCGGAAACACGCTTTCGCGCTGGAAGGTGCGCGCCACACCGCGTTTGGCGATTTCGTTATTGGCCAGCTTGTGGATCGGCTGACCATTGAACATCACCACGCCATCGCTGGATGAAAACGGCAAGCGGGTGATCGCGTTGAACAAGGTCGACTTGCCGGACCCGTTTGGCCCGGCAATGCCCAGAATTTCGCCGCGCCCGACGTCAAAGCTGACCCCGTCCACCGCCTTGATCGCGCCAAAGCTCTTGGACAGGTCAGACACCACCAGGATCGGGTCGGCGTGCATGTTACTTCGACATCCAGGGCGGAAGCTGAAAGCTGCCGTTCTTGTACTTGTCCGGCTCGATCAGAATGCGTTTGCCGTCCTGAATTTGCCAGAACGACACCGGAATGTGATCGTTGCTTTGCAGCGCCACATGGGTGGCCGGATCGAACTCCAGCGGGCCGGCGACAGTATCACGCTTGATCTGGCCAATCGCGGCGGCCACCTCTTCGCGCTTGGTCGGATCACCAACCTCGGCCAGGGCCTCGAAATAGAAATTCGCCATTTCATACAGGCCAACCCCGTAAGCCCCCGAAGACACACCGAATTTCGCCTCGTACGCGCGCATCAGCTGTTGGCCACGCGGCCAGCTGTCACTGTCGAGCGGGGCGTTGATCAGGTTGTAAAGCACACCGGTTGAGTTTTCGCCGGTCAGCTTGACGAATTCGGGCACAGACGGCGCGTATTGCAAAAACACCAGGGAATCGGTTGGGGTCTCAACGAATTGATTCAAAAACAACGCGGAATTGCCCGGTAGATAGTCGGTGTTGATCACCAGATCGGGATTGGTGTCCTTGACTTTGGCCAGGATGGCGCGCCAGTCGCCTACTTCGCCAAACGGCACCAGCTCATCGACGACGATGTTCCAACCGCCTTCCGAGAACGACACTTTCATGCCTTCCGAAATGGTCTTGGAATAGGCGTTGTCCGACGAAATGATCGCCACCGATTTGTCCCGCAGCGTGATTTCACCGCGCTCGGCCAGGGCTTCGACGGCCGGGCGCACATCGGTTTCATAGCCCTTGAACGACGCGGTGAACGACCAGCAGCACCAATAGTAATCAATGTCTTGCGTGGTGATTGCGGCGAACGAAGGCGAAGGACCTGCGGCGATGTAGGGCATGCCTGCTTCGGCCATCAGATCGACCTCGAACATCGACAGCGACGCATAGCCGGTCATAATCACCTCGACCCCATCCGTGCCCAACAGCCGTTCCGCACCGGACGACACATTGGCCGCCGAGGAGTCTTTCACATCGGCCACAACCACTTCAAACGTGTACCCAGCGACACCGCCCTTGGCGTTTGCCTCTTCTACGGCCCATTCCACGCCATTGACGAATTCCTGCCCGTCGGCAGCCGAAGGCCCGGTGAGCGGCGCCAACACACCGATTTTGACCACATCGGCCCAGGCGCCTAGGGGGCCAAACAACAAAGCGGCGCTCAGGCTCGCTCCAAGGACTTTTTTGTGCATGATATAGCCTCTGTGTGGTTTCAAAACTGACCGGTAGTAGGCCACGCTGGACTTTTCTCTGTCTACTAGCAAATCTGTTAGTATCGGGGCGCGGCGCTGCAACTGGGGTGGAAAGACACATGCAGATCGAAGATCAAAGGTTCGCCGAGTGTCATTCGCTCGAGGATCTCAGCGGGGCGATGCAGCGTTTTTGCAGTGGCTTGGGCCTGCCCTATTTCTCGTATCTGTTGGTGCAGGGCAGCAAGCGCGAAGATGAAGTGTTTCTGACCAATTACGAAGACAATTGGTGCGAACGCTACATGCGCAAATGCTACAAGCACTACGATCCCGTTATCGTCAAATCCAATGCGTCGCGGTTGCCTTTTTTCTGGGACCAAAAATCCTTTCTCAGCCCCTATCGCAAGATCCAAAGGCGGGTGTTCTACGAGGCGCGCGCTTTTCGCATTTCATCTGGCTATTCGATTCCCGTGCGTGGACCAAAGGACGATATGGGCGTGTTTTCCATTGTCTCATCCCATGACAGCGACCTGGTCGATGCGGTACGTGCGCAGGGTAACGACATTCTGATCACCGCGATGCAGGCCCATGACCGTGCCATGATCCTGTGCGCCGAGGCCGATGGAACAGACACTTTGCCCGACCTGTCCGCCCGTGAACTGGAGTGTCTTAAATGGACCGCCGAGGGCAAAACCAGTGACGAAGTTGGCGATATCATCGCGTTGTCATCTGCGACGGTTAACTACCACATCAATAAAGCCATCACCAAATTGGCCGCCGCCAACCGTCATCACGCCGCCATCATCGCGATCCGCAAAAACCTGATCTAACCAGCCGATTACAGGGGCTCGTACTAAATGGGCGCGGGTCAGGATTTCCGTTTCGCGGACAAGCCCAAAACTGCCACTTTAGGATGTATTGGAGTGCGCGGAATAAACCATCACTGTCGACCTTATGCTTGACAGAATTGAGTATTTCGCTGCTTTCATTGTCACGTAACATGACCTCGAATACGGGGCTTAATTTCTGGGAGGAAACAACATGACCTTGCGACCCGATCCAACGTTCCACGCAACTGCCAAATTGGCCATGCAGGCCCCGGTTGAAAACTACGGTTTTACGGTCATGCTAAGCCCCGATGGCAGTAAACCAGATGGCATCGCTGTGGTGGACCTGAAGGAAAGCTCAGACACCTATGGGCAGATCGTGCATCAGGTGATCATGCCCAATCTGGGCGATGAGTTTCACCACTTCGGCTGGAACGCCTGTTCGTCGTCGCTGTCGCCGCTGTCGGGTCACGCCTTTCTGGAGCGCCGCTATCTGATCGTGCCCGGGATCCGGTCGTCGCGGATTTATGTGATCGATGTCAAAGATCCGCTGAACGCCAAGATCCACAAAACCATCGAGCCCGAGGAAGTGTTTGCCAAAACCGGCTATTCGCGCCCGCACACCATTCATTGCGGCCCTGAAGGCATTTATGTCTCGACGTTGGGCGGCGGCGGCAAGGATGGCACCGACGGACCTCCCGGTATCTTCATCATGGATTGCGAAACCTTTGAGATCATTGGCCAATACGAGATGGACCGTGGCGCGCAGGACAAGCACTATGATTTCTGGTGGAACCTGCCGCAGGATTACATGGTCAGCTCTGAATGGGGCCTGCCGCCACAGTTCGAGGGCGGCATCGTCGCCGAAGACCTGCTGAGCAACAAATACGGCCACTCGATCCACTTTTGGGATCTGCGCGCGCGCAAGAACATCCAGACCATTGATCTGGGCGCGAACCATCAAATGGCGCTGGAGATTCGCCCCGCCCATGACCCCAAGAAATCCTATGGGTTCTGCGGCGTTGTGGTCGACACCACCAACCTGCAAGGCTCAATTTTCACATGGTGGCGCGATGATGATGGCGTCTGGCAGGCCAAAAAGACCATCACAATTGATCCCGTGCCCGCGGACGCCGATGATCTGCCCGAGCTGCTGAAAGGCTTTGGGGCAGTGCCGCCGCTGGTCACCGATATCGACCTCATTCTCGATGACAAATACCTCTATGTGGCGTGTTGGGGGCTGGGCGAAATGCATCAGTACGACGTCAGCGATCCAATGAACCCGGTGCTGGCCGGCAAGGTCGAACTGGGCGGCATAGTGGCCAAACACAAGCACGCCAATGGCAAGGAATTTGCCTATGGTCCGCAGATGGTGGAAATCAGCCGCGATGGCAAACGGGTCTATTGGACCAACTCGCTTTATTCCACATGGGATGATCAGTTTTATCCCAACGACAAAGGCGGCCAGATGGTGATGGCGCGGGTTGGCGAA
>JBGCDD010000079.1:0-16773 GCA_045105075.1 Sedimentitalea sp. | reverse complement strand
ATTCGGGTGTTCCAGGGCGAGCGTGAGATGGCCTCGGACAACAAGATTCTTGGGCAATTTAACCTCGAGAGTATTCCGCCGGCGCCGCGCGGCCTTCCGCAGATCGAAGTGACGTTTGACATTGATGCCAACGGTATCGTGGCGGTTGGTGCGATGGACAAAGGTACTGGTAAGGAACAGAAAATCACGATCCATGCGTCGGGTGGCTTGTCCGATGACGACATCGATAAAATGGTCAAGGATGCCGAGGACAATGCCGAGGCGGACAAAGAGCGCCGTGAGCTGATCGAGGCGAAAAACCAGGCCGAAAGCCTCGTCCATGCGACCGAAAAGTCCATGGAAGAGCATGCGGACAAGGTGGATCCGACCACAATCGAAGCCATCGAATTGGCCATCGCAGCGCTGAAAGATGAGCTGGAAACCGACAATGCCGAGAAGATTAAATCGGGCATCCAGAACGTCACCGAAGCGGCGATGAAATTGGGTGAAGCCATCTATAAATCCAGCATGGATGAAGGCGATGATGGCCCGAAAGAGGCTGATATGGCTGGCGACGATGATATAGTCGACGCTGATTTCGAAGATCTGGACGACGACAAGCGTGCCTGAGGCATGATCCGGAACCAAATTGGGCCGATCCGGACACCGGGTCGGCCTTCTGCGTTTCGGGAGAAAGGACAGACAGATGTCAAAACGCGACTTCTATGACGTACTTGGCGTGTCCAAAGGCGCATCTGCGGACGAAATCAAAAAAGGCTATCGCACCAAAGCCAAGGAATTGCACCCAGACCGCAATTCCGACAACCCGCAGGCCGAAGCTCAGTTCAAAGAAGCCAACGAGGCTTACGAAATACTGAAAGACGCCGAGAAAAAAGCAGCCTACGATCGCTTCGGCCACGCCGCTTTTGAAGGTGGTATGGGTGGCGGCGGCGGTCAGCGTCCGGGGCAAGGCTTCGGCGGCGGCGACTTTTCATCAGCGTTTTCGGACGTGTTCGATGATTTGTTCGGCGACTTTATGGGCGGGCAGCGTGGCGGTGGCGGCGGACGACGCGCCGCTCGTGGCTCGGACTTGCGCTACAATCTGCGCGTTTCGCTAGACGAAGCCTATTCCGGTTTGCAAAAAACCATCAACGTTCCGACGGCTGTTGGCTGTGGGTCTTGCGAAGGGTCAGGCGCCGAAGGCGGCGCCGAGCCGACAACGTGCCCCACCTGTTCCGGCATGGGAAAAGTCCGCGCGCAGCAAGGGTTTTTCACCGTTGAGCGCACCTGCCCAACCTGTTCAGGCATGGGGCAAATCATCAAGAATCCTTGCAAGTCTTGCGGCGGGGCAGGGCGGGTCGAAAAAGACCGGGCACTGAACGTCAACATCCCTGCTGGAGTCGAAACCGGCACCCGGATCCGTTTGGCAGGCGAAGGCGAGGCGGGCATGCGCGGTGGTCCGCCGGGTGATCTCTATATTTTTGTAGAGGTCACGCAGCACGATTTATTTGAACGTGACAGCGACAATCTTTATTGTCGCGTGCCTGTTAGCATGGCGAATGCGGCTTTGGGCGGTGCGATAGAGGTGCCGACAATTGATGGTGGGCGCGGGCGTGTGCAGATCCCGGCTGGCAGCCAATCGGGGCGTCAAATGCGGTTGCGGGGCAAGGGTATGCCGGCCTTGCGCGGTGGCAGCGTCGGCGACATGTTTATTGAATTGGCCGTTGAAACTCCGGTTAATCTGACCTCCCGCCAAAAGGAAATCCTGCGCGAATTTGAGGACATGAGCGAGGACAACAACCCGGAGTCCAAGACGTTCTTTTCGTCCGTCAAATCGTTTTGGGATTCGATGAAGGGCTAGGCAAAAGGCGTGCGCGGAGACTGCGCGCGCCTATGAATTAAAGATTTGTTTACCTGCGACGCGCATCCTTGTTGCATGACACATGATCCTTCTTTCCACGAGGCTGCCGCGCCGAACCTCTTTGGCGTCGATAACGTTGCGAAGCCAGCCATGGCGAAAAGCAAGTTGCCATCGTATATTTCGGATCATCGCACGCGACTGCGCGAACGGTTTATGACAGGCGGCTCAGGTGCAGTGCCCGACTACGAACTGCTGGAACTGGTTCTGTTCCGCTCGATCCCGCGCAAAGACGTAAAACCGCTTGCTCGGGAACTGCTTGACCAATTTGGTGATTTCAACCGCGTCCTGACAGCGCCGGCAGAGCGATTGGGCGCAGTTGTTGGCATCGGAACGGCAGTGATCACAGATCTCAAGGTGATCGAAGCCGCGGCGCATCGCATGGCGCGATCCAAGGTGATGCAACGCTCGGTGATCTCCAGTTGGGACGCGATTTTGGACTATTGCCACACGACCATGGCGCATCGCGAAACGGAACATTTCCGCGTGCTTTACCTTGATCGCAAAAACACGCTGATTGCCGACGAAGAACAAGCGCGTGGAACCGTTGATCATGTGCCGGTCTACCCCCGCGAAGTGGCGAAACGCGCGCTGGAATTGAACGCATCTGCGCTTATTCTGGTGCACAATCATCCATCGGGGGATCCAACGCCATCCCAGTCTGATTTGGATATGACGGCCCAAATCCAAGCAGCATGTGTGGCGCTTGGATTAACGCTGCATGATCATTTGATCATTGGGAAATCACGTGAGTTGAGCTTTCGTTCGGCCGGATATCTTTGATGCCTTTGGCGAACTGTTCAACATCGCGGGTTTTTCGCAAAAACCCTCACTCGTCGCCGGGCACCCCATAAGACGGCGCCTCGCGCGGGTCGAGGGCACGTTGAACATAGGCGGTCAGCTGGGGTTTGTAGACGTCCCAAGCGGTTGCGATTGCCTCGATCGGGCAGGCTTCGCTCCAGTCGCATCTGAGATCGGCCACTGGCCAGCTCACCGTATCGCAGATCTGCAGGCCTGCGGAATGAACGGGGCCCGCCTCGCCGCCTGCGGCCAAACCGGCGCGCAATGCTGCGATCAGGCGGTCGCCCAGATGACCTGTTGCCGTCTGAAACCCATCAACGATCGCACCCGGCACGGCATCATTGGCCAAAAGGTTGCCCGCGGAAACGCAATCTTGCCCGCTGGCGTCTGTCCAGATGCCAAGGGCATTGGGGCCGGAATGGAGCGCGGTTTTGCCCGTTTCATCAATCGCCAACACCTGCCGATAGTCGATGAAACGGGCTTGGGTACGCATCGAGGCAATGGCGGCCTCGGCAGAAAGACCGGATTTCATCAAATCCAAAACCAAAGGCCCCAATGTCGGGTCAGTGATGTTTTGGCTTGCCACGGCGCCAACCCCGGCCCGCGTGTAAGAACAGCGTGCGGCAACCGCAGGGGAAGAAGACGAGATTGCGACACCAAACATGCCTGTTTCAGCGCAGCGCGCCACCAGCGAAAATGTCATGCTGGAATAACCGCAGTGGCGTCGATTTCCACCAACCAATCCGGGCGCGCCAAAGCCTGCACCACCAGCCCCGTCGAGACAGGAAAAACGCCTTTGATGTAACCACCCATGGTGCGATAGACCGCCTCGCGGTGGCGCACATCAGTGATATAGACCACGACCTTGACCAAATGCGCCATTTCACCGCCGGCTTCGTTGATCAATTGTTCAATGTTTTGCATCACCTTGTGGGTCTGCTCGACCGGGTCGTGGCTTTCGATGTTTTTTGCATCATCCAGGTTTTGCGGACATTGCCCGCGCAGATATACGGTTTTGCCACCTTGCGTGACGACAGCTTGGCACAGATCATTGTCGAGGTTTTGCTCCGGATAGGTATCTGCGGTGTTGAATTTGCGAATGCGGGTATGGGCCATGATCAACCTGTGTGTTGGGGTAAAAGGGCGGGTGCTGTGCGGTGATAATCGCGATACGCGCTTTGAATGCCGATTTGATCGGCGAGATATCTGGCGTCGTGCCACACGCCCCAGATAAACGCCGATCCGCGTCGCGATTGCCAGGGCAGACCCAGGAAATAAAGCCCGGGTTCGCTGGTCACACCACGCTGATGCAGGGGTTTTCCTTTGTCATCAAACACATCAGCCTTCAGCCAGCTGTAATCAAACGCATAGCCTGTGGCCCAGATGATCGACGTGATTCCGGCCTGTGCCAAATCAAGTTGTAAAAGAGGCGTGGTCACGCAATCCGGATCGGGGGCGAATTGGCGTGCTTGTGGTTCGAGTGGCAGATCAAGACCGTGATCGATGATATAGGTGTCGGCCTGGTCCAGCACTGATAGGTAATTGGCATCGCCATGGGCCACATTCTCCGCCACATCCGGCGCGAAATGCATAACGCCTTCGGTAAAATGCGAGGCCATGCCCACAAGTGTCATCCCGCGCGAAGCGTATTCGCGAAAATCAACCGTGTGCCCGCCATGCGCGCCGCTCACGGATATGGTCACATGCTCGGTCCCTGGCGTGCTGGCGGGCACGTCCCACAGGCCCAACACGCCCAGCCACCAGCAATAATCGCGCCCGCGATAGCTGCGTGGCGGGCGATCGTGGGGACCAACCGACAGGTGCACCGAGCGACCTGCGCGTAAAAGTTCGTCGGCGATCTGCCCGCCTGACGAGCCGGCACCCACCACAAGCACCGCGCCGTCGGGCATTTGGTCCGGATTGCGATAAGCGTTCGAGTGGATTTGGGTGATGCCGGCATCGGCGGGAACCAGCGGCGGAATGATCGGGCGCTGGAATGGGCCGGTGGCGGCGATCACGTTGGTGGCTTGGATCTCACCGGCGCTGGTGCGGGCATGAAAACCTTGTTTGCCTGGAATTTTGCGCAACTCCTGCACCTCAACTCCGCAGCGGATTGGTGCGTTGATCTGCTTGGCATAGGCTTCAAAATAGGCCGCAACGCTGTGTTTTGAGGCAAAAGCATCTGGGTCAACATCATCAAAAGCCAGCGATGGAAAACGGTCATGCCAGGCGGGACCGTTGGCCACCAGCGAATCCCATCGCTCAGACCGCCACCGCTCGGCGATGCGGTGGCGTTCCAGCACGATGTGATCAACGCCGTTGCGCCCCAGATGTTCGCTCATTGCCAACCCGGCCTGACCGCCACCGACCACCAGCGTGTCCGTCTGTTCAACTGGCATATGTGCTCTCCCCATGTGTGACGCCAGTTTGCCAGAACCCAGCGCAAGGGAAAGCGCTGATTTGTGGCCTGGATCTGCGAGCGCACCGCGGAATGGCCCCAACGTAGACGACGCGCCTCATTTATGTGACAAATGATGAATACGCGTGAAAATTTAGGCAAGTCTGATCGGAGAACATCCCTTGGGCGGCACGCGCCGTTGAGTTCACCCCGGTGCACTGCGACAGTTTTGCCGCGTGGGATGGGTGAGTGACAGAGTGACAGACAAAACAGCAGTGGATATCGTTGGCGTGCACAAAACGTTTGGTGCTGGTCCGAACAAAGCCGTGGCTCTGGACGACATCAGTTTTGATGTGCGCGACAATGAGTTTTTCACTCTGTTGGGGCCGTCGGGCTGTGGCAAAACCACTTTGCTGCGGATTATGGCAGGGTTTGAAACCGTTTCGAGCGGCGATGTGCGCCTGTACGGCAAGCCAATTGCGGATCTGCCGCCCGATCAGCGGCCCATCAACACGGTGTTTCAGAATTATGCGCTGTTTCCGCATCTGAGCGTGGCGGAAAACGTCGGATTTGGGTTGCGGATGCTGGGCAAAAACAAATCTGAGGCCAGTGACCGGGTCGCCGAAATGCTGCGGCTGGTGCAACTGACCCAGATGGCCGAGCGCAAACCGTCGCAATTGTCCGGGGGGCAACAGCAACGCGTGGCTTTGGCGCGCGCTTTGGCGCCGGCCCCCAAGGTTTTGTTGTTGGACGAACCATTGTCCGCGCTTGATCTGAAGTTGCGCCAGCAGATGCGCATGGAGCTGAAGCAGATCCAGCAGGAGACCGGGATCACCTTTATTTTTGTCACCCATGACCAGGAAGAGGCGCTTTCGATGTCGGACCGAATCGCGGTGATGTCGGCGGGAAAGTTGCAACAGGTTGGGCGAGCGGAAGAGATTTACGAGGATCCAAAGAACCGATTTGTGGCTGATTTCATTGGAGAAACGAACCTTTTTGATGCGGATGTGATCAGCGAAGGTGGGGCTGGGCTGCGGGTCAAAACCAAGGGTGGACTGGAATTTGACGCGGTTGGTGAAGCCCCGCGCAACGGGCAAACCTGCGTTTCGATCCGCCCCGAACGCATCCTTCTGAGCGATGAAGGCGTGTTTCCCTGCACGGTCGACAGCATGGTCTATCTGGGCACCGACACGCATTATCATGTGCGCTTGGGTGACGGCACATTGGTGATGGTGCGCGCACAAAACGATCAGGGCGCCAAACGCGCATTTGCGCCGGGCGATAGCGCATCGATCAGCGTGGATCCCGGTGCGGCCAAGGTGTTGGCAGACTGATGGCGGGTTTGTTGCCTTCAAACGATCAAAGCTCGGCCTATGCGCCGGCGCGGATCTGGTTGATGTTGCCATCTTGGTTGCTGATCGGGTTCTTCCTGCTGGCGCCGGTGCTGTTGATGCTGGTCTATTCGTTCCTGACCAAAGAGTTCCGCGGCGGCGTGATCTGGGAATTCTCGATGGCGTCTTATGACCGGTTTTTCCTGGATCGCGGACTGTTTGGCGATGAGCCGCCGCAGGTTGAATGGACCTATATCGGGATCTTTTGGCGTTCGGCTTGGCAGGCCGGGCTGGCCACGATTCTGTGTTTGTTGGTTGGGTTTCCAACCGCTTGGTTCATCGCCACACGGCCCACGAAAACCCGCTCGATCTGGCTGTTTCTGGTGACGATCCCGGATTGGGTGAACCTGTTGATCCGCACGGTTTCGATGAAATTCCTGATCCGAGACAATGGCCCGATCAACGAATGGTTGATGGCGCTGGGCGTGCTGGATGCGCCGATCACCATGATAAACACCAATTTTGCAGTGCAATTGGGGCTGTTCTATTCCTATCTCCCGTTCATGGTGCTGCCGATTTATGCGGCGGTTGAGCGTTACAATTTCGCGCTGACCGAAGCGGCGGCCGACCTTTACGCCTCAAAGTGGCGCGCATTGTGGTTGATCGTTATTCCGGTGGTGAAACCGGGGATCATCGCAGGCTGTATTCTGGTCTTTGTGCCCTCGCTTGGCGCGTTTCTGGCGCCTGATCTGCTGGGCGGGGCCAAGAATTGGATGATCGGATCGTTGATTGAGGATCAGTTCAAAGGCGCGGCGGGCAACTGGCCGTTCGGGGCTGCCGTGGCGATGGTTTTGCTGTCGATGGTGCTGGTGGTGCTGTTCCTTTACGCACGATCACAAGGGCGGGCGGCGCAATGAACCGGCTCAGCCATTATCCGGGCTTTTTGCCCATGACGATTTTTTGCCTGACACTGCTTTATGCGCCGTTGATCATCGTGATGATCTATTCGTTCAACGAAAGTGCGTCGATCACGCGGTGGGGCGGGTTCAGCCTGGTCTGGTACCAAGAGGTGTTCACCGGCATCGAATCGGCCAAGTTCAAAGCAGCGGCGTGGAATTCGCTGATCATCGCGGTGGCTGCGGCCACGACGGCCACCGCAATCGCCACGTCGGCCGCACTGGCGATGCTGCGCGGGGGCGCATTTGCCGGCAAGTCAGCCAGTTTCGCGCTGATCAATCTGCCGCTGATGGTGCCGGAAATCGTCACGGCTGTGGCCACTCTGATCTTCTTTTCGGCCATTGGATTTCAACGCGGGCTGTTGACGATTTTGCTGGCCCATATCGTGTTCTGCATTCCCTTTGCTTACTTGCCCATCGCCGCGCGACTGCAGGGGATCGAGGCGCATTTTGAACAGGCCGCGATGGATCTTTATGCCAGCCGCTGGCAAGCGTTCCGCCTTATTCTGATGCCAATGATGATGCCGGGAATCATTGCGGGTTTCCTGCTGGCGTTCATCATTTCGCTGGATGATTTTATCATCACCAACTTCGTCAAGGGGGCGGGTATTGAAACCCTGCCCACCGCCATTTTCGGCGCCGTCAAACAGGGGATCAAACCCAACATCATGGCCATTAGCACCTGCATGCTGGCTGTGTCTGTTCTGTTTGTGACCGCGTCGTATTTCGTCAGCAAACTTGGAAATCAAAATCGGTAAAGGATCCTTTCAATGACATTTGCAAAACTCACCAGCACTGTGGCGGCCTTGGCGCTGTCGGCCGGCATGGCCTCGGCGGAAGGCAAGCTTTCGATCTATCACTGGTTTGAATACATCCCTCAGGAACTGCTCGAGCGCTTTACTGCGGAAACCGGCATCGAAGTCACCATGGACACGTTTGATTCCAACGAATCGATGCTGGCGTCGCTAAAGGGCGGCACGATGGGGTCATATGATGTGGCGGTTCCGGGCGACTACATGGTGCAGATCATGCGCGACGAAGGCATGCTGGACACCATCGCTGAGGGTGAGCTGAGCAACAAAGCCAACATCGAAGATCAGTGGCTGAATGTCGATTTTGACCCGGGACGTATGCATTCGATCCCGTATCAGTGGGGCTCGACCAGCTTTTCTGTCAACCGCGAGGTGTTTGACGGCGAAATCAACACCACCGATATCATTTTTAACCCGCCTGCCGCGCTGAAGGGCAAGATCAACGTGCTCGACACGCAGGGTGAATTGCTGGCGCTGGCCTCGCTGCATCTGGGCATTCCGCAATGTTCAACCGATCGCGAACAGCTGAAACTGCTGTCCCAGACCGTGAACGCGGCCAAAGACAACTGGGCCTCGTTCAACTCGGATGGCGCCAAAGATGTGCTGGTGTCGGGTGACGCGGCGGTTGGCATGATCTGGAATGGCTTTGGTGCCAAGGCCCGGGTCGAGGGCGCGCCAATTGAATATGCCTATCCCAAACAGGGTTACGTGGTTTGGATGGACAATGTTGTGCTGCTGAACGACGCGCCCAACCGCGACAGCGCGATCAAGTTCATGGACTTTTTGCTCAAGCCCGAAAACATCGCCGAAGTGTCGAATTTCGCGCAATATACGGCCGGTGTTAAGGGCGTGACAGCATTGCTTGATGAAGATCTGAAAACCTCGCCCGAGCAAAACCCGCCTGCTGATGCGCCCGCGGGCACCTTTGTAAAAGTCTGCGACGAACAAACCCAAGCGCTTTACGATGCGATTTGGACCCGATTGAAGAAGTAAAACTTGGCCTGATCTGTTAAAGTGCGGGTCAGGCCCCAACACTGCCCTAAGGAGAAAGCCAATGGACGGAACCAGCCCTATCAACAACCTGCACCCCCTTTCTCCTTTGACGGGGGAAGAAATTACCAATGCGGTCAGCATTGTGCGCGCCTCGATTGACGGCGGCGCCGAGGCCAAGATCGAAGTAGTCGAACTGGCCGAGCCTGCCAAATCACTGGTGCGTGGCTTTGCCCCCGGTGATGTGGTCGCGCGCGAAGCATGGGTGAACGTGTATCACACCGATCGCGCCGGCGTTCTGCGCTGCCGCGTGTCTCTGAACGATGGCGTTTTGTTGTCTGAAAAACATCATAGCGACGCCAGCCCGATGATCGCGCCGGCCGAATTCGGCGAAATCGAAGACGCGGTCAAGGCGGATCCGCGCTTTGTCGCCGCCTGCGCGCGCCGGGGGCTGGATGACCTTTCGTTGGTCACGGTTGACCCCTGGTCGGCTGGCAATTTTGGCATTGCCGAGGAAATGGGCCGGCGGATTTCGCATGTGTTTTGCTGGGTGCGCAACGAGCCAACCGACAATCATTATGCTCACCCGATCGACGGTCTGAACGCCACGGTTGATATCGACACTGGCGAAGTGCTGGAGGTTTGTGACGAGGGCGACATCGCGGTGCCGCGCACCGAGTGGAACTATGATCGCAGTTATCAAAGCGTGGTGCGTCAGGATTTGCGCCCCATCAATGTGGTGCAGCCCGAAGGCGTCAGTTTCAGCCTGGATGGTCACAAGCTGAAATGGCACGACTGGGAATTGCGCATCGGCTTTAACGCCCGCGAAGGCCTGACGTTGCACGATATTTCCATTGGTGGCCGCCCGATCATGTACCGCGCTTCGATTGCCGAGATGATGGTGCCCTATGGCTCGCCCGACGGGCGGCATCCGCGCAAAAACGTGTTTGACGTGGGCGAATATGGCATCGGGCGTCTGGTCAACTCGCTCGAGCTCGGCTGCGATTGTCTGGGCGCGATTCAATACCTGGACGCCGAGCTGAACGGGCGCGAAGGCGAGGTTGAAACGATCAAGAACGCGATCTGCCTGCACGAAGAAGACATGGGGATCATGTGGAAACACTATGATTTCCGCCTTGACCGGACCGAAGTTCGCCGCGCCCGGCGTATGGTGATTTCCACCATCGCGACCGTGGGCAATTATGAATACGGCTATTACTGGTATCTGCATCTGGATGGTATGATCGAGTTCGAGATCAAGGCAACCGGCGTGATCAACACCACAGCGTGTGCCCCCGGCGCGCCGGGACCATTCGGGGTGGAAGTCGTGCCCGGCGTGCTGGGCCAGATCCACCAGCACACATTCTGTGCGCGTCTCGATATGGCTGTGGACGGTGATGCGAACACAGTGGCCGAATGCAATACCTACGCCGATCCAATTGGGCCGGGAAACCCTTATGGCAATGCGTTTCGGATGGTCGAAACCGTGCTGGAAAGCGAAAGCGGCGCGGCCCGCAAGGCTGATCAGTCGACCCATCGCTATTGGAAGTTCAAGAGCAGCGACAAGACCGGGATGACAGGCCACCCAACCGCTTACAAGCTGATCCCAACGTCGGTTGTGACGCCGTTCCTGTCGCCCGAGGGTCCCTCGGGGCGGCGCGCGGGTTACACTTTCAATGATCTTTGGGTCACGGCCTTTGATCCGGATCAGCGGTTCCCGGCGGGTGAATTTGTCAATGGCTGTGATGGCTCGGATGGGTTGAAGACGTTTATCGAGGGCGACCGAGATCTGGTGGGCAAAGATGTTGTGGCCTGGCACACCTTTGGTCTGCACCACGTGCCCCGGCCCGAGGATTTCCCGGTTCAGCCCTGCATCAATTGCGGCTTCAAACTGATGCCGGTTGGTTTCTTCGATGATAGCAATGTGCGTGATTTGCCATGGGAAAAGAACGCCGCCAGCTGCCACGCCGCAGAATAACCGGCGAGCATTGGATGCAAAAAGGCCGCCCGCTGCGATGCGCGGGCGGCCTTTGTCGTTTCAGATGTGTGGTTTAGAAGATGAAGTCGTCATTGCTCAGCTCACCGCGGGTGATGTCGTCCAGCACAATTGTCGTGCCCTCCAAACGGATCACGGCGCGGTCGGCATTGCCGTTCAGGGTCAGATCCGAGATGTCTGTGAAGTCAAAGGAAGTCAGATCGATCAGGTCCTGGCCCGAGCGGAAATCCTGGACAATATCGTTGCCCTCGTTGGCGTTGAACACAAACACATCGTCGCCTTTGTGGCCAAACAACATGTCATTTCCTGCGCCGCCTGCAATGGTGTCGTCGCCCAATCCGGCTTGGATCGTGTCGCCACCGGCGCCACCGTCAAGATCGTCGTTGCCTTTGCCACCCAGAATCTGATCGCGGCCCTGATCGCCCTTGATCGTGTCATTCCCGGCGCGCCCTTCCAATGTGTCGCGTCCTTTGCCGCCCAGCACCACATCGTCACCGGCTCCGGCATTGATGATGTCGTTGCCATTGCGCCCGCTGATGAAATCATCGTCCAGTCCGGTGCGAATGCCGCTGGCCGAGGCGTTGGAATCAATGATGAAGTCCACATCGTTGCTGCCGTCGCTTTGCAACAAATCCGCTGGGATCAGAACGCCGTCGAGAACATGCACAACCCCGTTTGCAGCCTGAATATCGGTTGCAATCAGATTGGCATTGGGCAGATCAGGCTCGGCATCAACCAGGCTGGTGCCACTCACCGTCAGGTCCGCTCCGGCCAATGTTGGGATTGGATCGCCCGACAAGACCTGGCTGGCCTGCAGGCTTTCACCCGAGACATGGAACGTCAGGATTGTGGTCAGCAAGTCGATCGGGCTTTCGCCTTTTGACAGCAATGTCAGCGCGTCGACCATGAACGCAAATGCGCCGGCTTCGCCCGAACCAGTGAAGCCCAACGCCTGAGCCAGTGACACGAAAGCGTCGTCATTGGGGGCAAACACGGTCAGATCCTGCGTGACATCATCCAGTGTCGCGGCCAAACCGGCGGTGACCACAGCGGTGCGCAGCAGATCAAAGTCAGCGCCATTGCCGTCAAACGTGCTGCCCGATGCCACGGCGATGCCAGTGATCGTAGGCGCGTCGTTGCCCGGCAAATCAACAGGGATCATCACCCGGTCGATCACGTGGACCACGCCGTTTGTGGCGTCGATATCTGTGGCCACCAGTGACGCGTCAATCAGATCGGGCTCGTTGTCCACCAACGTGGGCAGGTCCGTCGTGATCGTGCCGCCCTGCAAGGTGGTCAACGTTGTCGAGGCGGCAATATCAGCGGCCAGCTCTTCGGTGGCCAGCACGTGATACTCAACAACGGCGCGCAGGGTGGCCACGGGCACGTTGGCCACCAGAAAGTTTGTTACGGCGGTTTCATCGGTGGTGTCACCGGTGAACCCCAGATCAGCGGCCAACGCACCAAAGGCGGCATTGTTGGGGGCAAACACGGTCAGACTGCCGGGGCTGGACAGCGCAGTGGCAAGCCCGGCGGCGGGGATTTCGCTATCGATAAAGGTGACAGTGTTCAAAAGAATGGAAAAATCAGGACCGCTTGCGATCTCGGCGATGGTTGGCATTAAGTATCTCCCTGTAATGCGTTGGGACGCCATGTTGGCATCGGGGTCACTACGGCGCTGGCGAGC
Source organism: Sedimentitalea sp. (assembly GCA_045105075.1). GTDB lineage: Bacteria > Pseudomonadota > Alphaproteobacteria > Rhodobacterales > Rhodobacteraceae > JBGCDD01. The sequence continues at coordinate 3,905 of JBGCDD010000079.1, read as the reverse complement.
GCTTTGGATCATCGGGGATCTTCGCCGATGCAACTTGACGGAAGGATCGCGCGCCCTAAGCCGTCAACATTTTGGAAATCCAATGATATTAGGGTGATGCGGCGTTATGTTCTGTGTTGAGTTGTTACATCGCCGCGCTCGACTTTCCTTTGGCCGTCCTGCACATTTCCGCCAGACACTAATCGCAGAGCAGGGGGAATTATGGGTTTTGCAATGACTGTGCTTGAGGTGCTGGCCTTTTTGTTTGTGGGCGTCATTGGGGTCGCGGTTCTGAGCGTCATAGTCTTGTTCATCGCGGATCGCTCGCAGACCTCGGATGCGGTGCGCCGGAATTATCCGGTGATCGGGCGATTTCGGCATCTGTTCAGCGAATTGGGCGAGTTTTTCCGCCAGTATTTCTTTGCGATGGACCGTGAAGAGCTGCCGTTCAACCGCGCACAGCGCGACTGGGTTAATCGCGCGGCGGGGGGCAAGGGCAATACGGTGGCGTTCGGTTCGACCCGCAATATCGCTGTGGTGGGCACACCGATTTTTGCCAACGCGGCTTTTCCACCTCTGGATGATCAATACGCCTGCACCGAACCGTTGCAGATTGGTCCGGGTGCCCGCCAGCCGTTTTTGGCGCCGTCTTTCTTTAACATTTCGGGCATGAGCTATGGCGCGATTTCCGAACCTGCGGTGCGCGCGCTCAGCCGAGGGGCGAAAAAGGCGGGCGTTTGGCTGAATACGGGCGAAGGCGGGCTTAGCCCGTTTCATCTGGAAGGCGGCTGTGACGTGGTGTTTCAGATCGGCACGGCAAAATACGGTGTGCGCGACGGGCAGGGGGGGCTAAGCGACGACAAACTGCGCGAGGTCGCGGCCCATGACGCTGTGCGCATGTTTGAGATCAAGCTGGCGCAAGGGGCCAAGCCGGGCAAAGGCGGTATTCTACCGGGTGAAAAGATCACCGACCAAATTGCGGCCATTCGTGGAATTTCCAAAGGCCAGGACAGCCTGTCGCCCAATCGCCATCTTGAGGTGAACAGTTTTGATGATCTGTTGGATATGATCGCGCGCGTGCGCGAGGTGACGGGCAAGCCGGTTGGCATAAAGACAGTGGTCGGCTCGGAATCGGCCATGCGCGAGTTGTTTGAGACGATTGTTACGCGCGGTGCAGAAAGTGCGCCGGATTTTATGACAATTGACGGTGGCGAGGGCGGAACCGGCGCGGCACCGATGCCATTGATCGATCTGGTGGGGCTTTCGGTGCGCGAAGCACTGCCGTTGGTGGCCAATCTGCGTGACGAACATGGGCTGAAGGACCGTATCCGGCTGGTGGCGTCGGGCAAACTGGTCAATCCAGGCGATGTGGCCTGGGCATTGGCGGCGGGGGCCGACTTTATCACCTCGGCGCGCGGGTTCATGTTTGCGCTGGGCTGTATTCAAGCGCTGAAGTGCAACAAAAACACCTGTCCCACCGGCATCACCACCCATGATCCGCGGTTCCAGAAAGGGCTGGTGGTGGAAAGCAAAGACAAGCGGGTGGCGCAGTATGCAACCGATTTGATCCACGAGGTCGAGACCATTGCCCATTCGGTTGGCGTGTCTGAACCGCGCAAGCTGCGGCGGCGTCATGTGCGGCTGGTTCAGGCCGATGGGCGCAGCATCCCGATGAACGAGATCCATCCAAGTTACAAAGCCGTCGCTGAAACGTGAGTTAAAAACGTTTGGTGTATCGCGCCTTACAGCCTATTTCATGTTTGAATTTACAGGAGAGACCCATGGCCCACCGCTGGAAACCCGACTTGACGCAAGATGATGTGACCCCGGAATCTGTGTTTTTGAACCGGCGTCAATTGATTGTCGGTGGCGCGGCGGGGCTTGGATTGGCGGGGTTGTCCCAGCCTGTGTTGGCGGCAGCGGACGGCCTGAAGCCAAATCCATGGGAAGACATCACCAGCTATAACAATTTTTACGAATTCGGCACCGACAAGGGTGATCCGGCGAAATACGCCCACGAGATGACCACGACGCCGTGGTCGATCGAGATTGATGGGATGGTCGACAACCCCGGCACTTATGATTTCAAAGACATCATGGCGCAGATGACCGTCGAAGAACGGATCTATCGGTTCCGCTGTGTTGAGGCATGGTCGATGGTGATCCCGTGGAACGGGTTCGAGTTGGCCGATCTGCTGGCGATGGCCGGGGTGCAATCATCCGCCAAATACGTGGCCTTCCAAACGCTGAACCGTCCCGAAGAGATGCGCGGCATGCGCTCGCCGGTGATCGAGTGGCCTTACGTTGAAGGTTTGCGCCTGGACGAAGCGATGCACCCGCTTACGATCATGGCCACCGGGATCTATGGCAAGGACATTCCAAACCAGAACGGTGCGCCGCTGCGCCTGGTGGTGCCGTGGAAGTATGGCTTCAAGTCGATCAAGTCGGTGGTGAAAATCACGCTAACCGATGAACAGCCGCCCACCAGCTGGAGCCGCTACAGCCTGCGCGAGTACGGGTTCTATAGTAATGTTAACCCGAATGTCGATCATCCGCGCTGGTCGCAAGCTACAGAACGTAAAGTTGGCGGAGGGTTGTTTGCCAAACGGGTGCCGACGTTGATGTTCAATGGCTATGAAAACGAAGTGGCCGAGCTTTATGCCGGGATGGACTTGAAAGAGTTCAATTGATGAGCGGCTCGGCCAAAATGAGGCCTCGCGCGCTTTGAGCGCCACATCACTGATCGCGGGCGTGAACACGAGCGCCCGCCGCATCCCAACATGGTTGGTCTACCTTGTGGGCGCGATCCCCGCGCCCTACCTGCTCTACCTTGGTCTCACAGGCGGACTTGGTGTTGAGCCGATCAAAGAGCTGGAACATGAGCTGGGCGAATTTGCGCTGCAGCTTTTGGTTCTTGGGCTGGCGATCACCCCCCTGCGCCGTTTTGCTGGTGTGAACCTCATCAAATTCCGACGGGCGATTGGCGTGCTGACGTTCGTCTATGTGTTTCTGCACCTCCTGGTGTGGCTGGTGCTGGATGTGCAGATCCTGTCGCAGATCTGGGCCGACATTCTGAAGCGCCCCTATATCACCATCGGCATGGTCGGATTCGCGCTGATGATCCCGCTGGCGGTGACATCCAACAACTGGTCGGTGCGCAGACTGGGGCCCAAGTGGCGAAAGCTGCATCTTTTGGCTTATCCGGCGGCGATTCTGGGTGCGGCGCACTTTGTGATGCTCGCAAGAGGCTTTCAGATCGAACCATTGGTCTATTTGGCGATCATTCTGGGGCTTTTGGCGCTGCGTTTGCCTGTGTTTGCACAAAAACGCGCCTGACTCGCACGAATGCTGCAGGCGAGTCGTTAATAAATCACTAACAAAGCCTGCGTGAATCAGCATGCCTGTGGACAGTCTTGGGGATAGGTCCGTGGATAACCCCAGATCTAGTATTAGCGCCCGCAAACGAGTCGTTTTCCCAGCCAGCCTCGGGACCCAAAACCGCAAGATTCACAGAAAAAAATCCACCTAAATAACTGTAAAATATATAAAAAGTTGAAATTCGAAAAAAATATGACGTTTCGCCCAAAAAGGGGTTGCGGGTATCTGCCACTAACCGTAGAACCCCCCTCACCGGCGGCGCAGAGATGCACCAACGGGGCGCCAGACGGGCGGGATATTCTGGAGACGGGATGTGTCGAGACGAGGTGGTTACGAAAATCAGAGGTAATTGAGGCGGGGCGCGCCGTTTAGTTAGGGCGCATCTGGTTTTGTTTGTTTCTACGCTATTTGAAATTGATAATACACTGAAGAGATATGTGGGCGGTTTGGTTCATTCGATGGATCAGCCTCTTCATATCGCGCTAGTAGCGAGGGATCATTTGGTTCTGAGCGATGATCTAGTGTCAGCTTCACTGTTTGGACGGTTT
>JBGCDD010000078.1:0-11140 GCA_045105075.1 Sedimentitalea sp. | reverse complement strand
ACCCCCAAGGCGATGGAGCGCGCCGATATGGACGCCGTGCGCGACCAGTTTGTCGCTGCCACCGAAATGGCCGCACGCGCCGGGTTTGACATGATCGAACTGCACGCAGCCCATGGTTACCTGATCTCGTCCTTTATCTCGCCACTGTCCAACATTCGCACGGATGAGTACGGCGGCAGCCTTGAAAACCGCATGCGCTATCCTTTGGAAGTCTTTAACGCAATGCGCGCAGTCTGGCCCCAGGACAGGCCAATGTCGGTGCGCATTTCGGCCACGGACTGGGCTGGTGATCAGGGCATAGATGGTGCGGAAGCCGTTGAAATTGCAACACTGTTTCGCGATGCTGGCGTGGACATCGTTGATGTGTCAGCCGGGCAAACCAGCGCGCAGGCCCGCCCGGTTTATGGCCGCATGTTCCAGACCCCGTTTTCCGACCGCATCCGCAATGAACGCGGCATTCCCACCATGGCGGTCGGCAATATTTATGAACCCGACCACGTCAATTCGATCCTGATGGCCGGGCGCGCCGATCTGGTGTGCCTTGCGCGCCCACACCTGTCGGATCCCTATTGGACCCTGCACGCCGCCGCCGCGTTGGGCGATGATCAAACCCAGTGGCCCGCGCCTTATTACCCCGGACGCGACCAGATGCAGCGCCTGGCCGAACGCGGCGAAGGGCTTGGGATTCGGGTATGACGCTGGCCGGCAAAACAGTCTTGATCACTGGCGGTGGCACCGGTCTTGGCGCGAACATGGCGCAAGGTTTTGCCGATGCGGGGGCCACGGTTTGGATTTCCGGGCGCACCATCGAAGCGCTGGATCGCGTCGTCGCCAGCAGAAAGAACATAAAATCAGTAGTTTGCGATGTGACCGATGAACAAGCCGTCGCAGCCATGTTTGACACCGTTGGGCCAACGGATGTGGTGATCGCCAATGCAGGCGCGTCGTCCAGTGCCCCGTTTGGGCGCACAAGCACCGCGGATTGGAACGCGATTTTGGACGTGAACCTGACCGGAGTGTTCTTTACGTTTCGCGCCGCATATGAGGCGATGAAAAAGGCGCCCTGGGGGCGTTTGATTGCGATTGCCTCGACCGCCGGTCTAAAGGGCTATCCCTACGTGGCGCCCTATTCCGCAGCAAAGCATGGTGTGATTGGACTGACGCGCGCGCTGGCGCAGGAAACCGCGCGTAGCGGGCTGACGGTGAACGCGCTGTGCCCGGGGTTTTTGGACACCGAAATGACCGAACGTTCGATCACCAACATCACCGCTAAGACGGGTCAAACTTCGCAACAGGCCCGTGCGGTTTTAAAAAAAATGAGCCCGCAGAACAGGTTGATCGATCCTCACGAGGTGACCGCATCGGCTTTGTGGCTGTGCGGACCGGGTTCCGACGGGATCACAGGCCAGGCAATTTCGATTTCTGGCGGCGAAGTATGAGCGTGCTTGAGCCCCCTTTGTCCAAGCAACGTCTGCGGGTCTGGCTGCGCATGCTACGCGCGCAACGCGGGATGGAACATCAGTTGCGAGACCGACTGCGCCTGAGCCATGATTGCACCCTGCCCCGTTTTGACGTGCTGTCGGCTTTGGACCGCCATCGCGACGGTTTGCGGATGAGCGATCTGTCGGCGAAATTAAAGGTGTCCAATGGCAATGTCACTGGAATCATTGAACGTTTGGTCGGCGATGGGCTGGTTGAGCGCACAACAGTGGATGGTGACCGGCGCGCCATGCGAGTGCGCCTGACCCCTTTGGGGCTCACACGATTTGCCGCAATGGCCCAAGATCACGAGCTTTGGGTTGACGGGCTGCTGGCAACATATTCAGCCGATGAATTGGAACATTTGATCGCGCTTTTGGAACGTATGGGAGAGAGTGAAGAATGACTGATATGGCAGATTTTGCGCCTGACCATTTTCTGTGGCAGGTCGAAGGGCGAATCGCGACGCTGCGTTTGAACCGTCCAGATCGCAAAAACCCACTGACCTTTGAAAGCTACGCCGAACTGCGCGATACCTTTAGGGCGCTGGCCTATGCGGATGATGTGGACGCGGTGATTTTTGCGTCAAACGGGGGCAACTTTTCATCGGGCGGCGATGTGCACGATATCATCGGCCCGCTTGTCGCGATGGATATGAAGCAGCTTTTGGCCTTTACGCGGATGACCGGCGATCTGGTCAAGGCGATGTTGCATTGCGGCAAACCCATCATTTCGGCGGTGGATGGGGTGGCTGTTGGGGCTGGCGCGATCATCACAATGGCGTCAGACATGCGGCTTGCCACACCCGAGGCCAAGTGCGCGTTTTTGTTCACCAAAGTTGGGTTGGCCGGATGTGACATGGGCGCTTGTGCGATGTTGCCGCGTATCATTGGCCAGGGCCGAGCGGCGGAATTGCTGTATACCGGGCGGGCGATGACGGCGCAGGAAGGACTGGCCTGGGGCTATTGGAACGCGCTGCACAGTTCGGATGATTTGGAAGCGGGCGCGCGGAAATTGGCCGAGCGCGTGGTGTCTGGGCCGACATTTGCCCATTCCATCACCAAAACCCAAATCAATCAGGAATGGAACATGAGCCTGGATCAGGCGATCGAAGCCGAAGCGCAGGCGCAGGCGATTTGTATGCAAACCCGTGATTTCGAACGGGCGTACAAGGCCTTTGTGGGCAAGGAAAAACCGGTGTTCCAAGGCGATTGACCGCAGCGCTTTTGGCGACTGTGGGATTTGAGTTTATTTGGAAAGATGAAGAGCAAGGACGGCGATCATGGACAAAACATTTCTCGATTGGCCGTTTTTTGAAGATCGTCATCGCGATCTGGTCACGACTTTGGAGGCTTGGTGCGAAGCGCATTTGCCAGTCGATCACAGCGATGTCGACGCGGCCTGTGTTTCGTTGGTGCGGGCTATGGGTGAGGCAGGGGTTTTGCAATATTCGGGTGGCCCGGCGCTTGATGTGCGCAGTTTGTGTTTGATCCGCGAAACACTGGCACGTCACGATGGGTTGGCCGATTTTTGCTTTGCTATGCAAGGGCTTGGTATGGGGGCTGTGTCGCTTTTTGGCACAGATCAACAGCGCATGTGGCTGGAAAAGACGCGGGCAGGCAGCGCGCTGTCAGGCTTTGCACTGAGCGAGCCGGCCAGCGGGTCGGATGTTGCGAACATGACTACAACAGCACAGCGCGATGGTGATGATTTTGTGATTTCAGGTGAAAAAACCTGGATTTCGAACGGCGGTATCGCCGATGTTTACACGGTGATTGCACGCACTGGAGAAGCGCCCGGCGCGCGCGGACTGTCGGCGTTTTTGGTGCCTGCGGACACGCCTGGTTTGGTCGTGGCCGAGCGCATCGATGTGATCGCGCCGCATCCATTGGCGCGATTGCGCTTTGACGACATCAGGGTGCCGGCATCGTCTTTGATCGGTGAGGCTGGAGCGGGTTTTCGGATTGCGATGTCGGTTTTGGATGTTTTCCGCTCAACTGTTGGCGCGGCTGCTTTGGGGTTTGCGCGGCGCGCACTTGAAGAAAGCCTTGCAAGGGTCCAGAATCGTGAGCTTTTTGGCGCACCATTGTTTGATCTGCAAATGGTTCAAGGCCACATTGCCGATATGGCGCTCGGGGTGGATGCCAGCGCTTTGCTGATTTATCGCGCTGCCTGGACCAAGGATATGGGCGCGCCCCGTGTCACCCGCGAGGCGGCGATGGCGAAGCTTCATGCCACCGAAACCGCACAAAAGGTGATCGACGCTGCGGTGCAGTTGCATGGCGGTGACGGCGTGCGCAAAGGGTCGATCGTTGAAAGCTTGTACCGTGAAATCAGAGCGTTACGCATCTATGAGGGCGCGTCCGACGTGCAAAAAGTTGTGATCGCACGCCAAGCAATGGGAAGCTGACATGTTGGGACCGTCTGCGCATGAGGATCAATTTGCCCGTGACAACCTGCCGGACATGTCGGAGTGGCCTGATCTGAATTTGGACGGCTTTGAATACCCAGAATACATTAATGTCGCCGTAGAACTTACGGATAACATGGTAAAAATGGGTTTTGGAGATCACACGGCGCTGATTGGAAATGGACGCCAACGCAGTTACAAAGAGCTGACCGATTGGACCAACCGGCTCGCGGCCACTCTTGTGGATGACTATGGCGTGCGTCCGGGGCATCGGGTGCTGATCCGGGCGGCAAACAACCCAGCGATGGTGGCGTGCTGGTTGGCCGCGACCAAGGCGGGCGCGGTGGTTGTGAACACGATGCCGATGTTGCGCGCCGGGGAGTTGACCAAGATCGTCGATCTGGCGCAGGTGACGCTGGCGTTGTGCGACACACGGCTGATGGACGAGATGATCAGCTGCGCCAAGAACAGTAAGGTCTTGAAAACAGTGGTTGGTTTTGATGGAACCGCCAATCACGATGCCGAATTGGACCGCGCCGCGCTGACCAAACCCGTGCAATTTGATGCGGTCAAAACCGGGCGCGATGATGTGGCGCTTTTGGGGTTCACCAGTGGGACAACCGGCACGCCCAAGGCGACCATGCATTTCCACCGGGATCTTTTGATCATCGCCGATGGGTACGCGCGCGAGGTTCTGGGCGTCACCCCGGAAGATGTATTTGTCGGTTCACCGCCGCTTGCGTTTACCTTCGGTCTGGGAGGGTTGGCGGTTTTTCCACTGCGATTTGGCGCCACCGCGGTCTTGCTGGAAGACGCCAGTCCGCCCAATTTGATCGATATCATTCAAACTCATCGGGCAACGATTTGTTTCACTGCTCCAACGGCTTACAGGGTGATGCTCACAGCGATGGAGGACGGCGCGGATCTGTCTTCCTTGCGCGCGGCGGTTTCAGCTGGCGAGACGTTGCCGGCTCCGGTTTACGCACAATGGATCGAAAAAACCGGCAAGCCGATGTTGGATGGAATCGGTGCGACCGAGATGCTGCACATCTTTATTTCGAACCGCTTTGATGATCACCGCCCGGCCTGCACCGGCAAACCAGTGACTGGGTATGAGGTCAAGATTGTCGGGCCAGACGGCGCCGAAGTGCCATGTGGCACGGTGGGCAAACTGGCGGTGCGCGGTCCAACCGGATGCCGGTATCTGAACGATGCGCGCCAACAGGGGTATGTGCTTGATGGTTGGAACCTGACAGGTGACAGTTTTTCGATGGACGGCGATGGCTATCTCTATTTTGCCGCGCGGTCAGACGATATGATTGTGTCGGCTGGCTATAATATTGCCGGTCCCGAAGTCGAAGCCACGCTATTGGCGCATCCGGATGTGGCCGAATGTGCTGTGATCGGGGTGCCGGATGATGCCCGTGGAATGATCGTGCAAGCGCATGTGGTGTTGCGGGACTCTAGTCAGAATAACGATATGAAAATCAAGGCACTGCAAGATTTTGTTAAAGCAGAAATTGCGCCCTACAAATACCCGCGTTCCGTTGTCTTCACCGACGCTTTGCCGAAAACGCAAACCGGCAAGATCCAGCGGTTTCGGTTGCGCAAATCTGAGTAACGCGTGCTTTGGGGGTATCATGGTCAAACGCAGCAGCGCGATAATTTGCTTGTTTGCACAGTACAATCTGCGCCACGCTGGCACAGACTCAAGCACAGGAGCCTGACTCATGTCCCGATTGTCTGCGTTTGATTTCAAAGGCGAGCTGGGTTCAGCTGTGACGTTAACAAATAATACCAACAGGGAGACTTCTATGACATTGACTATAAAAGGTTTTGCCGCCGGACTGGCCGCGACACTTCTGATGGCGGCACCGCTGTCGGCCAAGGAATTCCGCCTTGGTTTGATCACCCCTCCGCCGCATGTCTGGACCAAGGCCGCTGCGGCTTTTGGAGATGAACTGAGCGAAGCGTCCGGTGGCGCGCATTCTGTCACTGTGTTTCCGGCGCGCCAGCTGGGCAACGAAGCGCAGCTGTTGCAACAATTGCAAACTGGCGCGCTGGATATGGCGTTTTTGACCGTGGCTGAGGTGTCCAACCGGGTGCCCAATTTTGGTGCGTTTTATGCGCCCTATCTGGCCGATGATATCAGCCACGCGGCTGCGATTTTGCGGTCCGACACCGCACGGGACATGCTGGCCGTGTTGCCACAAGAGGCCGGCGTCGTTGGTGTTGGCTATGGCAGTGCCGGGATGCGCCAGATCCTGAGCCGGGGCGAGGTGAACTCTGCCGCTGATCTCAAAGGGCTCAAGCTGCGCATCACGCCGTTTGATCCCATCCTTGACTTCTATAATCTGCTGGGTGCCGCGCCCACTCCGATGCCGCTGCCTGCGGTTTATGACGCGCTGGCCAATGGGCAGGTTGATGCGATTGATATGGATGTCGAGCTGATCAACGTGTTGAAATATCACGAACATGCAGACACAATCGTGGTGTCCAACCACATGATGTTCCCAATGGTCGGGCTGATTTCGGCGCGCGTTTACGCGGGTCTTTCGGCCGAAGACAAGGCGATGATCAGCGAATTGATGGCCAAAGCCGTCGACAGCACATTGACCACCTACACCGAAAAAGAGTCAGGCTGGACCGAGAACCTGAAGACCGTCGGCAAAACCTTCAAAATGGTTGACGCCAGCTTTTTCGGCGATGTCATGGGCAAATGGGAAGACATCTGGGCCGCCAAAGCGCCGTCATTGTCCGATCTGCGCGCGACAGCAGCGGCATTGAAGTAAGTCAACCGGCGGGCCTGTTTCCTGGGCCCGCCGACGCAGGTAAAGGCTTTTTTCATGCTCTATCGTGTGTCCTCTTTCTGGGCCCGGGTCGAAATCGTTTGCGCGGCCGCTTTGGCCGCCTCGGTCACCGGTCTGATCCTGCTCAACGTGATCACCCGCGCCGCAGGCAACGCGATTTATTGGGTGGATGAGGCGGCGATTTACGCGATGGTCTGGATGACATTTCTGGCGGCATCGGCCGCGTTGCATTACCGAACAGCCATCGCAGTAACAGTGGTACAGGAGTTCGTCTCGCCCGCTGTGTCGGCGATTTTGGGCCGCTGTGTTGATGTTGTGGTTTTCGTATTTGCCTGTGCATTGGTGTGGATCTGTTTGCGCTGGTTCATGCCCTTCCAACTGGCCGCCCAAGGTTGGGACATCCGCGCATTCCAAGGCGCCACATTCAATTTCATCTACTCCGAGCCGACCAACACGCTGGGCTTCAAAAAGGCCTGGGTCTGGCTGGCGGTGGTTTTGTTTACTTTTGGCAGTTTGCTGCATTCGGCTGCCAATCTGTTTCACCCCGGACCTGCGGACAATGCGCTATGACCCCTGCCCTGTTTTTGATTTTGCTGTTTGCGTCGGTTCCGATCGCATTGGTGCTGGCCCTGACCGCGCTGTTTTACATCTGGGCAAGCGGCAACACCGTGCTCTATGACAGTTTTGCCCAACAGATGTTCTCGGGCGTTGAAAACTATGGTCTGCTGGCCATTCCGCTGTTTATTCTGACCGGCGAATTGATGAACGAAGGTGGTATGACCCAGCGCCTTGTGCGCGCGGCACGGGTGTTTGTCGGCGGCTTTCGCGGCGGTTTGGCTTACATCAATCTGCTGGCGAATATGTTCATGGCCGCGATCATTGGCTCTGCGGCCAGCCAGATTGCAGTGATGAGCCGCGCGATGGTGCCCGCCATGAAGGACGAAGGCTATGATCCGGGCTTTGCCGCCGCGACCACTGCTGCGGGCGGATTGCTGGCGCCGGTTATTCCGCCATCGATGCTGTTTGTGATCTACGGCGTGTTGGCGCAATTGCCGATTGGCGATCTGTTCATCGCCGGCATCATTCCAGGCCTGATCCTGGCGGCGTCGTTTTTCGTTGTGGTGACCCTGATCGGGATGGTGCAAAAATTTCCCAAGGGCGAATGGATGACCAAAGCCGAGGCTTTTGCCGCTCTGCGCGCCGCCCTGCCGGCGTTTTTGATCCCAATCGCGATTGTCGGCGGCATTGTCTTTGGCATCGCCACCCCCACCGAAAGCGCCGCCGTCGCCTCGCTGATTGCGTTTTTGGTCGGCTGGATCATTTACCGTGAAATCCGCCCGCGCGATCTGGGCGCCCTGTTCGTGCGCACTGCGATCAATTCCTCGCTGGTGATCTTTATGATTGCGGCGGCCAACGTGTTTGGCTGGGTGGTGATCTACGAAGAACTGCCGCAGAAACTCGCCGCGTTCATCTCTACCGTCACATCCGATCCGTTCACGTTCTTGCTGATCGTCAACCTGTGCCTGCTGTTTGTGGGCATGCTGATTGACGGGATTGCCGCGCTTATTCTGGTCACGCCGATCCTGTTGCCGATTGCGATGAACACTTACAACATTGACCCTTACCAGTTCGGCGTTGTGATCTCGCTTAATCTTGTGTTGGGATTGCTGACCCCGCCGGTGGGTGTTGGGCTTTACATCGCCTCGGCTATGTCCGGGGTGCGCCCGTTCACCATCTTTGCCGCGCTTTGGCCGTTTCTGTTGGCGGTCAGCATCGTGTTGGTTTTGCTGAGCTATCTGCCGATCCTGTCGACGGCGCTGATCTGATCAGGCCAGAACAACCGGCGCCTCTCGGCGCAAGACCGACGCAACCACGCTCATCGCTGTCAGCGCTGAGGATTTGGGATTGTCGGGCAGCCCTTTGCCCGCGATCGTAAAGCGGAATTCGCCAAAATCGCCCACGGCGGTGACCTCGTGGATATTGCTGGTCACGCCCGGGTCGGCGATCAGCTGCGCCTGGGTCAGATCCAACCCCAACCCGGCCAGTGCAACACTCGCGGCCACATTGGCATTCTTGGGATAGGCCAAGGCGCAGGCCCGTGCGCTGCCGTCAAAATGCACCGCCGGTTCGGTCAAATTGGCCAGATCCAGTTGCGCCTCGGCAGGCGATCCGGCCCAGCCTGCGGGTGGTTTGCGCCCGGTATAATTGACCGAGTGTAACCGCCCGACAGCCGCCGCCGACAGCGCATCCAGCGCGCCGATCGCCCCGGACGCCAGCCGCAAACGGCTGTGCCCCGCCAGCGCGGCGGCGGTTAGGTCGCGCATCAGTGCATCGTCAGCCAGAGCCCCAGTTGCCACTGTGATCACGTCGCGCCCAGTCTGCAAAGCAGCGGCCCCATGCGCGCGCAAGCCGGGGTGGCCGGCGCAGTCAACCACCAATTCGACGTCCATCGGCAGGGCCGCAACAGTGTCAAACACCGGCACTGACCCAAACACGGCGCGCGCGCTGTCGCCCCGCCCCGGGCGCGTGATCACGCCGGCAATGTCGATCCCCACATCTGCGGCCGCCTGCGCCAAATAACGGGCCACTGCGCCGTAACCGATAACCGCGATTTTGCTCATGCCTGCTCCTGGTGTTGGCCCGACGGCAGCCGGTTTTAGCGTCGATCTATGATGCGACCCACATCACATGATCAAACCGGCCGCGTTCGAGTCTTGTCGGGTGAAAACCTAGGGAATCATAATGTTGCGGCGCAGGAACGTTGCGCTGGTCAGGGTCAGATCATCCAACAGGATTTGCACCTCGATGGTTTGGATCGACTGATACGGAAAGGTCTGCAACGGCAGCGCATCATTGGGAATCGCGTTGGGCGAGGCAAATTGCAGCTGGCACGGTGGCATCGGCCACGGCGTGGGCGGCGCACCGTTCAGGCCAATGCGGATTTCATGCATACCACAGCGCCACGCCCACAGATGGCTGACATAAAGTTGGTCAATCCCGTCCGCATCGCGCATCGCAACCCAACTGCCCCGGGTGGCTTCCAGAATCGGTTTGATCTCAAGCGCGCTGGTGAATTTGCCCGTCGCGACCTGAGGTTCTGCCTGATAGCCCGGCGCGGGTGCAGGTGCGGGCGCCGCAGCCGTCGGGGCTGGTGCAGGCGCTAAAAAGCTTGGGGTCGCCGGAGCGGGTGCGGGAGCCAGAAACGCGGGTGCAGCGGCGTCTTTGGGGGCCAGGAATGCCGGTGCCGCCTCGGTCGGGGCCAAAAACGCGGGCGGTGCAGCGGCCACATCTTCTTCGGTTTCGGCCGTTCCGAATGTCGGAAACGCGGGCGGCGCGGGTGTGTCGGTTGTGTCAACACCAAAGCTGGGCAAAGCCGGTGCAGGCGTGTCGGTTGTGTCAGCACCAAAGCTGGGCAAAGCTGGCGCGGGCGCAGCCTCGGTTGTTTGCGCACCAAAGCTGGGCAAGGCCGGAGCCGCCGGGGCGGGCGTCGATTCCGGCAGGCTGGGTTCAACTTGCGTCGGAGCGGTCGCCACAGCAGAGGGCGGCGGCGTTGCCCCTGCACCACCGACCGTCCCGGCGGCCTGAAAGCTGACCGATAGCATCAATAAAAGCATCTCAAACATTGCACGTCTCCCTGCAACACATCACGTAAAAACAGTCTCTGACCAAATGCAGGGGTTTTGAGCCCAAAGGACGCGCTGTAGTGTCCCTGCAAAAGCAGATGCCGCATCAATCGCTCGCGGCTGGACACAGTATGGCAAACAATCAGGCCCCGCGCCAAGCGTTCAATATCATGATCGTCGCTCAAAGTGGGCGGCTGCAATACGAAGCCTTGGTTTTTGCGGCGACGTTGCGCCACTGTGCGCCTGATTTTTCGGGCAAATTGTGCGTGATGGTCCCGCAGGCCGGGCCGCTGTGGTCGCGCGATCCGTCGCACCTTAATGCTGATCTGCGCGGTGAACTGGAGCGTTTGGGGGCTAACATCGTCCCGTTCGACAACGAAGTCTTTGGTCAAAGCTATCCTTTTGGCAACAAGATCGAGGCGTTAAGCGCGATGCCAAAGGGTGAGCCGTTTGTGTTTTTCGACACTGATACACTGATCACCGGTGATATCACGCAAGTGCCGTTTGACTTTGCCCGCCCCAGCGCGTCGCAGCGTTGCGAGGGCACTTGGCCACAACCCACGCTATACGGGCCCGGTTTTGCCGGGATTTGGGGCGCGCTTTATGCGCGGTTCGGGTTGGATTTTGACAGCAGCCTCGATCTGTCCCAGCCTATCGAGCATTGGCGCCGGCATCTGTATTTCAACGCCGGGTTCTTTTATCACAGTTGTCCGCACGTCTTTGGGGCGCGGTTTCTCGACTATGCGCGCACAATCCGCGACGACCCGCCTGTTGAGCTGACCGGGCAAAGTTTTGACCCCTGGCTGGATCAGATCGCG
>JBGCDD010000077.1:0-7725 GCA_045105075.1 Sedimentitalea sp. | reverse complement strand
TTTCCTTCAGGATTGGCTGTACTGGTCCCAATCCTCACCGGTGGGCCCCAAACGGGATCGTTTCCATCTTGAGTTAAGCCAAGCAATCGTTGACCATCTGGCTCATAGACCTCGCCGCGTTTTTTGATATCGCTGAATGGGCCGCTTATTCTATCAAAGCTCAGGCGCGCATCGCGTCTTCACCAGCGATAGGGTCAGTTTTTGGCTTTTCAGCGCCACGCTGGAGGCGCGACCAACGTGTCAAACCGCCATTTGCCTTAACCGTTTGGTCCGCAGCAATGCAGCCATCCCAAACTGTGCCCGCGCCGAAGACAACGGTGAACATGCCCAGCATCGGTGACCCGGCTCCAAATCCTAGCCAACATCCCCAACCAATTGCCCCACAGAGACGTTCCGTTAATCTGTGAGGCTGACATTTCCATTCGCGCCAGACATCAGTTGCCCTCCATCAAATCTGTGAGATCGCATCCATCCGGGTCAGGCCTTGTCCCATCACAACGTTAACCTACGGTATCTTCACAGCAACCTCTGCTGACCACCATCCAAAACCCGGCAATGTCTCAACCCGAACAGCAAACAAATTCAGTCGCCCCGCCAAAACTAACACCCAACTCCTTTTGACAATTGGGCGGATGACAGTGTCTTAATGCGTCGACATGACAACAAAATGGGAGAGCGAAATGAAAATCGCATTGACCGGAGGGGCGGCGGGAATTGGCGCCGATGTGGCGGTCAAATTGAAAGACGATGGTCACCATGTCACGGCTTTTGACATCGCACGACCCACAAAAGGCGTCGATCACTGGATCGAAACCGATCTGAGCGATCCGACGTCGATCAGTGCGGCGCTGGCCCAAGTGGACGGTCCGTTTGATGCTCTGATCAACAACGCCGGCCTGCCCCCGCGTGACGGATTGGAAGAGACGATTTTGAAGGTCAATTTCTTTGGGCTCAAAGCGATGACCGCTGGTATGCTGGGCAAGCTTGCCCCCGGCGCCAGCATCGTTAACGTTGCCTCGCGCGCTGGGGCGATGTGGCGCGATAATCTGGACGAGGTGAAAGCGCTTTTGGCGCTGCCTATTGAACAGATCCCCGACTTTATTGCCACGCGCGCCCTTACCCCGACGCGGGCCTACAACCTGTCCAAAGAGGCCGTGATTGTGCTAAGCATGGCACAAACCGAAGCGATGATTGCCCGTGGTTTTCGCATCAATTCGGTCAGCCCTGCCGCCGTCAGCACAGGTATTCTTGACGTCTTTGCCAAAGCCTACGGTGCGCCGATGGCCAAAAACCTGGCGCGCGCCGGGCGCCCTGGGCAGCCCGATGAAATTGCCGATGTGATTGTGTTTATGGCCTCACCTGCCAGCGCGTGGATCAAGGGCCAAGACATTGTGATTGATGGGGGAATCAGCTCGATGAACCTGAGCGATGCTATCGGGTTGAGCAATGTCGGCTGATCCGCGCAGCTTTTGGGTCATTGCCACGGACCGCAGCGTGATGGTTCGCGCCGCGCGTATTTCTGCGGTCGTTGGCGTGATCCTTGCAATGATCAATCACGGCGAACATGTCATGTCGGGCAACGTCACCGGTAAAACGTGGTTCAAGATCGCGCTGACCTTTGCCGTCCCCTATTGCGTGTCGACCTATTCGTCGGTTTTGGCCGTGCGGGAGCGTCTGCAAAACCTATTAGATCCCTGACGGCAGCGCATTCCAGCAGTCAGCCAAGCATCGCCTGACAGGGTTAACTGACGGGCGCCGTCAAGATTGTGTATTTGCCGGTTTTGGTGCCAACCGCATGCGACAAATACCCAAGCGAAACCAGTTTTTTCAAAGCCCGGAAATAGGTGGGCTTTGACATCTGCTCCACCAGCGGGTGTTGCTGCAAATCTTCGCTGGAAATCACGTCCGAGCGTTCCCCCAACGTGTTTGCAGCGTAATATACGTCGCGCTCGATGGAGGACAGATCGCTCAGACCCAGACTCTGTTCCATGCTGTGAAGCAGACTTCGCAGTTGGGCCAACTTGTTTGGTTCAATCATACTAGGTACCTGGAGACGTTTCTTCTTGGTTTTTTGCGGTGCCAGCAGGGCACATGGGCCCTCTTGCCTAACAAATAGGCGAATTATGCCCTACAGTAAAGAAACAACTTGTGTCGGCTTGACAACCCTATTCTCAGCATTCCGGTCAGCTGAGAACCAATTCCGTCAAACCCCAGGGTCCTAAGAATGATGTGCCTCAGCCGCGCAGCCCGGTTTCTTTGTTGAACACATGAACCAACTCAGGCTTGATCCCAAAGCCCAAAGTGCCGCCCTTTTCGGCTTGCGGCGGTTTTTCGGTTTTTGCGATGAATTCGACGCCTGTCGCCGTGATCAAATGCACCAGAGCATATTCGCCCAGGTTTTCGACCAGCTCCAAACGTCCTTCAACAACCACATCAGCACCCTCGCTGACGAACAGATGTTCGGGACGCAGGCCAACATGCTCTGACGCCGTCACCTCGCGCCCCATCGCTGCATTCGCCCCTTGCGCCAGATCAGCAGCGGCGAAAAAGTTCATCTTGGGGCTGCCGATAAACTGGGCCACAAATGCATTGGCGGGACGTTCATAGAGATCAATCGGCGAGCCCACCTGTTCGATGCGCCCATCGCGCAGCACCACGATTTTGTCGGCCAGTGTCATCGCCTCGACCTGATCATGGGTGACGTAGATCATGGTGGTTTTCAGCCGGTCGTGCAGGCGGGCGATCTCCAGCCGGGTTTGCACACGCAACGCGGCATCAAGGTTCGACAAAGGTTCGTCAAACAGGAAAACCTGCGGGTCGCGCACAATCGCCCGGCCAATCGCCACACGCTGACGTTGCCCACCCGACAGGTTGCGCGGGCTACGATCAAGATAGTCGGTGATCTGGAGAATCTCGGCAGCAGCTTTGACACGCCGGTCAATCTCGGACTGTTCCGTCTTGGCCTGTTTCAACCCAAACGCCATGTTTTTGTAAACCGTCATATGCGGGTAGAGCGCGTAGGTTTGAAACACCATCGCCACGCCGCGTTTGGACGCCGCAACATCGTTCACCTGCCGCTCACCAATCGCAACGCTGCCATCGGAAATTTCCTCAAGACCTGCAATCATGCGCAGCAACGTGGATTTGCCGCAGCCAGAAGGACCAACGAAAACAACGAATTCGCCGTCTTCGATATCAAGATCCACACCGTGCATAACTTGTGTATCACCATAGCTTTTGCGCACATCGCGCAGTGTCAGACCGGCCATTTTGACTCCATTTCAGTTATTTCACGCCGCAGCGTTTTTGCGAATTCCGGGTGGGTTTCGGGCAGATCGCCCCAGAGCTGACGACTTGTGACAAACGCATCACTGCCCAGCATGGCGCTCAGATCGTTCCAGCTGGGTTCAACATATTTGAATGGTATTTTGCCCGCCGCCACGTGACGTGCGAACACGTACCAGCTGGCAATCGAGCGGATGGCATAAACTGGCATGATCCCTTGGGCCAAACACCCGGCCAGGGTCGGACGAATAAAGATGGGGAACTTCGCCACCCCGTCCGCACAGATGCGCGCCACAGTGTCACCAATCGCGCGATTGCCAAAACGACGCGCGATCTTGCCCAGGTAGTCGGCCTTGGAAAACGGCAGATCAAGGGTCAGCGCTGGCAGCACTTCGCCGGTTTCAAAGGCCTGAAAATGCGCGTTCAGATGCGGCACCCGCATCGCAGCGTCAAAGGTATCGACACCCTCCAACGCGGCCAGATAACACAGCGCGGTGTGCCCGCCATTCAGAATGCGGATCTTGGTTTCCTCAAACGGATCCACATCCGCCGTTAAGGTCACCCCGGCTTTGGCCAGTGCCGGCATCTCAGCCGCCGCGCTATCCTGCAGCACCCATTGGATAAAATCTTCGCACATCACCGGTGAGGCCACATCAGCCCCCACCAGCGCGCCAAGTTCGACGCCCAGTTCGGTCGGGCTGCGCGGAGTGATGCGATCGACCATAGAACAGGGAAAAGCAACGTTTTCATCGACCCAAGCCGCCAAATCCAGATCGCCGCATGCGGTTATATAGCTCAACAGATTGCGCCGCAGCATTTTGCCGTTCTGGCGAATGTTGTCACAGCACGCAATCGTCAGGGGCGCGCCGGTTTTCACCCTGCGCTGGCCCAATGCGGCGCGCAAGTATCCATAAACACTGTGCACCGCCTGGCCTGAAATCTCGCCCTGAATGATCGGATCCGATGGGTTCAGATCACCCAAAGGATCGGTGTAGTAGCCACTTTCCGTGACCGTGATCGTCACCAGATGCACCGAGTCCAGCGCCAGCAACGCCTCGGCTTCGCTGCGCGCGCTGCTCCAGTCAACAAAACGGGTATGACAGCGCACCCGGCGCAAAGCCACCTGCCCATCGGGCGAAAAGGACTTCAGAAAATAGCCATCGTGCCGGTCGACGTCGCGTGCGGCTTCCCGAAACTGGTCGGTTTCCGAGCCCCGCAGATTGACCGCCGCAACACCCCAGCGCAGATCGCCTGTCGATTGCATATAGTCATCAAGAAAAACCGCCTGATGCGCCCGGTGGAACGCGCCGAAGCCCAAATGAACCACCCCAAGCCCACAGGCCGACCGGTCATAAGTGGTGGCCGCAATCGCAGCATGGGCCCGGCTGTTCATGGTGTCGTCTCCAAACGCGGCGCCAGATCCTTGCGCGCCGTATCCCTGTATTCAGATGGTGTCATGCCCTTGACCTTAAGGAAGTGCCGGTTGAAATTTGCCAGGTTTTGGAACCCTGACTTATGACAGATCGCTGTGATCTGATCGTCCGAGGCATAGAGCATCCCGCAGGCCTGCCCGATCCGCACACGGTTGACGAATTCCACAAACTTGTGCCCGGTCACCGCCTGAAAATTCCGGCTGAAGGTGGCCTGGATCATACCTGCCATTTCCGCCGCTTGCGCGACCGAGATTTCTTCTTTGAAGTTCTTCACCACATGATCCACCACGGCGCCGATGCGCGCATGTTTGCTGCCGCCCGCAGGCTGCACCAGCTTGGCCACCGACAGTGTTTTCTTTTCCGCATGCTCGTTCAACCGCACCAGAAACCGCACAAAGGCCAGAATCCGCTCGGCGCCGATATTGTCGCGAATGGCCTCCATGTGACCGCGCGCGAATGTGGCGTTGAAGCCTTCAAACTGAATGCCCGATTGCGCCAGTTGCAACAGGTTCAGCACTTGCGAAAATTCGGGAAAGCCTTCGGCCAGTTTTTCAACGCTGTCGTGGCTGAACTGCACCAGCATATCGCGCGTGGCCACAGGTTCCGACCAGACCTGATCGGTGATCCAGTTGTGCGGCAGGTTCGGCCCCGTCATGAACAGATCGCCGGTTTTGAAATCACCAATATAGTCGCCCACAAACGCCTTGCCCCGTGTGGCCACAACCAAATGCAGCTCGTATTCCGCGTGCGCATGCCAACGGCACAGATCGGATGGCCAGCCATGTTCGAGATAGCGAATGGACCGGGTGGACCGATCTACCATTTCGATTTCGGGTTCGATGATTGACATGGGTTATCTCAACACGTTGCCGCCATCGACACCGATGGTCTGGGCGGTCATATAGGCCGACTGATCGCTGGCCAGAAACACAGCGGCGCGGGCCACATCGCGCGGCGCCCCCATGTACCCCAGCGGCACAGCTTCGCCGACTTCGCGTTTCTTTTGGCCTTTTTCCTTGTGTTCAAACTTGGCAAAAAGCGCGTCAACGGTTTCCCACATCGGCGTGTCGATCACTCCGGGGCTGATCGCGTTCACCCTGATTTTATGCGGTGCCAGCGCCAAAGCGGCGGATTGGGTATAGCTAATGACAGCGGCCTTGCTTGCACAATAATGCGCCACCAGAGCCTCGCCCCGATGACCGGCTTGCGACGCCATGTTGATGATCGAGCCGGGCTTTTGCGCCGCAACCATTGCCTTGGCCGCGCCCTGCATCACTGCATAAAACGCGCGCACATTGACCCCGAAGATGCGGTCATATTGCTCCAGATCGCCACCATCGAGCAGTCCGCCCATGTCGAAAATCGCCGCGTTGTTGAACAAAATATCCGGCGCGATGTCGCCAATCCAGTCAACGCAGGCGGCCAACCCGGTCTCGTCCAGCAAATCAAACCGGCGATAGCTGGCGGGCCCGTCAAAATCATCGGCAATGTCGGTGGCATAGACGGTCGCATCAAGGGCTGCAAAATGGGCCACAGTGCTGGCGCCGATGCCCCCGGATGCGCCAGTGACCAGCGCGATCTTGCCGCTCAGATCTGTAGGGGCGGCCTCCAGGGTCATTTCACCGCTCCGAATGTCAGACCTTGCACCAGCTGCTTTTGACAGAACCAGCCCAGGATCACGATGGGGCCAACAGCCGCCGTCGAAACCGCTGCGAGACGCCCAAAGAACAGCCCCTCGGGTGCTCGGTTGCCTTCGATCAGCTTGGACAGGGTGGCTGCATCAATCGTGGTCAGACGCACGGTCCAGTAGGCCTCGTTCCAGCAAAAGATGAAACACAACAAAGCGGTCGACGCGACGCCGCCCCAGGCCAAGGGGATCAGAATGTCCTTGATTTCACCCCATGTGGTGACGCCGTCCATCTTGCTGGCTTCAATGATTTCTTTCGGGATCTCTTTGAAATAGGTGAACAACATCCAGATCACGATCGGCAGATTGATCAGGCACAACACCAGAATGACCAGAAAATGCGTGTCGAAAATGCCCAGGAAGTTCTTGGTCAGGAATGTCATCGGATACAGCACCGCCGCCGCCGGCAGCATTTTGGTCGACAACATCCACATCAGGATGTCTTTGGTGTGACGGCTGGGATTGAACGCCATCGCATAGGCCGACGGAACCCCAACAAACAGCGCAAAAACAGTGGCGAACGTTGATGTGATCACCGAGTTGATCGCAAACCGCCAATAGTCGTAATTCTCGGTCATGTTGGTGTAGTTTTCGAGCGTCGGCGTGAAGAAGATGAGAAATTCCGGCTTCACAGCGTCCGCATCGGTTTTGAAGCTGGTGAAGACCAACCAGAAGATCGGAAAGAAGAAAATCAGCGCGATTGTCCAGGCCAGAGCGGGCCACAGTACAGTTCCAAGTTTGGATGTTTGAGCGACGGTTGCCATAGTCTTTCCCCCTAATCCATCAAGCTCTTGCCGACCATGCGCAGCAAGAAAATCGCAATGATGTTCGCAAGTATGACGGCAAAGATGCCCGTGGCGCTTGCGGCACCGATGTTATTGGAACTGAACTCGCCGATCAGATAGGGCAGGTTTTTGTTGCCATTGCCGCGGCTGACGATCTCGATTTCGGCATAAAGCGACAGGTGGAAAATCGACTGGATCATAACCACAATGGCAATCGGACGCGCCAGATGCGGCACCGTCAGATTGATGAACTGAGACCACGCGCTTGCGCCATCCAAGGTTGCCGCCTCTTTCTGCGACTCGTCCTCGGATTGCAGCGAGGTCATGAAAATCAGCACCGCAAACGGGGTCCACTGCCACGTCACCATCATAATCACCGCATAGGCCGAGGTCTGCGTGGCGCGGAACGAAATCGGTTCAAGTTCGGGCCATAGCGAAAAGAAGCTGCCCAGAACCGGGAAATCGCGCAAGCCATCGATCAGGTTGTTCAACCCCGCAACCGCCAGCCCGTTCAGCCCCAGAACCGGATCAAGGA
>JBGCDD010000076.1:0-22128 GCA_045105075.1 Sedimentitalea sp. | reverse complement strand
GACCACGCCAACTACAAAGCCCGACCCGATCGAGGGCTTGAACACTTTGGCGGCGCCTTCTTCGGCAAATTGCATCAGCGCCTTTTCCAGATGTTTGGATTTCAACGGATCGCCGGCGCGCACGCCTTGCAACAATTCCGGCGCAAAAGACGGAATGCCCGACACGCGCAGCGCCTCGCCCTCGGTCAGAGTGTCGCCGATGCGCAACTGTCCGTGGTTGGGGATGCCAATGGTGTCGCCGGCCCAGGCTTCTTCTGCCAACTCGCGGTCAGAGGCGAGAAACAACACAGGATTCGAAATCGCCATCGGCTTTTTCGTGCGCACATGGGTCAATTTCATGCCGCGTTTGAAGTGCCCCGAGGCCATGCGCACAAAGGCCACGCGGTCGCGGTGTTTTGGATCCATGTTGGCCTGAACCTTGAAAACAAATCCAGAAACCTTTGTTTCTTCTGGAGAAATCTTGCGTGGTTGCGCCGATTGGATCTGTGGTTCGGGGCCGTAATCGGCGATGCCGTCCATCAGTTCGCGCACGCCAAAGGAGTTGATCGCCGAGCCAAACCAGATCGGCGTCAGTGTGCCATCCAGCAGCGCTTGATGATCCATTGGCGGCATCAGCTCGCGCACCATTTCCAGTTCTTCCAGCAGCTTTTCCAGCAGATCGGCAGGCACGTGTTCGGCCAGGGCTGGGTCTTCGAGCCCTTTGATTTCAATGGTTTGCGCGACCTTGTTGCGATCCGCGCGGTCCATCAGTTGCAAGCGGTCGCGCAGAATATCATAACAGCCCAGAAAATCACGGCCGGTGCCGATGGGCCAACTGGCCGGGGTCACGTCGATGGCGAGGTTTTCCTGAATTTCGTCAATGATGTCAAAAACATCGCGGCTTTCGCGGTCCATCTTGTTGCAGAAGGTCAGGATTGGCAGATCGCGCAGACGGCAGACCTCAAACAGCTTTTGGGTCTGGCTTTCCACCCCTTTGGCACCGTCAATTACCATCACGGCCGCGTCGACCGCCGTGAGCGTGCGATAGGTATCTTCCGAAAAGTCGCTGTGGCCGGGCGTGTCAACCAGATTGAAACGGAAGTTGTTGTAATCAAATGACATTGCCGAGGCAGAAACCGAAATGCCTCGGTCTTTTTCCATCTGCATAAAGTCCGAGCGGGTGCGGCGCGCTTCGCCTTTGGCGCGCACTTGTCCGGCCATCTGGATCGCGCCACCATACAGCAGGAATTTTTCTGTCAGCGTGGTTTTGCCCGCATCCGGGTGCGAGATGATCGCAAATGTGCGACGCCGCGCGATTTCGGGCGGCAATTCGGGGCGGTTTGAGGCTCGTTCCAGCATGTCGCGCGTATAAGAGCCACGCGGCGCGGTTGCAACTGGATCAGCGCAGCGACGCGCGGCGCAGAAGATCCACCGCATCAGGACGGTCCAGCAGGGTTCTGTGGACTTCCAGCCCATGTGATTGGCTATGATCGGGCAACAGCGCTGCCATTTTGGCCATCAAATCTGCGGGCAAGGCGGGTTCGGTGCGTGGATCAATCAACAGCGATTCGGCAGCGATTCCTTCCGCATAGATAATGTGGTGGCGGTCAAACAGCAGCTGAAAGTAGTCGATGAAGCCACCCGACATCACCCGCACACTTGTGCCATTCACCAAGTGATGCGCCTTGACCAGCAATTCGGGCTGGCCCGCGCCCAGATGATCGCGGCGCTGATAGACAAACAAGCGGTGGTTGCGGCTGACCAGCAGATCCTTGGCGTTGTTCAGAGTGCCCGCCTCGATCAGGATCGGGGCGAAATCGCCCGAGGCGCGCCGCGTGGTTTGGCCAACCCAGCGCACGGCTTGGGCGCCATCATCGCGGGTCAGGACCTTATCGCCAATGCTAAGCTGCTCAATCGGGATCTGCGCGCCCGAGGCCAGGGTGATCGCGGTGCCACGGGTGAACGACACGCAAGCAACTTCGGCAAATTTGCGCCGCGCGGTTTCGGCATTTGCGCCCACAAGCGTATAGCTCGTGCGCGCCATCAGCGGGCCCAAAGGCAAAAGGTAAATCGCGGCGATCGCATGGCTGGCATCGACTTCCACCAGCACCAGCGCTTCGGTGTTTTGCCCCGTAGGCGACATTAACACCAACGCGCAATCCAAGTGCAGCGCCTGACCGGGCGCACCGGTGGGGCTGCCGGGGGCCACATGCAACGCGCCGCCATCGCCCAATGTCAGAGCCAATCGCAACGGGGCAGAGCCGGGTTCCAGTTGATAGACATCATCCAGCATCAGATCGTCCAGCACCGAAATCTCGTCACCCAAGTTGGCGCCATCGGTGACGCGGATCATCTCGGCACCGTAGACAAGAATGTTCTGGGCAGCAGGCGTGGCAGTCACAGGCGATACAATCCGGGGTAAAACAACAAGTGGAACCGCTTTAGCCTAGGATTGTGGCTGTTATCGGTCAATGCGCGGGCGAAGTGCTGGCATTGTTCCGCTGGCGCGGTTAATCCGGAGTAAACGCAACACAAGTGAGAGCGACAATGGATCTGGGAATTTCGGGAAAGCGTGCGCTGATCTGCGCATCAAGCAAGGGTCTGGGTTTGGGCTGCGCGGAAAACCTGGCCGAGGCGGGCGTGAACCTGGTGATGAATGCGCGTGGTCGCGAGGCACTTGAGGCTTCGGCCGAGGCGATCCGCAGCGCTTACGGGGTCGAGGTCACCACAGTGGTTGCCGACGTGGCCACAGCCGATGGGCAACAAGATGTGATCGCCGCTGCCGGGGCCGTTGATATTTTGGTCAACAACGCCGGCGGGCCGCCTCCCGGCATGTGGAGCGATTGGGATCGTGACGATTTTATTGCCGCTCTTGACGCCAATATGCTGGCTCCGATTGCGCTGATGACGGCGTTGATGCCGGGCATGATTGATCGCGGTTGGGGTCGGGTGGTGAACATCACCAGCCAATCCGTGCGCGCCCCAATCGGCGTGCTGGGCCTGTCGAACGCGGCGCGCACCGGTCTGACCGGCTATGTTGCAGGCACCGCACGTCAGGTTGCTGGCAAGGGTGTGATCGTCAACAATCTGCTGCCCGGCATTCATGCCACTGACCGCGCTGATGCGCTGGATGGAGGCGTCAGCCGGGCGCAAAACATCTCGATCGAGCAAGCCCGCGAAAACCGCGCTGCCACCATCCCCGCCGGACGCTATGGCACGCGGGCTGAATTTGGCGCAGCCTGCGCGTTTTTGTGCAGCCAGCATGCGGGCTTTATTGTCGGGCAGAACCTGTTGGCCGATGGTGGCGCCACCAACATCACGATGTGATCTGTGGCACAGGGGTATTCTCTGAAAGATCAGCTGTTTAACACAAAAAAGGTCGGCTATCTGGCGGGCCTTTTTGAAGGCATTGATCAGCCCGCCTTTGAGGGTGCAGTGATGGCGCGCCTGTTGGATCTGGAGCTGAAAGAGCGGATCACTTGGATTGCGCAATGTCTGGGCGAGGCGCTGCCTGGTAATCTGCCTCAGATCGCGCCAGCCTTGCTGACCGCGCTGCCACCGCCTTTGGATCCGGGCAAACAAGACGATGATTTCGGCGATTTTATCTTTGCCCCGCTGGGCGAATTGGTGGCCGCGCGCGGGTTGGATCACCCCGAACTGGCGTTGAATCTGCTGGGCGAAATCACCCAGCGCTTTTCGATGGAATGGGCGATCCGTCCGTTCCTGAACCACTGCCCCGAGCTGGTCTTGGCGCGTTTGGCCGAATGGGTGCACCACGACAGTTACCATGTGCGTCGTCTGGTCAGCGAAGGCACCCGGCCCAGGTTGCCCTGGGGTATGGGGGTTGCGCTGGATCTGAGCGATCCGCTGGCGCTGCTTGATCAACTGCACCGCGATTCCACGCGCTATGTCACCCGTTCGGTGGCCAATCATCTCAACGATATCACCAAAAAAGACCCCGATCTGGTGATGGACAGGCTCGAACATTGGGCCGTTTTGGACCAGCAAAGCCCCAATGAGCTGGCCTGGATGCGCTCTCACAGCTTGCGCGGGTTGGTGAAGGCGGGCCATCCGCGTGCGCTGGCGATGCTGGGCTACCGCGCAGACGCGGATCTGGCGTGCGATGTGACGATCAAGCCGGCACCTGTGCACATTGATGGCGCGCTGGACTTCAAATGCAGGATTTCGGCACCCGAAAGCACGCCGGTTCTGGTGGATTACGTGATCCACTTTGCCGGTGACAATGGTCATGTCAGGCGCAAGGTTTTCAAGCTGAAACAAGGGGTTGTGACGGGAAAAGCACCGCTGGAAATGACCAAGGTGCACAAGCTCAAAGGCAATGCGAGCACGTTTCGGCTGGTGCCCGGGGCGCATCAGCTGGACGTGCAGGTGAACGGGACAATCCGCGCCACAGCCGCCTTCACGCTTTTGAAACCTGCGTGAGCGGCTGGCAGGGTGTTGAAGCGCGTCATGTCTCGGGTTATATCGCGACATCATGACGCAAGGGGTGGCACATGAAACACGAGGCGGTTCAAACCTATTACGGTGAAACGCTGCAAGGCAGCAGTGATTTGCAAACCAACGCGTGCTGCACGCCCGATGACATGCCTGACTATGTCAAAAAGGTTCTGGGCCAGATCCACGACGATGTGCTGACGCGCTATTACGGCTGCGGTTTGATTGCCCCCGAAGCGCTTGAGGGTATGCGCATCCTTGATCTGGGCTGTGGCGCCGGGCGCGATGTTTACGCGCTGAGCGCGCTTGTGGGGGAAACTGGCGCGGTCGTGGGTGTGGACATGACCGACGCACAGCTTGATGTGGCGCGCGCGCACCAGGATTTTCATGCCAAGGCGTTTGGCCATGCCACATCGAACGTGGCCTTTATGAACGGCAAGATCGAAGAGTTGGACGATCTTGACCTTGAGCCGGACAGTTTTGACATCATCGTATCAAATTGCGTGCTCAATCTGGCCACCGACAAGGCGGCGGTGATTCGCGGTGCGCATCGCTTGCTCAAAGCGGGCGGTGAGATGTATTTCTCGGACGTTTATGCGGACCGGCGCGTGCCGCTGGATATGGCCGAAGACGAGGTCCTTTACGGCGAATGCCTGTCGGGCGCGCTCTATTGGAATGATTTCCTGTCGATTGCCCGCGCCGAAGGGTTTGGCGATCCGCGCCGTGTGTCGCAGCGCGCGCTGAGCATTGAAAACCCTGTGCTTGAGGCGCGGGTTGCGCCGCTTCGTTTCCTGTCGGCCACCTATCGACTGTTCAAACTGCGCGCGTTGGAACCGGCTTGCGAAGACTATGGGCAGGCGGTGGTGTACAAAGGCACTGTGCCCCATGCGCCTCACGCGTTTGCGCTCGACGATCATCATTTGATTGAAACTGGCAAAGTATTTCCGGTCTGCGGCAACACCTGGATGATGTTGAAAAACACGCGTTTTGCGCGCCATTTTGATTTCATTGGTGATTTTCGCACGCATTACGGAATTTTTGAAGGCTGCGGTGGCGAAAGCCCGTTTGCTCAGCTGACATCCGAAGCCAGCACTGCGGGCTGCTGCTAGGCGCTTGCGTCGGGGCGTGACGGTTGGTATCTGCGCAATGCCCGATGGTTTTGATCGGGAACTTGCGATGAGGCGGTCCCCTTGCCCAGCTCAGTTGCGTCTGCGACGCCCCGGCTTGAGATCAAAAACCTGGTGCGCCATTTCGATGGCCGTGCTGTTGTGGACGACGTGTCGTTGTCGGTGCGCCCAGGGCAGGTGACTTGCCTTCTAGGGCCATCAGGGTGTGGCAAGTCGACGACGCTGCGCATGATTGCCGGCGTCGAAATGCAGGACAGCGGCGAAATTTGGGTCGATGGCAAACTGGTCTGTGACACGGTGTTTCGCGTGCCGCCCGAAAAGCGCGGCATTGGATTGATGTTTCAGGATTTCGCGCTGTTTCCCCACCTCAGCGTTGCGGACAATGTCGGTTTTGGCCTGAAGGGGCGGCGCAAGGAGAATCGCGGGCGGGTTTTGGAGCTTTTGGAACGGGTCGATCTGGCGCAGTTCATTGACGGCTATCCGCACCAGCTGTCGGGGGGTGAGCAGCAACGGGTGGCGCTGGCGCGGGCTTTGGCGCCGCGTCCGAGCATTATGCTGATGGATGAGCCGTTTTCCGGGCTTGATAACCGGCTTCGTGATGGCATCCGCGACCAAACGCTGGCGTTGTTGAAGGACGAAGACACTGCCGTTTTGTTGGTCACCCATGAACCGGACGAAGCGATGCGTATGGCGGATGAAATTGCGCTGATGCGTGACGGCAAGATTGTGCAACAAGGCGCGCCATATAACGTTTATACCCGCCCTGTCGACCGGGCGGCGGTGGCGTTTTTCAGTGATGCCAATGTGCTGCGCGCTCAGGTCAACGGGGCCTTGGCCAAGACCCCGTTTGGTCAGTTTCTGGCGCCCGGCGTGGCCGATGGCACATCTGTGGATATTGTGTTTCGCCCGCAACATGTGCGGCTGGATTTTGATCGGGCCGGGCAGGGGCCGTTGCCGACGCCCACCGACGGGGTTGCGGCGCGCGGCGTGGTTGAGCGTGCGCGATTCATGGGCCACGAGACGCTGGTTGAATTTCGCATGGACTTTGATGGGTCGGTTTTAAAAGCAACAGTGCCAAATGTGTTTTTACCAACGCCCGGAAAGGTAATGTGGCTGACCATTCGCCGCGATCGCTGTTTTGTGTTCCCCAGCTGATTCTTTTTTTGGAATTTGACCCTTTGGGCCAAGCCTCCGGCGGGGATATTTTTGGCAAGAGGAAAAGGCTTAGGGGGCCGGGGGCGTGAAAAGCTCGGGCAGAGGGGTAAGATCTGTGATCAGGTCAAGGCGCAAGGTGTGCGTCGCGCCTTTGGTCTCGCTGTATCCGGTCAATGTCCAGGCCCGCGCGTAGGGGTCCAAATGGTGGGGGTGGTAGACGTGGTGGTCGCCATTTGTTTCGCTGAGCTGCAATTTCTGACGGGCTTTGATGGCGGCGCGCACTGGTGCGATGTGGGCAAAGGCGCGCGCCATATTGGCCAGCGGAGTGACAGCGTGGCGCCACGGCGTGTCCACTTGGGTGGTGAGCCCGTGATCTATTTTGTCGGTGAGCTGGAGGGCGGCGCGTTGCAGATCGGGGTCCGGGGATTGGGTTACAATCGCCAGCGCAAGGTTGAGCGCGGCCAATTCATCGGGTGTGAGGGTGATTGGAGGCAGGGTTGTGGTGTCGGGCAGATGGTAGCCGGTGCCGGGAGTGCCCTCGAGCGGCACGCCGGCTTGCGCCAAACGCTCCATATCGCGGTAGATCGAGCGCACGGAAACGCCCGTGGCTGTTGCCAGATCCTGAGCGCGATGCACGCCGCCGGTGCGCAGGCAGGTCAAAAGAGTCATGAGGCGATCGGCGCGGGACATGGACCCAGGGTGGCACAGATCTGGGGTATGATCCACCACAACTGACAAAAACATGTCAGGAGAAGGCGGGGCAATCCAGTTTTTGCACTTGTTCTGCCTTGGGCGTGCGCGGCAAGCGCGGTTTTGCGCTTTTCGTCTTTGATGCACGTCGCCTAGAACTGATTGGGATCAAGCGCCCGAGGTGCGCGGAGTTTTAGGAGACGGACATGTTGAACAATATTGGCCTGCCGGGCTTGTTGCTGATTGCGGTTGTGGTGCTGGTGCTGTTTGGGCGCGGCAAGATCAGCTCGCTCATGGGGGAAGTGGGCAAGGGCATCACATCGTTCAAAAAAGGCATCAATGACGGCACCAAGGAATTGGAAGAAGAGGCTGTGGAAGCGGCCAAGGACGTGACGCCGGAAGCCGACAAGGACAAGGTGTAAACGCGCATGTTCGATCTGGGCTGGACCGAGTTGTTGGTGATCGGGATTGTGGCGTTGATCGTGGTCGGGCCCAAGGATTTGCCAGTGCTGTTTCGCAATGTCGGACGTTGGGTCGGCAAGGCCAAGGGCATGGCGCGCGAATTCAGCCGGGCCATGAATGACGCCGCGGATGACAGCGGAATTCGTGATGTGGCCAAAGGGCTTAAGGCGGCGACCAATCCAGTGTCCACAGCAATGGACGGGGTTAAGGACGCGGCACGCGACATGACGTCGAGTTTTGATCCAACCAAGTTGGATCCGGCCAGCGAAACCGGAAAACTGTCGGCCGAGCGCGCCGAAAACGCCAAGAAAATTCAAGCCGCAACGGCCCGCGCGGCAGCAGAGCGCAAAGCCCGTGAAGCCGCCGATGCGTTGGCCTTTGCAGACAAGGCGGAAGCCGCGCTCGACGCCGCGCCCGAGACCAAAACATGAGCCAGACCGAAGACATAGACGACAGTGCCGCGCCTCTGATTGAACATCTGGCCGAATTGCGCACCCGGTTGATCCGCGCGGTGCTTGCGTTTTTGGTGGGTATGATCATTTGCTTTGCTTTTGGCAGCGCGATCCTCGATTTTTTGCTGGTGCCGATCGAAAAAACCATGCGCCAGTTGGGCGATCCCAATCCTGTGATGCAATACACCGCGCCGCAGGAATACTTCTTTACGCTGATCCGGATTTCTATGGTGGGCGGGCTTGCGATTTCGTTCCCGGTGATTGGCTACCAGTTGTGGCGTTTCGTGGCGCCGGGGCTTTACAGCAATGAAAAGAACGCGTTTTTGCCGTTTCTGGTGGCTTCGCCTGCCTTGTTCTTGTTGGGCGCAGCCTTTGCGCACTATGTTGTGGTGCCGCTGGCGATGGCGTTTTTCCTCGGTTTTGCTGATGTGCCGTCTTTTGTGTCGGCTCTGGTTGCTGCGGACGGCGTTCCTGCTGTGACAGATGACGGCATCGAGATCGTCTTCAACGGCAAGGTCAATGAATCCCTCGATATCACTCTGAAAATGATCGTTGCCTTTGGGTTGTGTTTCCAGCTTCCTGTGTTGTTGACCCTGATGGGTAAGGCCGGGCTGGTCAGCGCCGAGGGTCTGGGCGGCGTTCGCAAATATGCGGTTGTCGGCATTTTGGTGCTGGCCGCGCTGGTGACGCCGCCGGATGTGATCACTCAGCTTATCCTTTTTGTTGTGGTCTTTGGCCTTTACGAAGTGTCGATTTGGTTGGTGCGCGGGGTCGAGCGTCGCCGCGAGGCCAAGCTACGGGCCGAGGGCTATTATGATGACGAAGACGAGGACGACGCGGGGTTTCACGAGGATGAGCCCAAGTGAGTGATGATCCGATGGACCGGATGGCGGCGGCGCTGGAACGTATGGCGCCGCCCTCTGGGGCCGCTCCAGATTTCAACAGTGCCGATGCGTTTGTCTGGCATGTTGCGCCCGACCGCTTGGAGCCTGTGGCCCGCATCAACCGGGTCGAACTGGATCTTTTGGTGGGTATCAACCGCTCGCGCGATACATTGCTGGAAAACACGGTGCAATTTGCCGCCGGATTTGGCGCCAACAATGCATTGCTTTGGGGCGCGCGGGGAATGGGAAAATCCAGCCTCGTCAAAGCGGTGCACGCCAAAGCTCAGGCAGATTACCCAGACCTGAAATTGATCGAGCTGCAACGGGAAGACCTGCCGTCGGTGGGGCGTTTGCTGACGCATTTGCGCAGCGCACCGTACCGGTTCGTGTTGTTTTGCGATGACTTGTCGTTTTCGCATGACGATCAGCACTACAAAAGCCTCAAGGCGGTGTTGGACGGTGGGCTGGAAGGACGGCCCGAGAATGTGGTGCTTTATGCCACGTCGAACCGGCGCCATCTGATGCCGCGGGATATGATCGAAAACGAACGTTCAAGCGCGATCAGCCCATCCGAGGCGGTGGAAGAGAAGGTGTCGCTGTCAGACAGATTTGGACTGTGGTTGGGCTTTCATCCCTGTACGCAGGACGAATATCTGGCGATGATTGACGGCTATTGCGCCGCCCATAGCCTGAGTATTGCGCCCGACACCTTGCGCGCTGAGGCGATTGAATGGCAGGCCACGCGCGGGTCCCGGTCGGGTCGGGTTGCGTGGCAGTTTTTTGTGGATCTGGCTGGGCGCAACGGGGTCAAAGTTTAGCGATTACAGACGGCTAAGCGCCAATGCTCACCTATTCGAGGTACGGCGTCGGATCGACACTGTCAAAGCCATTGCGCACTTCGAAATGCACATAGGCCTTATCACCTTCGCGCAGGGAAGCGATGGTTTGACCTTTGCGCACCTTGTCGCCTTTGGACACTTTGATATCGTTCACATTTGCATAAACTGTCAGCAGATTGTCGGGGTGGCGCACGACCACAATAGGCACTTGATCCGCGCTTGAGGTGATGGCGGCGACGCTGCCATCGGCGGCTGCGGTCACCGGCGTTCCGGGCGCTGCGGCAATATCGATGCCCTCGTTGCGGCCCTTGGAATAGGTGCGAATGATTTTGCCCTGCACCGGCATCGCCATGACGGCGTCCACATTAGTGGTGGGGCGCGATGGCTCGCCGATCGAGACTTTGGGCGGCTCGGGGGGGGCTGCGGCGATTTGTTCATCCGGCAGGGGAGAGGCGGCGCTTGGCGGCACTGGTGTGCGACTGCCAGAGCCGGGCTCGGCCACGGTTGTGGCGTCTTGTGCGGCTTGTGCTGCGCGGTTTGGCGCCACCGCCCCGGTCACCGGAATCAATAAAAACTGGCCTTCGCGGATCGAAAAATCACTGCCCAAGCCGTTCCATTCCGCCAACGAGCGCACGGGCACCTGATAAAGCCGCGACAAGGTGTAAGCGGTTTCGCCGCGTTCAACCTTGTGGCGCACAGGTTCCGGGTTTGCCACGGCCACCGCCGGTTCAGCGGGCGCAAGAGTGCTGGTTTCAACCGGCGTTGTGTCGGGGGCGGCGTCAATTGCGCTGCCGGCCAATGATGCGATGTCAACGCCTGTCTGCGCAGGTTCGGCGACACGGCGGGGCAAGGCCACCACTTCGCCGTCGCGCAACGTCACATCGGTTTTCACCCCATTATAGCGCGCGACCTCGTCGACTGGCAGGCCAACGCGGCTGGCCACGTCGGCAACCGTATCGCCGCGCCGCGCCAGCGCGACCTGATAGTTGGGGTAGGCGATCACACCGCGCGCATCGGGCTTCGGGCGCTCTTTGGTGATTTGCTGCACCGCGTTTGAGGTTGAAAACCCACCGACTTTGCCGCGCAGGTCAAAATCAAGCGGTTCGGCGCAGGCGCTCAGCAGCGCCAATGCCGATACGGCGGCGCAAAGGCGCGCACTCACGGGTCCTGATGTCATGCTCATTTCGGGTTCCTCAAGCAGGTCCCCCTGTTTGGCCGGGGGTTTGCATGTTTCGCGTTCTGGTTGCGCAGCCGGGGCGGCGCCTTTGATCTAAACGTCCTTGCCCAAGCCTTCCAGCAAGGGGACAAAGCGCACAGGCCGGATCTCGTCATAGTCAAACCCGGTCTCGCTGCGGCGTACGCGGATCAGGGTTTGCACAGTGTCGGACTGACCCACGGGCACCACCATAATACCGCCGATTTTCAATTGCGCCAAGAGCGGTCCGGGCGGGTCTTCGGCGGCTGCGGTGACAAGAATGCGATCAAACGGCGCTTGTTCGGGCAAACCATGCGAGCCATCGGCGGTGATTGTCGTAATATTGCCCAAACCCAGTCGGGTGAAAATCGCACTGGCCTCGCGTACCAGCCGCACATGGCGGTCAACGGTATAGACCCGGCGGGCCAGTTTCGACAGGATTGCCGCCTGATACCCCGACCCCGTGCCCACCTCGAGTACCTTGTCGCGCGGGTTGATTTGCAACGCTTGCGTCATGATCCCTACAATCGAGGGTTGAGAGATCGTCTGCCCACAGGCAATCGGCAGCGGCATGTCCTCATAGGCGCGTTCGGAAAACAGCCCGGTGATAAAGGGGCCACGGTCGATCGCTTCCATCGCGCTGAGCACCCGCGCGTCTGTCACCCCTTTGGAGCGCAGGGCAAACAGGAACTGCATCTGGGTTTCGGCAGCAGGCCCCGTCATGAAAGGTCTTTCATCGCGTCCAGCGCGTCATCGGCCGTCAGATCAGCGCGCATCGGGGTGATCGAGACATAGCCGTCAAGATTGGCATGTGCGTCGGTGCCCGGATCGGTTGGCACATGCTGCGCGCCGCCGCGGATCCACAAAAACCGTTTGCCCGATGGCGACAGGTGCGGTTCGACCCCAAACGAGGTGCCCCGGCGAAAGCCTTGGCGCACAACCTTTTTGCCCTTCACCTCGGCCCCGGGAACAGGCGGGAAATTGACGTTGAAAAACAGCCGGTAGTCCTCTTGCGCAGGCGGCGTGTGGCTCAAAATGGCACGCACCACATCAGCGCCGTGCTGGGCCGAGGCCTCAAACGGGTTGGCAAGATCCAGATTGCGCGGCCCGTAATACTGCGACATGGCAATCGCGGGCAGACCTTGTAACGCGGCTTCCATTGCGCCACCCAACGTGCCGGAATAAAGCGCATTTTCCGCTGAATTGTTGCCCCGGTTCACGCCTGAAAGTACCAGATCGGGCGGCGCGTCTTTCATCACATCATGCAGACCAGCCAGAACACAATCGGCGGGGCTGCCCTCGGCTGCGAACCGTTTCGGCCCCATCTGAGCGATCAGCATCGGGTGGGTGTAGCTGATGCAATGGCCCACGCCTGATTGCTCGAACGCAGGTGCCACCACCCAAACGTCGCCGTTTGGGCCGGCCAGTTCGGCAGCAATGGCTTCCAGCACCTTAAGGCCAGGCGCGTTGATCCCGTCGTCATTTGTCAGAAGTATGCGCATCACAGCCGCCTTTTTCGCCTTGATAGGCGAGGGGGCAACACTCGGCAAGACGGCGATGCGCACGCGCCTTGCGATGAGTCAAAAATATCGCTTTTGCGCGACTTTTACAGGCCAGAAACGATGTTTTTCGCCTGTTGAGCAGGTGAAGACAGCACGGCGCGATCCTCACCCGGGAAAAACCGCCCGCGCGTCGCGGTTGACATGGGCGCCGGCGTGAGAATGCGCACCTTTGGTCCAGTGCGTTGCGTTTCGGTGGCCCAACTTTGCGCCAATGCGATTTGCGCGGCTTTTGTCGCGCCATATGCGCCAAAAAATTTCTCACCCGCGCGTGGATCTTCAAAAAACAAAGCCTGCCCCTCGGCGCCCAACAGCGGCGCAACATAAGGGATCAGAATGGCGGTGGCCGTTGCATTGATCGCCACCGATTTTTCCCAATCCTTGGCATCGACGAAATTCGCTGGCGCCAAAGGGGCCGCATGGATCGCCGTGTGCGCCCATAAATCCAATGCACCCCAGCGGTCGTGGATGCCGCGACACAAGGTTTGCATTGCGCCGGGGTCCGTGATGTCCATCGGGGCAAGCGTGGCGTTGCCGCCCTTGGCCTTGATGCGGTCGTCCAGTTCTTCCAGCGCGCCAGTGGTGCGCGCGACGGCGACGATGTGATGGGTGCCGGCCAGCGCTTCGGCCAATGCCGCGCCCAGCCCGCGCGACGCTCCGGTGATCAAGGCGAGTTTGTTCATGGAGGTCTTTTGCGATGTTCGCGCGCGGGTTGCAAGCCACAGCGCACCCTTGACGCCGCGCAGCAGGCATGAGCGACTGGCAAAAGTGCAAAATCCAGAGGCCAAAGATGACAGATGATCCCGAAATTGCTGCGCTTGAGCGGCGATACCGCGACTGCCAAAAACGCCTGAACCCTTCGGCCACCACATGGCGCGGCCGGCTTTTGGGGCAAACGCTGTTTGGTGAGGGGTTTCAAACGGTAGACGGGCTTTTTCATCTGCCCCAATTGGTCTTCGTCTCGCGCATGCACGGAGAATTGGGCGTGTCCAAACGCATCCTCGGCTTCAACGTGCTGGCTTTGGTGATTGCTTTGGGGTTTTGGGGCTACATCATGCTCAATCCGCCGAGCATCCCGTTTTCGCGTTTTCCAACCGCGCTGGGTCACAGTGGACGCTTGGTTCTGCATGCCATCGTTGCGGGCGTTGTTGGGCTTTATTTCGCGGCGTTGCTGATCACTCAATTGGTGCGGTTGGTCGGGCACATTCAGGGTACGATGGCGCATCGCCGCGGCATCGCCCGACTGGCCCACACCAGCATCGCGCGTGAGGAAAATTGGTTCTCGCCGCCGCGCTAGGCTATTCGGCGGCTTTCATCTCGAACCCGCTTTCGATCTGATCCGCAGGCTCAACCGGGTATTCGCCGCTGAAACAAGCATCACAGTATTGCGGTTGTTTGGCATTTCGCCCGCTGGATTCCCCGACCGCACGGTAAAGCCCGTCCAGCGAGATGAATTTTAGCGAATCCACCGCCAGATGGTCGCGCATCTCGTCCTCGGACATCGTCGCGGCCAGCAGTTTTTCGCGCTGAGGCGTGTCGACCCCATAAAAACACGGCCAGGCCGTGGGAGGAGACGCGATCCGAAAGTGGACCTCGGCCGCACCGGCATCCAGAATCATCTCTTTGATCTTGCGGCTGGTGGTGCCACGCACAACCGAATCGTCGACCAGACTGACCCGCTTGCCCCGGATCAACGCGCGATTGACGTTCAATTTCAAACGCACACCCATGTTGCGGATCTGCTCGGTTGGCTCGATGAACGTGCGACCCATGTATTGATTGCGGATGATGCCCATCGCGTAGGGGATGCCCGATTCCAGCGAAAACCCAATTGCGGCCGGGGTGCCCGAATCTGGAACAGGGCACACCAAATCTGCGTCGACCGGGCTCTCTTTGGCCAATTCGCGGCCAATATTCTCGCGGGTTTCATAGACCGATCTGCCGCCCAAAATGCTGTCGGGTCGGGAAAAATACACGTGTTCAAAGATACAGAACCGCGGCTTGGCCGGACGAAACGGGAAATGGCTTTGCACGCCATTGCCATTGATCACGACCATCTCGCCAGGTTCGATTTCCCGGACAAATTCGGCGCCGATGATATCCAGCGCGCAGGTTTCGGAACTGAGCGCCCACCCATCGCCGATTTTTCCCAGCACCAATGGGCGCACGCCCAGCGGATCACGTACGCCAATCAGCTTGGTGCGGGTCATCGCCACCACGGAAAACGCGCCCTCAACCTTGCGCAGGGCTTCTTCCATCCGGTCCGGAATACTGCGCCCCATCGAGCGCGCCATCAGATGAATGATGCATTCGCTGTCAGAAGATGACTGAAAAATCGACCCGCGTTCAATCAGCTCGCGGCGCAGAGAATTGGCGTTTGTGATGTTGCCATTGTGAGCGATGGCCGCGCCGCCCATTGAAAACTCGCCAAAAAACGGCTGCACATCGCGGATCGCAGTTTGTCCTTTGGTTCCAGCAGTCGAATACCGGACATGGCCAATGGCAAGCGGTCCGGGCAACGTCTCCATCACTTTCTGGCTGGTAAAATTGTCGCGCACATAGCCAAAGCGGCGAGCGTTGTTAAAGCCCTGTTCAGGATCGTGGCTTACGATGCCACCGGCTTCCTGACCGCGGTGTTGCAGGGCGTGCAGCCCAAGGGCGACAAAGTTGGAGGCATCGGCAACGCCAACGACACCAAAAATCCCGCATTCTTCACGCAATTTATCATCATCGAAAGGGTGGGCAGGTGGCATATATGCGTCGGACAAAAGGCAGCTCCGAATCCGGCTCGCGGCAACTTCCTCAGTGCTTAAGGGGTATTGCCGCAGGTGTCACGAAAAGATCACCAAACCTGACCTGTTGATTGAACTTTTGTGCGCTCATCATGGCGCGCAGGCGCTGACCAGCTGTTCGTACTGCGCGGTGATCCAACCCAGCGCTTCCTCCGGGTTGCGTTCTTCGATCTGGTCGGTGAATTGGGCAAACACTTTCGCCGAGCGGCTGTCGTCAACCATGGTTAAGGTTTGCTCGGTTACGACAGTTTGGTAGACGAAAAAAGCAATTGTCACCAATAGGATACCGCGTGCGACGCCGAACAGAAAGCCAAGGCCCTGATCTATTCCGCCCACCGCTGAACGTTGCACGAGCGATGAAAACAGGGGTGTGAACACTGACACAACGATCAACGCGATGGTAAACACGGCGGCAAAAGCCACGATGATGCTGATCTCGCAGCTGTCGCCGATCAAATCGCCCACCATCGGCGCCTCTTTTATCAACGGTTCGACTTGTGGTGCGAACAGAAAAGCCAGCACAGCGGCCGCGATCCATCCTGCGATGGCCATGGTTTCGCGCACCAAGCCGCGCGAATACGCCAACAGCGCCGACAGCACGATGACAATAGCCACCACACCGTCAATAATTGTGAAACCTTCCATGGCACTGCCCTTTTGTTTTTTACGGCCCGTCTTTTGCGCGCAACCTTAACCGGCGCCGAACACTTCGCCAACAAATCCTGTCAAATCAGAGGCTCGGGTCAGGTTCATTCCCCCACCTGTGCTGGATTTACCACCTGCGGGGGTGATTGCGGCGGTGAATCCAAGCTTTTGAGCTTCTTTTAGCCGGTTTTCTGTTTGTGGCGCGGGGCGCAGGGCGCCCGACAAGCTGATTTCACCAAAAACAACAGTGTCAGCGGGCAGTGCTGCGTCCTCTCGCGCGCTCAACAACGCGGCGGCGACGGCCAGATCTGCGGCGGGTTCGTTGATCTTCATGCCACCAGCCACATTGAGATACACGTCAAGCCCGGCAAAAGGGATTCCGCAGCGTGCTTCGAGCACCGCGAGGATCATTGCCAACCGCCCACCATCCCACCCGACAACCGTGCGGCGCGGTTGAGAATGCGGAGAAGGGGCCACAAGGGCTTGTAATTCAACAAGAACAGGACGCGTGCCTTCGATGCCCGCAAACACGGCCGAACCTGGGCTGGGTGTACCGCGCTCGGACAGGAACAAGGCCGAGGGGTTGGTGACTTCGGCAAGTCCAGCGCCGGTCATTTCAAAGACGCCAATTTCGTCGGCAGGGCCGAATCGGTTTTTGACCGCACGCAGAATGCGGAACTGATGCCCACGCTCGCCCTCAAAATAGAGGACCGTGTCGACCATATGTTCAACGACCCGAGGACCCGCGATTTGCCCTTCCTTGGTGACATGGCCGACCAAGATCACCGAGACACCGCGGCGTTTGGCAAAACTGGTCAATTCGTGCGCGGCGGCCCGCACCTGACTGACCGAACCGGGCGCGCTGTCGACATTGTCGGCCCACATGGTCTGGATCGAGTCGATAATGGCCAACGCCGGACGCTCGGCCTCGAGCGTGGTCAAGATGTCACGCAGGTTGGTTTCTGCGGCCAATTGAACCGGCGCATCGGTCAATCCAAGTCGCTGTGCGCGCATGCGCACCTGTGCGCTGGCTTCTTCGCCGGAAACATACAGTACTTTCAATCCCTTGGACGCAAAACTCGCAGCGGCTTGCAGCAATAAGGTCGATTTGCCGATGCCGGGATCTCCGCCAACCAAAAGCGCCGATGCGGCCACCAGCCCTCCGCCCAACACGCGGTCAAGCTCGTCCATGCCCGACAACGTCCGCGGCGGCGGCGTTTCTTTGGTGGAAAGCGACGTCAGCGCGATTGTGCTGCCCTTGCGCGCACCCAGGGATTTTGAAGCAGGACCGGCGCTTAGCGGACTTTCTTCAACGATCTTGTTCCATTCGCCACAGCTTTCGCAGCGTCCGGACCACTTGGAAAAAGAGGCCGCACAAGCGCTGCATGTGTAAGTTTTCGACTTTGCCATAACCGCGTTGTGACGGCTTAGCGTTTCTGCGTCAAATAGCTAACGCCAATCGAAGTCAGAATGCAGGCGGTAAACAGATATAGCCCCCACGCCGTTTCGACTGTTGCAAGGCCGACTCCTTTGACCACGACGATGTACAGAGCAATCAGGAAGATATCGCCCATTGCGAGTTTTCCCAGAAATTCCAGTATTGGTAAAACCTTTCGGCGCATCAGGCCGAAGTGGATCAGAGCCAATCCGATTGTTTTGAGGTAGGGTGCAAAGATTGCCAGAAACGTGACGAGCAACGCCAGAACAACGTCGCTGCCCCAAAGAGACTGCATTCCTGAGATCACGGATATGTCTTTTACTCCAAACAAAGGAAGATTTATCCCAGCGCGCAACAAGGGCGAAAACCAAGCGATTGGGAACAAAATTAACAGCGATAGATTTACGAGTCGTAAAATCATGAAGGGTCCCTTGTTTGCTGTCACGGTGCAAAGCCGCATGTTCGATAAACTGGGAACCGTGACGCCGTTTGGGAAGCTGTCGATGGAGTTTGGCAAGACAAGTGATGCGCAAAAGCCGCTGTCATTCCGCGTGATTTACGGAAATTCATGCGATTTGATTCAAAGTTTCAAAAGGAAACAGCACCAATGCGATCACACTTTTGGCGAACCGGGGCGCGTTCATCTCCCGTCAAGAAAGTGTGGCCCATACTCTGATCAGATGAAAACCAAGAGATTCGATGTGCGGTATTTTTCAGCGAACGGCTTCAATCGGCCCAGTGGCGCGACCAGAGATGAACTGTTCGACGTAAGGATCTCCGGAAGCGTCCATGTCCGCAACGGGACCCGTCCACTGAATCACGCCGTCATGCAACATGGCAACCGTATCTGCGATCGCGCGCACCGACGACATATCGTGCGTGATCGTCATGGCTGTCGCACCCATTTCCACGACAATTTCCCGGATCAAATCGTTGATAACACCCGACATAATCGGATCGAGCCCGGTGGTTGGTTCGTCAAAGAAGATGATCTCGGGGTCTGCGGCAATCGCGCGGGCAAGCCCCACGCGCTTTTGCATGCCACCCGACAGTTCTGCTGGCAATTGATCGGCGACTTCCGGTTTCAAGCCGACCCGGCGCAGCTTTTCGATAGCCAACGCGCGGGCTTCGTCCATTGGTTTTTTCAATGGACCGCGCAAATGACGAAAGGCCACGTTCTGCCAGATCGGCAGCGAGTCAAACAGCGCGCCACCTTGAAACAACATGCCGAAACGGGCCAAAAAAGCATCGCGGTCGGCACTGCGCGCATCTTGTCCATCAACAAAAATCTGCCCTTCATCTGGTTGAACAAGACCCAGAACAGATTTTAACGCAACCGATTTGCCAGTGCCGGACCCGCCAATAATAACCATTGATGTTCCGCGCGCGATCTCAAGCGTAACACCGCGCAGGACATGGTTATCACCAAATGATTTTTTGACGTTCTGCATCCGGATCATAGGGAAAAGAACACTCCGGTCAGAACAAAATTCGCCGCTAAAATCAAAATTGCGGCCGCTTCAACACTGTTTTTGGTCGCGCGACCAACGCCTTGTGCGCCACGATCTGATTTCATCCCGTAATAACACCCCATCAGCGCGGCGATGACACCAAAGGCGGCCCCTTTGACCAGACTTGAAACAATATCGCGCGTTTCCAGAAAGTTGACCGTGTTCTGCAAATAGGCTGCCGCGTTGAATCCAAGATTTTGCACCGCAACAGAGTAGCCACCCGCAATGCCGATGATGTCTCCGACGCCGACCAAAATCGGCACTGTGATCAAGGCCGCCAACACGCGCGGCACCACCAGGTACTTCATCGGGTTTGTCGAAAGCGTTACCAAGGCGTCAATCTGTTCGGTCACTTTCATTGTGGCGATTTCGGCCGCAATCGAAGACGTGACACGCGCCGCGATCATCAACCCAACCAGCACAGGGCCCAATTCTCGCACCATTCCAATCGCCACAATTTGAGGAACAACCGCTTCGGCGTTGAAACGCGCACCACCTGAATAAATTTGCAACGCCAACGCGCCACCCGTGAAAATGGCGGTCAAACCCACCACAGGCAGAGACAGCCACCCCACGTTCAGCAGCGCATTCAACAGCTCACGCGGATAAAACGGTGGGCGCAGAACGTGGCTGAAGCTGCGGGCGGCAAAAATGCTGACCCGACCGATCGACGCCAGCAAAAGCAGCGTCATTTGACCGATCAACGCGAAAGGGGCCAGCAGGCTCATGCGGCAACGGCGCGGGCGTATCGCGCCCCAAGTGAAGTCAGCATTTCGTAACCGATGGTGCCAGCTGCGTTGGCAAGTTCATCAACGCTTTGCTGTTTGCCAAGCACGGTCAGGTGGTCGGGTATGTTTTTCAGGGCGGTGATGTCGACGGTGATCAGATCCATCGATACGCGTCCAACCACCGGACATGGGGTGTTTCCGGCGAAAAAGCGCGCGGCTCCGCCCATTGAGCGAATCAAGCCATCCGCATACCCGGCCGAAACCGTGGCGATGCGCGCAGGATGCGGCGCGCTCCAGGCGTTGGCGTAGCCGACCGTTTCACCGGGGGCGAGATCGCGGGTCTGAATCACCGGCAAATCAAGGTGAACAACCGGGCGCGCGTCATGAAAAGGCAGGCCGCCATATAGCCCGATACCGGGACGGGTGAGATTGAAATGATAGGCGCGCCCCAACAAAATCCCACCTGTGGCCGACAGCGAGCGCGGCACGTCCAAACCGGCGGTGAGTTCTAGAAAGCTTTGCAATTGAGCGACATTCATCGGATGATCGGGCGTGTCCGCGCAGGCCAAATGCGACATGATCAACGAGGGCATTTTGCGCATAGCGATGTCGCGCAGGGCACTCCATTCCTCGGGCTGAAGGCCAAGACGGTTCATGCCGGTGTTTAACTGCAGGCCAAAGGCGCGCCCGGGCAGGGTTTCCACATGGCGCAACATTTGATCAATGGAATTCAGCATCGGCACAAGGTCGTGCGCGTTTATCAGCTGTGTGTCGCCGGGCATGTGTCCGGCAAACACTGAAATTGTGGGGCCGGGGCCAAGCTCACGGCGCAGCGCGGCACCTTCTTCGGCGACCGCGACGAAAAAGCGCCGAGCGCCTGCCTTGGCCAACGCCGACGCGACCCGACCGGCGCCCAGCCCATAGCCGTCGGCTTTGACAACCGCTGCGGTTTCGCAATTGGTGCGCGCGTCCAAGGTGCGCCAATTTGAAACCAGCGCATCCAGATCAAGTTTTAA
The DNA here is from genome assembly GCA_045105075.1 of Sedimentitalea sp. Taxonomy (GTDB): domain Bacteria; phylum Pseudomonadota; class Alphaproteobacteria; order Rhodobacterales; family Rhodobacteraceae; genus JBGCDD01. The sequence goes on along the minus strand of JBGCDD010000076.1, from coordinate 1,201 downwards.
GTGTCCCGTAGCCATGTTTGTGTTCATGACATGGGCTTGCGGCACGTCAAGGGGGAAAAATAGTCTGGATCAGGTCTTTTTGATTGAAAGATATGATTTTCCAAGGGGTTGAGGTCTGGGCCGTGTGCAGAATTGCGCAGTTCGTTAACACATCAATTCGCCTACCGAACGGTCTATCCCGAGGGCATAGTGCACAGAGCAACCAGACGGTCGCAGGTCGACGATTTCCAAACCCGGTTTGTGGGTGATTGGTGTCTGCGCTTTTTGCCCGACCAGACCCGCCTATCACACACACGCGGTTTCATCGACCAAGGATTGGGATGCTTCAGCAATCGTCAAAATCGTCTTTGACCACCGGCGGAAATCCTTTGAAAAATGGCTGTATGACAGCACAAATATCATCGGCGCGCGCGTGTTTAGTGCTTAAAACGTGCCGTCATTGCCTTGTTGCCAGGGTTTGACCAAGTTGCCAAAGCGCGTGAAGCGGCCCTCGAAGGACAGGTCAACCGATCCGATCGGGCCGTGGCGCTGCTTGCCGATGATGACTTCGGCCTTGCCATGCAAGTGCTCCATCCGATCCTGCCAGGCGGCCATTTCCTCCAGACGATCATCCGAGGGCTTTTCGCGTTCGACATAATATTCTTCGCGAAACACAAACATCACCACATCTGCGTCCTGTTCAATGGACCCTGATTCACGCAAATCACTGAGCTGCGGGCGTTTGTCCTCGCGGTTTTCGACCTGACGCGACAACTGCGACAGCGCGACCACAGGGATGTCCAGCTCTTTGGCGATGGCTTTTAAACCCATGGTGATCTCGGAAATCTCGTTCACGCGATTTTCGTTGCGCCCGGTGCCCCGCACCAGTTGTAGGTAATCGACGATCAAAACGTCGAGACCATGGGTGCGCTTGAGGCGTCGCGCCCGGGCCGCAAGTTGACTGATGGGCAGGGCCGGGGTGTCATCGATGAACAGCGGACAGGCTTCAAGCGCTTTGGCGGCCTCAACAAAACGGCGGAACTCCGGCTCGGTCATATCGCCGCGCCGGATCTGTTCACTGGGCACTTCGGCGGCTTCGGACAGGATCCGTGCGGCGAGCTGCTCGGCGCTCATTTCCAGTGAGAAGAAGCCGACCACGCCTCCTTCAATCGACCCTTCGGTGCCGTCGGGTTTGATCCCGCGTTTGTAGGATTTGGCGATG
>JBGCDD010000075.1:0-12856 GCA_045105075.1 Sedimentitalea sp. | reverse complement strand
GGGTGGATGCATCGATCATCTCAGCGGATGCCAGTCGCTTTAATAAAGTTGAGATCGAAGACTGGGCACCTGAAGACATCAGCCGTGCAGCTGAGGAATATCTGGAAACGCTCGATGATACCGCCTTTGGTGCTGCCTCGAACAAGCAGCCAAAGGGGGATCGTTGCATTAACTTTTGAGGCGACAGAAATGTTAGTGCTTTCAAAGCCTGCTCAGGCCGCGAGACCGAACATTTCATTCAGAAGACGGACTTCTCCTGTGACCCCGCTCGGGGGGTTGTAAACGTGACCTCTTTTGATCATCCGGATGGCTTCTATTCCTTTCAGGGTCGCCTTTGCTGTTCGCAGTGACTGAAACCCCTTGGCTGGATCAGTCAGTCTTTTCAGCGCCGCGTGATCTGACTCGATGCGGTTGTTTTGCCATTTCTTATCAACATGTATGATCTCCTCGCCGGGAAAACCAAACTCATTTAGTTCGCCAAGAATTCTCTTGTAAGTCGGGGCCTTGTCCGTCGTGATCGACATCGGACCATAAAGACGAACAGTTTCTTGGGCCTGCCGGAAGAAGGCGCGTGCTGCCTTTGCATCACGTCGCGCAGTCAGGCGAAAATCAACAACGCGGCCATGCTGGTCGACCGCCCGCCACAGATATCGCCACTTACCGCCCACGCGCACATAGGTCTCATCAACATACCAATCTAAACCTCGCGGTCCACGCTGCGAGAAAGAACGCTTAGCGATCTCTGGGCCAAATTTAACCACCCACCTATTGATCGTGCCAGCATCTACAACAATGCCGCGTTCCGCCAAAAGATCTCGCACGTCTCTGTATGACAAGGGATAGCGGCAATACCAGCGCACAGCCAAGAGGATAACCTCGGCAGGAAAACGATGTCGTTTGAATGGATTTCTTGGCATCACTGTTCTCCTACTAAAAAAATTCACAAAACCCTGCAACAAGGGGACGGTTAATGCAACGATCCCTATTTGGACACTCTAGGGCCATTCAGCAAAGGAAACCTCTTTCGTTCGCGTTCGATACAGTGGGGTGTAGGTGCGTCGGAATTGCACCGGGGCAAGGCTTTCGTGGCGGCGAAAGAAACGCGTGAAATACGCGGCATCGCTAAACCCGAGTTTATATCCGATCTCGGCGACTTGGAGATTGGTTGTGACCAACAGCGCTTTTGCCTCTTCCATCAATCGCCGCTGCATATGTTGATGCGGGGGGATGCCAACCGCGCGGCCTACTGCATCGTTCAACCGGTCTCGCGAAACACCGATGCGGCGGGCATATTCAGCAACGGTCCAGTGGTTTTGCAAGTGCAGTTCCACGAGGTTGAGAAAGCTGTCCGAGATGCGATGCGGCTGGGGTTCGGTTGCCTGAAGCGGCGGCGCCGCAGCCCGCCAAATCTCGATCATCAGCAGCGAAACGCAGTGGTGCAAAACTGTGTCGCTGCCCGGTGCCAATGCACGTAACTCGGTCTCGATCTTGTCAAACAGCGCAACGAAGGATTGCATCATCGGGCGCGTCACGTCGGACAGAAAGATACGACGACTAACAACCTGGCGTACATGGGCCGAGATCAGGTCGGTCGGCAGCGCGCGGCCGAGGGCGCGTTCGGGCATACGGATCAGGAAGCCTCTTGTGCCGGCGGTCAGGGTGATCCGAGTGGACCACCCGGAAGGGGCCCAGATCAGACAAGGCCCAGCAACGTCGCGCCCGACCTCGTCAGAGATGAACGTACCGCGACCCGATTCCAGAATCACAAAAGTCGCGCGACCGCCCGACGTCGCAAATTCGGAATTGGTCAGCGCGCTCTTGATCCGCTCTGCCTGAATCGTTTGTCGTTTCAAAGCTGTTGTTTTCCCCGCGACCCGTCAAAATATCCCTCAAATGTACAATTATATCCTCAAAATGTCTATTCTGCTAAAGATCGGCTCGGCCTAGGCTAAAGCCATCCTCCGTTCTGAGAGCGGTGGAGATCGGGAGATCGGGTCAATTTGGATCAAGTGGGCCACGATACCCCCTGACTTTTGGGAGGACGACAATGAAGAAATCGCTTTTCGAGGCGGCGCGTATGACGCGGCGCCAGACAAATTGCGCCCTAGCGGCGCTTGCAATCGCAGCCGGAACGCACGGCGTCGCAGCACAGGAGCGCGACAAGGTGACCATCGGATATGCGATATCCAAGTCCGGCCCAAATGCGGGCGGCGCGGACATGACGGTCACGCCAAACTATGAATTGTGGGTCGAAGAGGTGAATGCTGCTGGTGGCTTGAAACTGCCAGACGGCAGCCAGTTGCCGATCGAAGTCATCGCCTATGATGACCGCTCCTCGGCAGAGGAAGTGGTTCGCGCCGTCGAGCGTCTGGCCACACAGGACAAGGTAGATGTCATCCTTCCGCCTTGGGGCACTGGCTTCAACCTTGCCGTCGCCCCGCTGATGGCCAAGTTCGGCTATCCCCATCTGGCAGGTGCCGCAGTGACCGACAAGGCACCAGATTTCGTCGAGCGTTGGGACACCAGCTTCTGGTTCATGGGCGGCAGTGCCGACTACGTCTCGGCCTTTACTGACATCCTCGTTGCCGAGCGCGAGGCTGGCCGGATCAACGACAAGATCGCAATGATCTCTGTCGCGGATGGCTTTGGTATCGATTTGGTCAAGGCAGCGCGTCCCAGCTTCGAGGCCGCCGGGTTCGACATCACTTATGATAAGAGCTTTCCCCCAGCGACCTCGGACTTTGCAACGATTTTAAACGAGGCAGACAATTCCGAAGCTGACACCTTTGTTGCGTTCAGCTACCCGCCGCATACCTTTGCACTGACCAAACAGGCAAAAGTGGCCAGCTACAATCCGCCGGTGTTCTACCTTGGCGTTGGGGCAGGTTTCCCGGTTTATCCGAAAATCGCTGGTGGACCTGTCGAAGGCGTGATGAGCCTTGGCGGGATCGACCCGGACAACGAACTGAACGCCGCGTACCGCGCCAAACATGAATCCATCGTGGGACGCGCGCCCGACTACTGGGGCTCGGTGCTGATTTACGCTTCGCTGCAGATGCTGGAGCAAAGCATTGAACGCGTCGGCTTGGACAAGGCAGAGATCGCAAAGGAAATATCAAACGGCGCGTTCTCGACCGTGCTGGGCGAAGAAACACGGCTGGAAAACAACCAGTTGCGGGCGATCAATTGGGTTGGTCAATGGCAGGATGGCCAGTTCGTAGCGGTCTCGACCGAAGGCGGCGCGGGCACACAAGCCGTCAAGCTGCCAATGCCCGGTTGGGAATAATCCAGAAATCATGACCAAAAACCTTTCGGATCGGAGCGCGGCGGACACCACCGCCGCCTCCACCCGCTCTCATCAACTTCGGAGCTTTTATGCTTGAACACGTCGTCAACGGGCTCGTGCTCGGTGGCACCTACGCGCTTGTCGCCATGGGGCTGACCATCCAGTATGGGATCGCGCGAATCATGAACCTCGGTTTCGGGGATATGATTATCGCCGCCTGTTTTGCCACCTACGTTCTGTTCAACGCGTTCGCGATCAACCCGATCATTGCGCTGCTGATCCTTGTGCCTGCGGGCTACGCCATCAGCGATCTAGTGTATCGCGTTCTGATGCGGCCCCTGGTGGCGCGCGCGCCGGACGAAGGTGCGCTTGAAGTCGACAGTATTCTTGTCACCTTCGGGCTGCTTTTCGTGATCCAGGGCGTGCTGCTGGCGCTGTTTGGCGGTGGCTATACGAGCTACAATTTTCTCAACACACCGGTCAACGTTCTGGGCACCGTGGTCGCGGGCAACCGTCTGCTGGCGCTTGTCCTGAGCCTTTTGATCGGCGGTACGCTGGTCGTCATCTTGTACCGCACCCGCTGGGGCATGATCCTGCGAGCGGTTGCGCTGGCGCCGCAAAGCGCGCCTCTGTTTGGCATCAACACCGATCTTGCGGCGCGAACCGCGTTTGCCATCGGCGGGGCCATGGCCGCAACCGGCGGTGTGGTTGTCTCGATGTTCCAGACCTTTACGGCTACCGCGGGCGTCGTTTTTACGATGAAGGCCCTGATCGTCGTCATACTTGGCGGCAAGGGTAGCGTGCCAGGCGCCATCGTCGCCGGGCTGTTGCTGGGCCTCGTCGAGACCTTTGTTGCCGCATACATCGATCCCGGCCTGACGCTGGCCGCCGTCTACACCGTGTTTCTCGTGCTGCTGCTCGTGCGGCCCAACGGCCTTTTTGGAAAGGCGTGACGATGAAAACTTCACATGGTTTTGCCCTTGCGAGCATCGCGCTTGTCGTGCTGGCCCTCGCGCCGCTGATCATCTCTGACTACTGGACAGGCGTCCTTTTGGGCATGACGGGTTATGTCACACTGGCCACGGCATGGGCGCTGTTTTCCGGGCCGACCCGCTACGTTTCACTGGCAACAGTGGCCTTTTTCGGGGTCGGCGCCTATACGGTCGCGGTCCTCAGCGAGGTCTTGCCTTATCCGCTGGTGCTGCTGTGTGCAGCGGGCATCGGCATGGTTATGGCGCTGGTGGTCGGCCTCTCGACCCTGCGGCTGGCCGGGGTCTATTTTGTGATCTTCACCTTTGGGCTGGCCGAACTGGTGCGCCAGACCGTAAGCTGGTGGGAGGTCAACGTGACCTATACCATGGGCCGCTACGTCTTTTTGCCCTTCGAGGGCCGGCACATCTACTGGCAGCTTCTCGCTTTGGCGGTGGTGACCTTTCTGATCGCTTGGGCCATCGGGCGGTCGCGGATCGGTTTGGCGCTCAAGGCGCTTGGCGATGACGAAACCGTCGCCGCTCATGCCGGTGTAGACGTGACCCGCATCAAGCTGCTGCTCTTTGTGATCTCGTCAATGATCATCACTCTTGTCGGTGCCATACAGGCCCCACGCTGGACCTATATCGAGCCCTCCATCGTGTTCAATCCAACGGTCAGTTTCATGACCTTGATCATGGCCCTTCTGGGCGGGGCGATGCGTCTTTGGGGGCCGATGGTGGGCGCGGTGCCGCTGTTCTTGTTGTTCGAATGGCTATCCGTGAGCTTTCCCGACCACTTCTCGATCATCCTTGGACTGCTGTTCATCCTGATCGTCTTTGTCATGCCCAACGGTGTGCTGGCCAAGATCGAAAATCTGCAGAGCGGAGACCGGGCATGAGCAAACCACTTGAAATCACCAACCTGCACAAACGCTTCGGCGGGCTGGTTGCTGTCCGTGACGTGTCGTTCAAACTGCAACCCGGTGAAGTCGTGGGCCTTCTGGGGCCGAACGGCTCGGGGAAAACGACCGTGCTGAACATGATCTCGGGCGCCTTGCCCAGCGACGCAGGCACGGTGCGCATTGGTGATACCGACATCACCAAAATGAAGCCGCATAGGGTCGCGAAACACGGGGTTGCCCGCACCTTTCAGCTAGTCCGCCCGTTGCCAACCCTCAGCGTGGCCGAGAATGTGTTGCTGTCGCTGGCCTTTGGTCAAAGGCGGCACTGGGGCCGCGAGGCGCGTGAGCTGGCTGAGGAAAAACTAGACTTTGTCGGCCTGGCGGGGCGCGGTGACGAACAGGTCGGAAACCTGACCTATATCGACCAAAAACGTTTGGAGATGGCGCGGGCACTTGCTTCGGAGCCTGAACTCCTGCTGCTCGATGAATGGCTGGCGGGGCTCAATCCGTCCGAGCTGCGCATCGGCATCGATCTGGTACGTCACCTGCAGGGGCAAGGAATGACCGTCCTGTTGGTCGAACACATCATGGAGGCGGTGCGCGCGCTTTGTTCACGCTGCATCGTGATGAGCGCGGGCGAAAAGATTGCCGAAGGCCTCTCGGCCGAGGTTCTGCAAGAGCCCGCCGTCATCAAGGCCTATCTAGGGGATGACCATGCTTGAACTGAAGAATGCAACCGTCCGCTATGGCAAACACCTCGCGGTGGACGGGGTCAATTTTTCTATAGCCAAGGGCGAGGTCGTCGTTGTTCTGGGGGCAAACGGCGCGGGCAAGTCGTCGCTGCTCAAGGCGATCGCCGGAATCGTTGCGACCGCCGAAGGAGCAGTTGAGTTGAATGGCGAGGGCATAACCGACATGCCGGCCTACACAGTGACAAATCAGGGCATTGCCCTGGTGCCCGAGGGGCGTGGCATCGTCGGACGCATGACGGTAGAGGAGAACCTACGACTCGGCGCGACACCGGGGCGCGCACGCGCGTCAGAGGAGGAATCCCTCGCGCAGGTCTTCGACATTTTCCCTCGGCTGGCCGAACGACGGACGCAATTCGTGCAAACGATGTCCGGTGGCGAGCAACAGATGGTCGCTGTGGGCCGCGCAATGATGTCGAAACCGGAGTTCTTGTTGCTCGACGAACCAAGCCTTGGCCTCGCTCCCATTGTCGTGGGCGACATGTTCAAGGCGCTGGCGCGGGTGCGTAAAACCGGCGTAGGCCTTCTGATCGTTGAGCAAAACGTGAAGATCAGCCTGCGCCACGCGGATCGCGGCTATCTGCTCGAGGCCGGTCGGATCATCGGCTCGGGCACTTCAGATGAATTGATGAATGATGCGGCAGTCAGGCACGCCTTTCTGGGAGGCGACATGTAAATGGAGAAGAACATGAGTGTTTTGGACCTACTGATCGAGGGTGAAAAAGTGCAGGCCGAAGGGGGCCGGACCTTTACCCGCAACAATCCCCTGACTGGCCGAGTGGCAACCGAAGCCGCCGCCGCGTCGGTCGAGGATGCAAAACGCGCCGCAGATGCCGCCGCTCGCGCCTTTCCCGAATGGTCGAATACCGGTCCGGCAGAACGGCGGCGGCTGTTGCTGGCGGCGGCGGACAATCTCGAAGCGCGCGGCGCCGATATCGCCCGCGCCATGGCCGAAGAACTGGGCGCAACAGCCGCCTGGGCTGGGTTTAATGTCATGCTGGCGGCAGGGATGCTGCGCGAGGCGGCCGCGATGACCACCATGATTAAGGGCGAGGTCATCCCCTCGAACCGCCCTGGATCCATGGCGATGGCTATCCGTCAGCCCGCCGGTGTGGTGTTGTCGATGGCGCCGTGGAACGCTCCGGTGATCCTTGGGGTCCGTTCCATCGCCATGCCGCTGGCATGCGGGAATACAGTTGTGATGAAATCCTCGGAACTGTCGCCGCGGACACATGCGCTGATCGTCGAAGCCATGGTAGAGGCGGGCCTGCCCAAAGGCGTGCTAAACGTCCTGTCCAATGCTCCGGAAAATGCCAGCGAGATCGTCGAGACACTAATCTGCCATTCCGCCGTGCGCCGTGTGAACTTTACCGGCTCGACGCGGGTGGGTCGCATCATTGCCCAGCTGGCCGCCGAGAACCTCAAACCCGCGCTGCTGGAACTGGGAGGCAAGGCCCCGTTGATCGTGCTGGACGATGCCGACCTTGACGCGGCTGTCGCCGCTGCCGCCTTTGGCGCGTACATGAACCAGGGTCAGATCTGCATGTCGACGGAAAGGCTCGTGGTGATGGAGTCCGTCGCCGATGCCTTTGTCGAAAAATTGGCCGCCAAGGTCCGCAGCCTGACCGTGGGCGACCCGCGCAAGGGCAACACCTCGCTTGGCTGTGTTGTGGACAAGGGTGCGGTGACCCGGATCATGGGCCTTGTGCGCGATGCCGAAGATAAGGGTGCGACGGTCGTGGCCGGCGGCCATGCGGATGGCGTCTTGATGGAGGCAACGCTGATTGACCATGTCACCCCTTCGATGCGCATCTATTCCGAGGAAAGCTTTGGTCCGACCGCATCAGTCGTTCGTGTGGCCAGCGTGGACGAAGCCGTGCGTGTCGCCAATGACACCGAATACGGTCTGTCCGCCGCCATCTTCGGGCGCGACACCGTGCGCGCGATGAATGTCGCTAAACGGATCGAGAGCGGCATTTGCCACATCAACGGACCCACGGTTCATGACGAGGCGCAGATGCCCTTTGGCGGGGTCAAGGACTCGGGTTATGGCCGGTTCGGAGGCATGGCCGCAATCGAGGAATTTACCACGCTGCGCTGGATCACGGTCCAGGACGGCCAACCCCACTACCCGATCTGAGGACGCACCGATGTTTGACCTTGAAGGAAAGACATGCATCGTGACCGGCGGGGCAGGGTCGATTGGACTGGCGGCGGCGCGCCTGTTGCACGCGCACGGGGCGCGGCTGGCGCTTGTCGATCTTGATCTTGCCGCGCTTGACTTGGCCTGTGCCGAGACCTTTGGCGACGACGCAGCGGATGTGCTGTGCGTCGCGGCGGATGTCAGCGACGAAACCCAAGTCCGCCGTGCCGTGGCCCGAACGGTGGAGCGTTTCGGCACGCTGGATGTGCTCATCTCCAACGCCGGCATATTTGGCACTGTTGCCCCCATCCAAGACTACCCCACCGAAGTGTTTGACCGCGTTATGGCAGTCCATGTCCGCGGCGCTTTCCTGCTCGCAAAACACAGTGTTCCTCACTTGCGCGAGGGCAGCAGCATCGTTCTGACATCTAGCGTGGCCGCGACGCGGGGCGACCCAGGGGTCTATGCCTATATCACAGCGAAACACGCGCTGACCGGTCTGATGCGCGTTCTGGCAAAGGATGTTGCCCCGCGCGGAATTCGGGTGAATGCCATCGCGCCGGGGCCGATTTCAAATGGGTTTCAGCAACGGGTGGAGGATGGTCTTGGCGCACAGATTGGTCGCGACGGCACCGCGTTCTTCAACGAGATGATCCCCTTGGGGCGTCATGGCACAGCCGAAGAAATTGCGGCCTCGATTCTGTACCTCGCCTCGGCGCAATCGGGGTTTACCACCGGCCATGTGCTTTTGGCCGATGGTGGCATGTCGGTGTGATCCCGGAGCGTTTCGGGAGAGCCTTTCACCGGTAAAATCCTGCCAGACCTTCGGCACGCCCGGGCTTTGAGCGCGACTCAATGGCGCAGGTGTGCCCCGAAACGCTTTAGCGGAAAAGGCTCTCGATATACGCCGCGCCGATGCCTGACTTTTCATAATGCGCCTTGCACATGGCGATGTATTGGTGGACGTCGAAATAGCCATCCGGCTCACCGTTTTCGTCCAGCCAGATCAACGGGCCGGTAACCTTGAAATGCACCCGCATCGGGTCTTCATGCTCGTAAGCCACCAGCGTATGTCCTTCGCCCGGTGTCTCGTAGACAAAATCGCCTGCTGTGGCGATCCAGTCATGTTCCAGATACCCCCACTTGCCCGAGATCGTATAGGCAAAGACCTCATGCGGGTGGTAGTGCCGGTTCACCAAACCCGCACCAGTGGCCATCAGCACGTCGCACCATTGATTCTTGCTGGGCGAGATCCAAAGAGGTTTGGAAAACACCGTTTCGGTGAACGGTACGTAGTAGCGCATGTCATCGTCTGCGATATTGGGCAAATAGACTTCCGGCGAGGCGTCCGGTTGGAATACTTTGGTGATGGGTTTGAGATCACGCCAGAATTCCGGCCCCTTGGTCGTTGGTTTATGTGTCACTTTCGTCCTCCCTCTCTTCTATGTCAGGTTTGGTCAGGGGCCACTTTGGTGGCCATTTCGGTGGCCAATTCCGTTGCCGCCGCCTTCAGCACACTCTCGGCGCGCTCGATGAAATCTGCGCCAAACCGGCTCAGCGTGCCAAAGGTCGACAAAGTCAGCGCGGTGCGCCCCACCACCTTGATCGGCACCGACACGGCGGCGATGTCGGGTTCGTTGTCCCCTAGGTTCAGAGCGCAGCCCGCCGCGTTCAAACGGTCCAACACGGGTTCCATTGCGGCCAGTTCATTTGCAGATTCACCCTGTGCGGCGCACCATTGGGCGCGGTCACGCGGCGACATTCCGGCAAGAAACAACCTTCCTTGTGCGGTCGGCAACATCGGCAATGTGGTTCCGGTGCGTATCTGTACCGAGATCGGTCGCTGCGCCAACGAAACCGCCACACACAGCGGCCCCCGCGGCGTAAACCGGCACGCCATGATCGATTCCCCCAACTCTTTGCGCATCGCGTCGATGACGGTTTGAAGGCTGGGCGGCAGCGGTGATAGTTCTTCGGCCATACGTCCCAAACGCGACAGCCGGGGACCGGGAGCATAGACCCCACGGCGCACGGCACTCAGTACGCCGGCGACTTCGAGCGTGGTGAGGAAACGATGTGCGGTGGCGGTGGTCAGACGCAACTCGCGCGCCACGATCTCGACCGTCAATTCCGGACGGGTCTCGTCAAAAAGGTCGAGCGCGTCAAAAGCTTTTATAACAGAAAGGTTGAGCGAGGTGGCCATTGGCAGGATCTCCGAAAGACAGCTTGACCAAATGTGCGCAATTCCATCATTATATGCAAATGAAATCTCATTATGTGCAATAAAGCGCTATTCTGAAAGGTTCGTTGAATGCAGGATGATACCTCGATCACCGCCGGTGGTGCGATTTTCGGCAAGCTCAAGGCGCTTGGAGTGGACTATGTTTTTGCCAATTCCGGCACGGATTTCCCGCCGATCATCGAAGGATTGGTCGAGGCCCGCCGCGCGGGGATTGACTTGCCGACGCCCATTACCGTGCCGCACGAACATGCGGCAGTGTCGATGGCTCACGGCTATTGGCAAGTGACGGGCCGCCCGCAGGCGGTGTTGCTGCATACAAATGTTGGCCTGGCAAACGGCGCGACCGCCGCAATCAACGCATGGTGCGACCAGGTGCCCATGATCGTGATGTCTGGTCGGACACCGGTGAGCGAACACACCCGGTTTGGCGCGCGCACGGTACCGATCGGCTGGGGGCAAGAGATGTTCGACCAGGAGGCGCTGATCCGGGAGACAACGAAATGGCATTACGAACTGCGCTTTGCCGATCAGATCGCCGATCTGATGGACCGAGCCTGGGCCATTGCAAATTCGACGCCCAAGGGGCCGGTCTATCTCAGCCTGCCTCGCGAGGTGCTGTGTGAACCATGTCCGCGATCGGGGCTTGATACGCCGTCGCGCATGGCCCCGGTCATCACCGCACCGGACCCGGACAGTCTGGCCTGTGCGGCAAAGGTTTTGGCTCGCGCGGAAAACCCGCTTGTAATTGCTCAACGCGGCGCAGGCGGCGCGGCAGGTTTTGCCGCACTTCAGACGTTGTGCGAAACCTTTGCACTGCCCCTGTCACACTACTGGTCAAATCAATTGGCGCTGCCCGTGTCGCACCCCTGTCAGGTGGGAGCCGAGCCTGGACCCTGGCTGGCCAAAGCGGACGTGGTTCTTGTCCTTGATGCGCTTGCGCCCTGGTTTCCGGACAAGGTAACCTTGCGCGAGGGCGTTACGGTGATCCATGCCGGGCCCGATCCGCTTTTCACCAGAACACCCGTCCGCAATTTTGCGGCGGATATCTCGCTCGCTGGACCAACCGACCACGTGGTTGGCGCGCTCATATCCGCGCTCTCGGACCAGAAGACAGACCCAAACCGCATTGCGGCCCGCCGTGAGCGTATCGCGCAGGCGGCTCAGAGCATCAGGGACGACGTCGTCGCCGCCGCTGAACGCGGTTCTGGCGCGCCTATGACCAAAGAATGGGTCAGCCTGTGCCTTGGCCGCGCGATCCAGACACAGGCTGAAACGCATGGCCGCCGCGCCACTGTGTTTCACGAACTGGGCTGCCCGCTCATGCCATTGGATCTTGACCAACCCGACAGCTATTTTCAGGAGCCGCATTCCGGGGGGCTTGGCTGGGGTTTACCCGCGGCCATCGGTGCGCAGATGGCCTGCCCTGACCGGTTGGTTTTTGCCACCATGGGGGATGGCAGCTACATGTTTGCCAATCCGACCGCCTGCCATTTCGTGGCAGAAGCGCATGGCGTGCCCCTGATCGTGCTGGTTCTCAACAACGAGGAATGGGGCGCAGTGCGCCACTCGGTCGAGGGTCTATATCCGCAAGGGGCGGTACGAGCCGAGAACGAGGTGCCGCTGACCTCGCTGCGGCCCAGCCCGGATTTTACCTGCACCGCCGAAGCCAGCCGTGCTTGGAGCGAAACCGTCACCAACGGCGCCGATCTGCCTGCCGCGCTTGAGCGTGCCATAGAGGTAGCAACGTCGCAACGCCGGCAGGTACTGCTCAACATCGCGATTGAACAAACCGCGCCACACTGAGGCGACCGCGGGCCACTCGGACAAGGGACCGAGCGCAATGAATTGATCTCTCGATTGGTCAAAGATGGCTTTTGGCCTGCACGCAGTCGCCCCACGAACTCCGAAATTGCACAGCATGACCACACTCCACTTTGTGAATCGACACCTTACCTATGGCGTCTTCGAGGTTTCGGATGGCTCTGATATGGTCACAAAAACGGTCAAGCAATGCTTCGTGCGACACATTCAACGCATATTTTTGTAACCCGTCACGGCCTTTGAGACAGACAGCCTTGTTTTGCTAAAGGAGTGTCTTTCGCTCATCGTAACCCTTGGAGGGATACGAGATGAGAACGAAGACAGGGCCGAATGGATCGGCTGACAGACATGTAAAAGAGCTCAACACCTGCTTGATACAACAATAGGGGCGGCTGGCCAACTTAATGCCAAGCTGCGGGTTTTTTTATGCTCCATGAATTTTCGAACACGGTCGTTCAAACTGAAACCCAATCGGCCGCTTCCAGATAAAACCGGCCCCAATCCAAGAGGCGGATCAGGCCGACCATTGTCTGCTTCAGCGAATTCGAATGGCAGGGATGCCACTGCAGCGAATGACCGGTTTCCGCCCAATTTGCTAGTTTTTGCGTAGCGCATCATTGGCTGAATGGGGCTCAAAGCGGACATCTGACTCTTCTGGTCGGGAGGCATCGCAATTCGAGAAGCAACGAGGCTGTTCACAGCGTAGTCATTCCACAGGCGGAGGGTATTGTCGAAACGCGTC
>JBGCDD010000074.1:0-34311 GCA_045105075.1 Sedimentitalea sp. | reverse complement strand
CACACGGCGCGCGGCCAAGATGGTGATTGTCGATGCGGATCACCCCGATATCGAAGACTTCATCAACTGGAAGGTGCTGGAAGAGCAGAAGGTCGCCTCGATCGTCGCCGGCTCCAAAAAAAACGAACAGAAGCTGAACGCGATCTTTGCCGCGATCCGCGCTTGGGACGAGACCGAGGCGGATGCCTATGATCCGAATGTGAACCCTGGGCTGAAGACCGCAATCCGCGACGCCAAAAAGGTCGCCATCCCGGAGACCTACGTCAAGCGCGTGCTGGATTACGCCCGCCAAGGCCACACCAGCATCGAATTCCCGACCTATGACACCGATTGGGACTCCGAGGCGTATAACTCGGTCTCGGGCCAAAACTCGAACAACTCGATCCGGGTGACCAATGCGTTTCTGACGGCTGTTGAAAAAGACGCCGACTGGCAGCTGATCAACCGCACTGATGGCTCGGTCTCAAAAACCATGAAAGCACGCGAGCTGTGGGCGCAAGTGGGCCACGCGGCCTGGGCCTGCGCCGATCCGGGCATTCAGTATCACGACACGGTCAACGATTGGCACACATGCCCCGAAGATGGCGCGATCCGCGGCTCGAACCCGTGTTCGGAATACATGTTCCTGGATGACACCGCGTGTAACCTAGCGTCGATGAACCTGCTGACCTTCCTCAAGGATGGCAAGTTCCAGGCGGAAGATTACATGCACGCCTCGCGGCTCTGGACAATCACGCTGGAAGTGTCGGTGATGATGGCGCAGTTCCCGTCCAAGGAGATCGCGCAACAGTCTTATGACTTCCGCACGCTGGGTCTGGGCTATGCCAACATCGGCGGTCTGCTGATGAACATGGGGCTGGGTTACGACAGTGACGAAGGCCGGGCTCTGTGTGGCGCGTTAACCGCGATCATGACGGGCGTTGCCTATTCTACAAGCGCTGAACTGGCCGCCGAACTGGGCCCGTTTGCTGGCTACAAGCGCAACGCGGATCACATGCTGCGGGTGATGAAGAACCACCGCACCGCCGCTTATGGCGCCACCGAAGGCTATGATGCGCTGTCGGTTGCACCTGTGCCGCTGGATCATGCCAATTGCCCCGATGCGCGGCTGATCGAACTGGCGATGTCGGCCTGGGACGAGGCGCTGAAACTGGGCGAGGCACATGGTTACCGCAACGCGCAATCCACCGTGATTGCGCCCACCGGCACCATCGGTCTGGTGATGGATTGCGACACCACCGGGATCGAGCCTGACTTTGCGCTGGTCAAATTCAAAAAGCTGGCTGGCGGTGGCTATTTCAAGATCATCAACCGCTCGGTTCCGGCCGCGCTTGAGCATCTGGGATATGGCAGTGCGCAGATCGAGGAAATCATCAGCCACGCGGTCGGTCACGGCAGCATCGGCAACGCGCCGGCGATCAACCACACCTCGCTGACCGGACACGGCTTTGGCCCGACCGAATTGGCCAAAGTGGATGCGGCGCTGGAATCGGCCTTCGACATCCGCTTTGTGTTCAATCAGTGGACCCTGGGCGAGGCGTTCTGCACCAATGTGCTGGGCATCCCGGCCGCCAAGTTGAACGACCCGACCTTTGATCTTTTGAAATCATTGGGTTATTCGCGCGCTGACATCGACGCCGCCAATGACCATGTGTGCGGAACGATGACGCTGGAAGGGGCGCCGCATTTGCGCGGCGAGCATTACAGCATCTTTGATTGCGCCAACCCTTGTGGCAAAACCGGGCGCCGCTATCTGTCGGTCAACAGCCACATCCACATGATGGCTGCGGCGCAATCGTTCATTTCGGGTGCGATTTCCAAGACCATCAACATGCCCAACACGGCCACGATTGAAGACTGTCAAAAGGCCTATGAACTCAGCTGGTCGCTGGGTGTGAAGGCCAACGCTTTGTACCGCGACGGCTCAAAACTGAGCCAACCGCTGGCCTCGGCTTTGGTCGAAGACGACGATGAAGCGATGGACGTGCTGGAAAGTGGTTCGATCCATGAAAAGGCGACTGTGCTGGCCGAAAAGATCGTGGAAAAGGTGATCATCAAAGAGATCGTCAAAAGCCACCGCGAAAAGATGCCGCAACGGCGCAAGGGCTATACGCAAAAGGCGGTCGTTGGCGGGCACAAAGTGTATCTGCGCACGGGTGAATACGAAGACGGTAACCTGGGCGAAATCTTCATCGATATGCACAAGGAAGGCGCGGGCTTTCGCGCGATGATGAACAACTTTGCCATCGCCGTTTCGGTGGGTCTGCAATACGGGGTGCCGCTTGAGGAATTTGTCGACGCGTTTACCTTTACCAAGTTCGAACCAGCCGGAATGGTGCAGGGCAACGACAGCATCAAGAACGCGACGTCGATCCTGGATTACGTGTTCCGCGAACTGGCCGTATCCTACCTGGATCGCACCGATCTGGCGCATGTGAAACCAGAGGGCGCCAGCTTTGACGATCTGGGCCGGGGCGAGGAAGAGGGCGTCTCCAACGTCACCGAACTGAGCGAAACAGCCGCCTCGCGGTCCTTGGAAGTGCTCAAACAGATCAGCTCGACCGGGTATTTGCGCAAACGTTTGCCCCAGGAGCTGGTGGTGTTGCAGGGCGGTGGCCACACGATGGGCGCCACAGCTTTGGCAGGTTTTTCCGAACCTGCCGCAGCGATGCAGGCGTTGATGCCCGAAGCCACAATCACCTCGGGCCCACTGACGCTGGACGCGCGCACTAAGGCCAAGATGCAAGGTTATGAGGGCGAAGCTTGTGGCGAATGCGGCAACTACACTTTGGTGCGCAACGGAACGTGCATGAAGTGCAACACCTGCGGCGGGACAAGCGGGTGTAGCTGAGAATTTGAGAAGGGCGGCTTGGGTCAAAGTCGCCTTTTTCGCAAATAGAGAGGGGTGGCTCTCATCGTTTGTTTCGCAAACGATCGCCGCTTCCTCGTCGAAATGCCTATCGCATTTCAACAGACACGGGGCGGGTGCGCTCGCCCCTGACGACGTTCAGGCCGCAGGCAAAAAAACACCGGGCGGTAAACATAAGGAGCCTGAACGGCGAAACTCAAATGGGGGCCTCGTGCCCCCATTTTTTTGGCGGTTTTACAGGCCGAGTTTGCATAATTAGCTGATTTGCGATTTGCAAAGTGGAATTTGCAAAACTTCCATCCGAAGTCCGGGGCGTTTTTAGCGAATTTGCTAGTCCTATCGGGCGCCGCTTGATCGTTTTGGCACAAATGCTCCGTACCTTTGTCGGGTTCAATGATTTGCCAGCAAATGACCGATGACACACAGTGAGTCGTCGGTAAAACCACAACAGTCCACCAGCAGACCTGAGGCTGTTTCCAATCCGGAAAGACGATTGTTTCTGCGCGCTGAGCAATGTCCTGACGATCGCCGCGGTCCGCCAATGATTGTTACTACAGCCGGCGACAATCGTCTCATTTAAGACAAGATTTTCACAAACTGCGGCGAAACTCTGGCACAACCACGGCGGGCTATGAGCACGGCATATGTGCTTTGGGAAACATGATCTGAACCAACTCAATTGATAAACATTGCGAGTATGACATGACACGTTTCACAGTTTTCTTGGGGGCCGCGGCCCTGGCATTGACGACCGGCGCCGCGAGCGCTGCAACGTTTGACTTTACCGGCCCGTTGTTTCCGTTGGGCGGTACGAACCTGGGCACTGACGAAGTGTTCAACGACGTCTCCAACAGCTATTCCGTGACGGCCACAGCGATCAACACGCAGCAGCCGCCCGCGCCTCAGGTCAACCAAAATGGCGCCGGATTGGGCGTGAACACGGGCACCTTTGACATCAACCAGCTGGATAACATTTTCGACGACGAAGCGCTGGTGTTTGATTTTGGCCGCGACGCGGAGATGAGCTCGATCACCTTGTCGCTGGCCAGCGCGACTGATGATTACCGCATCTACGGCACCAATGACGGCAGTGTCGTGAACTGTACTTCGGGTGGCGTTGGTTGTTTGACCGGCGTGTCGTCGCTTTTGGCGTCAGGTCAGGGCGTGGGCATTGAAGGCACTGTAAATGTGGGTCTTTCTGGCACATACCGCTATCTGATCGCCACCACAGCAAATGGGTTTTTCGACGTTGACGGTTACCGCGTTGCCGGTCTGGACGTCGCCCCCGTGCCACTGCCAGCCGCTGGCTGGTTGATGATCGCCGGCTTGGGTGGCCTTGCCGCCGCCCGCCGCCGTCGCGCCAAAGCCTGACCAACGTCGCTGTACATGATCTGGTCAGGGTCCAGCGCGCTGACCAGTTTCGACAGCTTTGACAGGGATGTGTTCCCATTTGTATGATGAACATGGCATACTGCGCCACGAAGGATTTCATAGGAGTGCAACGTGGTTATTAAAGTGACTATGCCTGCTTCAGGCGTTTTTTCAGCGACAGATCTTTTTGGAATTATTGATTTCTTGGCCGTCGATGCCAGCGTACCGTCAGTGACTCCAAATTCGTTCTTCGGCTCGGGTGTCTTTGATGGTGCTCCGGGCAGTTTCGAAGTCACGGGCAGCGGTTTTGCGCTGACGCTGATTGGAGGCGTACCGACGCTGACGTCGGGAATTATTGATACGATCACGTTCAATGGGGCCGGTACGGTCACTTTCGAAAATGTGAACATCAATATGGCCGCTTTTGCACCGATTGTCTTTGCGGATGAATCGGGGATGTCGCCCCTGGCAATCGAGTCGTTTCTACAGGCGCAAACCTGGCGCATTCTGCTCGGCAATGGGGATGACATTGCCAATGCAAGCTCCGCAATCAGCACAGATGGTGCGGTTTTCAACCTGCTGGGCAATGATGTGATCTTTGGTCGCGGCGGCAATGACAACCTGTTTTCCGGCAATGGCAACGACAAGGTGCTCGGTGGCAAAGGCGCTGACATTCTGGATGGCGGTCGTGCCAACGACAGATTGCTGGGTGGCAATGGCAATGACGAGTTGATTGGCGGGGCGGGCAAAGGGGCTGATCAGCGGTTCGGCGATGCCGGGCGTGACACATTGTTCGGCGGCGGTGGCAGCGATCTTTTGAACGGCGGCACCGGCAATGATACCCTGGAGGGCGGTCTGGGCGCGGACATTTTCGTGTTCAACAATTTCGCAGACAAGGACCGGATTCTGGATTTCAACGCCCGCAACAACGACGAAAAGATCGACCTTTCGAATGTGACGGCCATCAAAGGCTTTGGCGATCTCAAGGCCAACCATATGACGCAGGTGGGTGGCAAAGTTGTGATCGATGACGGCGCCAACGTTGAAATCACCTTGTTTGCGGTGGACATTGCGACCCTGGGCGCGGGGGATTTCGTATTTTAGATCCGGCCAGGCAAGCCAGACAACAAGCTTGCCGCGGTTCGACAATTGGACTAAGGCCGAAATACTGTAAATGTTGTGTTAAGCGGTCGTCTGTGGCGACCTAACGAGACCTGTGCAAGGCCCGGTTTGGGTTTCGATCGGGTCACTCAAGTTAACAAGGGTAAAAAATTATGGCAATCAGTCTGCGACTTCCCAAGGATGGCAGCCTCACTTTTGCGGACGTGTTCGAAGCGTTTGAGATTATTTTCATCGACGGTGCGCCGGGCGGCGACTTTGACGGGACCGGGTTTTCGGGAACCGGCTTTTTTGGAGCGTCCGAGGCGAGTTTCACGGCGACTGGGTCAGATCTGAGCTTTGGAACGCTGTTCAACCAACCCTACATCATCACCGGCACGATCGATGAGGTCATTTTCAAGGTCGACAGTGGCGGGCGTTTGAAGTTCGTGGATTTTGATCTGGATATGGCCAGTTTTGCGCTGACCAATTTTTACGACGAATTCTTCACCGAACCAAACGGCGATATGTTTGCGATCGAAGACCATTTCATGAAAGAGGACTGGATCCTGTTTCTCAGCACGGGCGACGACATGATCGTGCAAGGCAGCCTGGTCGGCGATGGCGCGGCGCTGAACCTGCTTGGCGACGATATCATTCGGGCCAAGGCTGGTGACGATATTGTGGACACAGGCAAAGGCGATGACCGTGTGTTTGCCGGTGCCGGTGATGACACTGTGACCGGTGGCGCTGGTGAGGATGATCTGCGCGGCGGCGGTGGTCGTGACGATATCAACGGTGGTGTCGGCGATGACACGCTGCAGGGCAACTCGGGCAAGGATCTTGTCAATGGCGGCGGCGGCAACGACAAGATCGATGTCGGCGAAGGCAATGACACCGCGACCGGCGGCGCTGGTTCGGATCGGTTTGTGTTCAAAGACGGCTATGGCAAGAACATTGTCACCGACTTTGACGCCACGGATGACGCCGAAGACGTTGATCTGCGCGGTTTGTCCGAGATCACTGGCTACTTTGACCTCAAGACCAATCACATGGTTCAAAACGGCAATGACGTGGTGATCGAAGACGGGCAGGGCGTGCGCATCACGTTGACCGGTGTTGATCTCAACGACATCAACGGCGTCGACTTCCTGTTCTAGGCTGACGATTTTTGGCCTGGCCCATTGGGGCCGGGCCATGCCACCCGGACCGGCCACTGCGACATTGCGCCGGGCGCCCGGTTCTGCGCGCAGGTCTAGGGCCATCTGCGGTGGTCAAACTGGCCCGCAATCCGACCCAGTTTTCGATATTTTGTGATCGCGCACAGCGCCCTAGAGTTGGGTGCTGTCGTACAGCGTCGATGACGGCGCCGTTGCGCCAAGGTCCAGATCGGCGCGCAATCGCGCGCGCGCACGGGCCAAACGTGACATCACGGTGCCCAGCGGCTGTTCCGTCAGTTTTGCCAATTCGACGGGGCTGGTCTCACCGGCGGCCACCAGTTCCATCAACCGGCCTTGGGCGCGGGGCAGGCGGGCCATGGCGGCGCGCAGTTCGGCGCAGGCGATGCGAGCGGGGGCGTCGGGTGGTATGCTGGCCATGTTGTCGTCCAATTCACAGGTATCGCGTCGCATACGCCAGCGCGAGCGTGCCAGATTGCTCAAAGTCACCATCGCATAGGCTTCAAGATCATCGGGAACCGTGCCGTTCCGGGTCTGGCGCCACACCCGAAGCGCGGCCTCTTGGGCCAGATCTGCGGCCTCATGCGGGCAAGAACACAGATGGCGGGCACGTCGGTGCAGCGCGGTCATCAGGGTGGAAAAAGGGTCAGACAACATCGCGGGGTCTCCTGTTTCAGGATCAGTTCCCTCTTACTTACGCGTGCGCGGCGCGCATAAAAGACGGGGCTTTTCCGCCGAGCAAAGGCCCGCGCGCTTTTTCGGCAAGCCCTTGCGCAGCGCGCAGGGCGCATTCGGCGGGCTTTGGCGCGTGGCGGGACAAGGCGCTGCTCACAGGGACGCAAAGCCGTTTTCAAACGTCTGCTTAGGGGAAGGCGCCGGGTGGTGCTTTCGCAAACCTAGATGGGAGAAAGACTATGAAAACCACTTTGCTGAGCGTTGTTGCTGTTCTGGGATTGTCCGTTGCGGCCTATGCCGCCACCGAGGCGGATGCCAACGGCGATGGCATGCTGACCCTGGACGAGGTGCAGGCGGTGTTTCCCGAGATCAGCACCGACACGTTCACTGCGATGGATGTGAATGCTGATGGCGCGCTGGACGGCGATGAAGTGGCCGCAGCGCAGGATGCGGGCATGATGCCACGCAGCTGACCCGAGGCACGGGGGTAAACCTCTGAGCACTTTTGCGGGGCGTCGCGCGGATGTCTTGCCAGCCAGTCCGCGCGGCTCTGTCACGCCGCAAAAGCAGGCGCCCGGTTTTCACAATGGAGACCGGGCGCCGCTGGGGTCAACTGGACAGGTAAATGTTGAATTTGGTGCGGATCGCGGCATCAAGATCGGGGGCAAAGCGCGCCGCTGAGGGGGCGCCCAGGATTTCTTCCTTGCGCGCGGTGGCCTTTGCCATCAGGTCAGGTTTGCCCTTTTCATCCCATTCCTTTGGCGATGAACGATCGCCCAGCTTGGGATAGACGTGATCGGCCTCCATCCGGCCCAGCGTTTGTTCGGTGCCCAGATAATGCCCAGGCCCGCCCTGGCACACGGCGGCAATCTGATCTAGCGCCATGGTCTCGTCCGTGACCTCAATGCCGCGCACGCAGCGCATCGCCTGACCGATCAGATCATCGCCCACAATCAGCGATTCATGGCAAAAGCCCAACAAGGATGCGTGCATTCCAGCAGCTTCATAGACCATGTTCAAACCCGCCAGCCCAGCCATGACATTGGAACACATTTGCTCCCAACCGGCCTGCATGTCGGGCAGTTTGGAATCTGCAATGCCCGCGGCGGCACCGCCGGGCAGATCGTAAAACGCGTGCATCTGCGCACAGCCCGCCGTCAGCAGGGCCTGTTCGCCCGACCCGCCGGTCATTGCGCCCGAGCGAAGATCAAGCCCAAACGGCCAGGTGCCGAAAATCGCCGGGTGCCCCGGTGCAATGGCATTCACATAGACCAGTCCGGCGAGACATTCTGCGGTGGCCTGTACGATAGCGCCGGCCACTGTCGATGGCGCCGTGGCCCCGGCCATACCGGCCGACAGCAGCAGCACCGGCATGCCGTGACGGATGCATTCCTCCATCACCTGACAGCTTTCGGTGGCGAATTTCATCGGCGGGACCACGAAGCAGTTGGAATTGCTCAGGAACGGGCGCGCGCGCCAGGCGTCCTCGCCGCCGGCAATCATGTGCAACATCTCGACGGCGGGACCCACAAAGCTGGGATCCGTGAACGAGGTGCCGATGTGTTTCAGTGTGCCGGATGTGCAGGCATAGACCGTGTTCAGATCCATTTCGAGGTTATCAACAACGTCTCGCGCCACGATTGGACGTTGCAGAAAATGAATGTTATCCAATACTTGCGAGATCTTGGCCGCGTCGTGTAAATCCTGCAAATTGCTTTCGCGGTAATTGCGCCCGGTCACATCGACCATATTCACCGCCGCACCGGCGGTGCCGTAATGCACCTTTTGACCGCTCAGATCGAGATCGTGATGCGGGTCGCGTCCATGCAGAGTGATCGAGCGGTTGGCCCGCGCAATCGTGTCTTCAACCAGCGCGCGCGGAAAGCGGATGCGCCCGTCATCGCCCAGAATTGCACCGGCACCTGTCAGATAGGCGATGCCACTTTCGGGCGCGTCGGCCAGCCCGATCTGTTCCAGCGCATCCAGCGCGGCACCGTGAATGCGCGCCACATCGGCGTCGCTCAGCGGTTTGTAGCGCCCACCGGTCATGCCGGGGCGGATCGGGCGCAGATGTTCGGCCAATGGCGCGGCGCGCGCAGCACGGCGTGCGGCGCGGCCACCGCTGCGCGAGGGGGCTGATGTGGGGCTTTGTTCGTTCATGAGATCAGACTTTATTGCGAAAGGACAGGGTCAGGGTGGCGTTAGACCCAGTCGGGGCGCCCCCGCGCCGCACGTCCCCGATCGGCGCCAATGGTCCGGCTGATCAGTCTGATTTTGCTCCAGTTGCCTTGCATGGCGCTCTCCGGACGTTTCCGCAAGGTGATGCGAAAAGCCCGCAGGCGTCTGTCCTGTTTGCGACCGGCGTCGTTTTTGGACCTTTGAGCTTGATTTCAGCCGCCTACCAGCGCCCTGACGCACCGCCCCCGCCCGAGCGTCCACCACCCGAACTGCCGCTGGTGCCGCGCGATTTGGAGCGTTTGGCGATGGTATAGGTTGAGATCAGCACATGGCCACAGGCGCCGCAGGTCAGCGTTTGGCGCCCGGAACCTGTCATCATCGTGGTCGGCGCTGTCACTGTGCTGCGTTTGAGGCTGAGGCCGCGGTTGCTGCATGACGGGCACGTGCGAAACCGTGCGCTGATCGTCCGGTAGAGCCAGCCGCCAAAGATCAGCGCGAACAAGCCGCCGCCCAAAGCTGGACCCCAGATCATCGGACCGATGCCGCCGCTTTCGGGTTTGGAGCCTGCATGAAACGGGCGTGCAATCGTGTTGATCACGTCGGTCACGCCGGTTTTGATGCCATCAGCGTAACGGTCATCGCGGAACGCCGGCAGGAACGACCGCGACACCACGTTTTCGGCGGCATTGTCCCAATCGCGGGCAAACCCGGCGCCCAGTTCGATGCGCATTTCGCGGTCATTGCGCAGCACCAGCACCAGAATGCCATCGTTGCGCGTGGCGTCGCCAAGGCCCCAAGTGTCAAACAGTTTGGTGGCAAATTCCTCAAGCGTGGCGTCGGGGTCGTGAAAGCTGCGCAGGCGTAGGGTGACCACCGCCAGCTCGATCCCGGTCTCGGTCATCAGCGCGTCAATCTGGGCGCTCAGCGTGGCTTCGTCTTCTGGGCTGAGCAAGTCGGCCATGTCGGTGACCGCGCCGCCGCTGCGTTCCGGATAGGTTTGGGCGCTGCTTGTGACGGGGGCTAGAACCCAGAACAGCGTCGCTAAAAGGGCTGCAAATCGCATGAGGTTTGTCTCCTAATCATATGGTCCCAATCGCTTTTTCACGTGCGAAATCACAAAGCGTCTGAAGGGCTTTAACAAATTTTTCGTCCCCAACGGTCATGGCCACGCGAATGTGGCCCGCCGCCGCCTGCCCAAAGCTTTCACCAGGCATGACAGCGATATGATGCGCGTCCAGCAGCGCATTTGCAAATTTTTCTCCCGCCATGCCCGTCGCGCGCACGTCCAGCATCAGGTACATCGCGCCATCCGCAGGGATCAGCCCAACGGTGTTTTGCGCCGCCAGCACAGTGTGGGCCAGATCGCGGCGGCGGCGAAACGGCGCGGCGACCTCTTCTTCCAGCGGAGCACCGGCGCGCAAGGCCCAGGCGGCGGCGTCCTGCACAAAACCGGGCACGCCGTAAGTGGTGTGGGTGGCCAGATTGATCAGATGTGCGATCACCGGTTCAGGCCCCACAACCCAACCGCAGCGCGACCCGGTCATCGCATGGCTTTTGGACATTGAGCCGACAACCAACGTGCGCGCCGCCATATCGGGCAGGGCGCGGGGCGAAACATGCGTGCCGCTCCAGATCTGACTGTCGTAAACCTCGTCCGAAATCAGCCACAGGTCATGATCGATGCAAGCCTGTGCGATCCCGTCCAGCGTGGCGCGCGGATAGATCACGCCAGTGGGGTTGTTGGGCGAATTGATCAGCAAAGACACCGCGCCCGCCGCCTGTGCCGCAATATCGCCGCCGCGTGGCTGAAAGGCGTTGTGCGCATCGGCCTTGATCGCACGCGGCACGGCGCCAACACCGCGCAACGTACCGGGATAGGTGGCGTAATAAGGGTCAATGAACAGCGCCACATCGCCTTCGTCGCAAACCGCGTGATGGGCCGCAAAAAGTGCCGCCTGACCGCCCGGAGTGATCATCACATTGTCACGCGTGGTGACCACACCGCTTTGGGCGGTGATGCGCTCGGCTACTGCGTCGCGCAAATCCGGCGTGCCGGGAATGCTGGCGTAACCGGTGTGTCCGCCCACCGCTGCTGCGTTCATCGCCGCCAGAATGTCGGGATGGGTGCGAATGTCATGTTCGCCGATGGTCAGCTCGGTCACGTCGACCCCGGCCGCAATCATATCGCGCGCGCGGTTGAACACGTCCCACCCGTCCGAGCCGCCGCCGGTCAGCCCTGTGATGCGTTTTGAAAGCTGCATGTCTGTCTCCGCCTGTGTTGGCGCCAAGGGGGCAGAGGGCGCGCGCCTTGTCAATCTGTTCCCGTGTGATCGGGGGCTTGCACGACGGGCAGGGCTGGGCTAGGCAAGGGGCATGAACCGGATTTGCCTCATTTCGTGCTGCATTTCCTGCTGAACCTTCAGCGGGCCGGTTTCTTTCGTTTTCATCTCTGGAACAAGTTGCTAAGCCCGCGCCAGCGTCTTTTTGTGCGAGGACTTTGCCATGACGATCACGCTTTACAACACTGCGACCCGGTCAAAACAGGCGTTTGCGCCGATTGATGCGGAAAACGTGCGCATGTATCTCTGTGGTCCCACGGTTTATGACCGCGCCCATCTGGGCAACGCGCGCCCGGTGCTGGTGTTTGATGTGCTTTATCGGCTGTTGCAGAGCGAATATGCGGGCAAAGTGACCTATGTGCGTAACTTTACGGATGTAGATGATCGCATCAACGCCACGGCGCAGCAGCGCAAGGCAGATGGGGCCAAGGGCACGCTGGAAGAGCTGATCGCGAGCCGCGCGGATGAGACCATCGATTGGTATCATCAGGACATGGACGCGCTGGGGGCGCTGCGCCCGGACGCAGAGCCGCGCGCGACCGAGTATATAGCGCAGATGGTGGAGATGATCGCGCAGCTGATCGCGGACGGTTTTGCCTATGAAAAGGACGGCCACGTGCTGTTTCGGGTGCGCAAATATCCCGACTATGGCAAGCTCTCGGGGCGCTCGCTTGATGATATGATCGCCGGGGCCCGCGTTGAGGTGGCCCCTTACAAAGAAGACCCGATGGATTTCATTCTGTGGAAGCCGTCAGATGCGGATCTGCCCGGTTGGGACAGTCCGTGGGGCCGGGGGCGGCCGGGCTGGCATATCGAGTGCTCGGCCATGGCGCGTGATCTGCTGGGCGAGAGCTTTGACATTCACGGCGGTGGCAATGATCTGCAGTTTCCCCACCACGAGAACGAGATAGCCCAGTCCAAATGCGCCGGACACGGCTTTGCCAACTATTGGTTGCACAACGAGATGTTGCAGGTTGAGGGCAAGAAGATGTCCAAATCTTTGGGCAACTTCTTCACTGTGCGCGATCTGCTGGATCAGGGCGTGCCGGGTGAGGTGATCCGATTTGTGATGCTGAGCACCCATTACCGCAAGCCGATGGACTGGACCGAAAAGAAACGGGCCGAGGCCGAAGCCACGTTGCGCAAGTGGCGCACGCTGTCAGAGGGCATCGAGCCCTCCTCCAGCGCAGCCGCGTCTGTTGTTGCGCTGTTGGCCGATGACCTGAACACGGCTGGGGCGATCGGGGCGTTGCACAAACTGGCCGCTGCGGGGCAGGTGGGCGAGTTGGTCGCATCGGCGCGGATGTTGGGCTTGTTGACGGCTGAGATGGGCGGATGGACAGAGTGCGGCGACATTCAACTTGATGCCTTGGAACAGGCCATGACTGCCGCGCGGCTAGACGCTATGCAAAGCAAGGATTTTTCCCAGGTTGATGCGTTGAAAACCGCGTTGGTTGCGGCGGGTGTGCAGGTGAAGATGAGCAAAGAGGGTGTTTCATTGTCTGCCGGGCCCGAGGTCGATTTGGCCGCTTTGCAGGACCTTATGACATGACCCGCGAGAAACTCTGGCTTTACGACACCACCCTGCGCGACGGCCAGCAAACCCAAGGGGTGCAGTTTTCCACGCCGGAAAAGATCCAGATCGCACAAGCGCTCGATCAATTGGGCGTGGATTACATCGAAGGCGGCTGGCCCGGCGCCAACCCGACAGACAGCGCGTTTTTCGATGCGGCTCCCCAGACGCGCGCGCGCATGACCGCTTTTGGGATGACCAAGCGCACCGGACGCTCGGCTCAAAACGATGATGTGCTGGCGGCGGTGATGAATGCGGGCACGGGCGCGGTCTGTCTGGTGGGCAAATCGCACGACTATCATGTCAAAACCGCGCTTGGCGTGACTTTGGCGGAAAACACCGAGAACATCCGCGCCTCAATGGCCCATATCGTGGCCGAAGGGCGCGAGGCGCTTTATGACGCTGAGCATTTCTTTGATGGCTATAAAGCCCATCCAGAGTATGCGCTTGAGGTGTGTCACGCCGCCTACGAAGCAGGAGCGCGCTGGATCGTGCTGTGTGATACCAATGGCGGCACCTTGCCCGATGAGATCGCGCAGATCGTCGGCGCGGTGATCAAAAGCGGCATTCCGGGCACGCATCTGGGCATCCACACGCACAACGATACGGAAACCGCGATTGCCGGCTCACTTGCGGCGATTGATGCGGGTGTGCGTCAGGTTCAGGGCACGCTGAACGGGCTGGGTGAGCGGTGCGGCAACGCCAATCTGACCGCGCTGATCCCGACGCTGTTGCTGAAAGAACCCTATGCCAGCCGTTTTGAGACCGGTGTGTCGCGCGATGCTTTGGCCGGGCTGACCCGCACGGCGCGCATGCTGGATGATATTCTGAACCGGCTGCCGCAACGCCAGGCGGCTTATGTCGGGGCGTCGGCCTTTGCGCATAAGGCGGGGTTGCACGCCAGCGCGATAGTCAAAGACCCAAGCACCTATGAACATATCCCGCCCGAAACTGTTGGAAATGCGCGGGTCATTCCAATGTCGAACCAGGCCGGGCAATCCAATCTGCGCCGCCGTTTGTCCGAGGCGGGGCTGGACGTGGCCAAAGGTGACCCGGCGCTGGGGCGCATCCTGGAACAGATCAAAGCGCGCGAAGACCAAGGATACAGCTATGACAGCGCGCAGGCCAGCTTTGAGCTGTTGGCGCGTGCCGAGCTGGGCCAGTTGCCGACCTTTTTCGAGGTCAAACGCTATAAGGTCACGGTCGAGCGGCGCAAAAACAAATACAACCAGATGATCAGTCTTTCTGAGGCGGTTGTGGTGGTCAAAGTCGGTGATCAGAAAACGCTTTCGGTCAGTGAGTCGCTGGATCAATCGGGTAATGATCGTGGGCCAGTGAACGCACTGTCCAAGGCGTTGGCCAAGGATCTGGGGCCCTATTCGGCGCTGATCGAAGACATGCGGCTGGTGGATTTCAAAGTGCGCATCACCCAAGGCGGCACCGAAGCCGTGACCCGCGTGATCATCGATTCTGCCGACGCGCAAGGGCGCAGCTGGTCGACCGTGGGGGTCAGTCCGAACATAGTAGATGCCAGTTTTCAGGCGCTTTTGGATGCGATCAACTGGAAGCTGATCCGAGACAGTGCGCCGAGGCCGCAGGTTTGAGCAACCCCAAGCTGCACGGCGACAAAAAGCGAGACAACGGCACATGTTGAAAACCATCCTCTTTGGCACGCTGATCGGTTTTTCTGCGCCGCTTATCGTTGGGCTTGGCTTGATCTTGTCGCAATCGCCGCAATCTCTTTCGGGCGCCGGTGGCTTGGATTTCGAGGGCCAGCTCAGCGGTGATGCACCGCCTTGGCCTGACCCTGAAACAGTGACGATGCGCGACGGTTTCGGCGTAAGCGTGCGCACATTTGAAGCCACAGATCCGGCAGCGCCGCTTGTGGTGCTGGTGCACGGCTCCGGCTGGCACGGCCAGCAGTTCGCCCGTCTGGCGCCCGCTTTAACGCCGCACGCGACTGTATTGGTGCCTGACCTGCGCGGACATGGCGCCACCCCGGGGCAACGCGGCGACGTGAGTTACATTGGCCAGCTAGAGGACGACCTTGCCGATCTGATCAAAGCGCGGCGCACGCCTGGTCAAAAGGTTGTTCTTGCCGGGCATTCCTCGGGCGGCGGGCTGGCGGTGCGCTTTGCGGGCGGGGCACATGGCGGCGTGCTGGACGGGGCCATTCTGCTTGCGCCCTACCTGCACCACCGCGCGCCAACGTTTCGGCCCAATTCTGGTGGCTGGAGCCAGCCGCTGACACGGCGCCTGATCGGGCTTGGCATCCTCAACACGTTTCGCATTCGCGCGCTGAACCATCTGACGGTGATGCAATTCAACATGCCGCGCCAGGTGCTTGACGGACCACTTGGCCACACTGCAACGCTGGCCTACTCACAGCGCCTGAACATGTCCTACGCCCCGCGCAACGCATACCTGAAAGATGTGGCCAAACTGCCGCCGTTTGTCTTGATCGCCGGCGCAGATGACGAAGCCTTCCTCGCGCAAGCCTACGAACCCACGCTGTCCCCGGCCAATCCCAAAGGCGCATACCATCTGATCGCGGGGATCAATCATCTAGACGTGGTCAATGCCCCCCAAACGCTGACACTCATCGCGCGCTATCTCGATGATCTTTGACGCCGATCTGACAGCTTGCGCGGCTTTGGTCGAAAAGGCCGACCCCAACCGCTTTTTGGCCACGATGGCCGCGCCAGTTCAGGCGCGTCCTGTCCTGTTTGCCCTGTTTGCGCTCAATGTCGAAGTGGCGCGCGCGCCGTGGGTGACGCAGGAACCTATGATTGCCGAGATGCGCCTGCAATGGTGGCGCGACGCACTCGAGGAAATCGCAACCGGCAAAACCCCGCGCCGCCACGAGGTTGTATCACCACTGGCCCGTCTGATCAGCCCCGAGACCGCCCGAGATCTTGACCAGCTTGTCGCCGCGCGCCGCTGGGACATCTACAAAGATCCCTTTGAGGACGAAGCCCACTTCCAGCGCTACATCGAACAGACTTCGGGCGCGCTGCTGTGGGCCGCTGGGCGCAGCTTGGGCGCCACCCAACCTGTGGTTTTCAACGATCTGGGCTATGCAAGCGGGCTGGCCAATTGGTTTCAGGCCTGTCCAGAGCTGGAACGTCGCGGCCGCATCCCGTTGCTGGACGGGCGTAGCCAAGCCATCCGCGTCCTTGCGCAATCGGGACTCGACCGGCTGAACCGCGCTCGGGCTGCCCGCGCCGACATCCCACATACGGCGCGTCCCGCAACCTTCACCGCCTGGCAAACCCATGCGCTGCTCAAACAGGCGATCAAAAGCCCCAACGACGTCGCCGCAGATGCTCTAGGCCAAAACCAGGCGCAGAAACGCCTCTCTCTGATATGGGCTTCAGCCACGGGGCGGTTTTAACCTTTTCCTCTTGCCAGAAATATCCCGGGGGAGGGCCGGTAGGCCCTGGGGGCAGAGCCCCCGCCACGAAAAACTTTGGCAGAGCCCCCGCCATCAATAAATTTGGGCAGAGCCCCCGCCGCCAATAACTCTTGGCAGGCCTCCGTCACAGGCCCGTTCAATCAAGCAGCGCGGGCTTTGGGCTGCATCATCAGCCATATCAGCGCGCCGCCGGCCAGAACCAGAAACGGCCCCATCGCCAGGTTCACCGCATACCACCCCTCAACCGGATTGCCGCCCGAGCAATTCATCAAACCGCCCGACGCCAGTGAGGCTAGCGTGACCCCGCCAAACACCAGCAAATCGTTCAAACCCTGCATGCGGCCGCGCTCATGGGGCTCGTGGGCGCCTGCCAACATGGTGGTTGCTCCGATGAACCCAAAGTTCCAACCCAAACCCAGCAGAACCAGCGCCACATAGAAATGACCCAACTCAACGCCGCTCAGTGCCACAGCTCCGGCACCTGCCAGGATCACCAAACCAAGCGCGACGATGCGCTCAACCCCAAACCGCGCGATCAGATGGCCCGTGAAGAATGACGGCGCAAACATCGCCAGCACGTGACCCGTGACCACATGCCCTGCATCGACCACGCCAAATCCACAGCCCACAACCGCAAGCGGCGTCGATGTCATCACCAGGTTCATCAGCGCATAAGACACCATGGCGCAAATCACGGCGACAGCGATGCGCGGCGTGCGCAGCAGCTCCATCCGGGTGCGCCCGCGCGGTGCATCTTTTGAAGGTGGCGGCAATTTCGGGATGTCCAACATCAAAAACAACCCGATCCCGATCACATTCAACACCAGGATGGCCATGAAACTGGGATAGAACGGCGCCACTGAGGTATCCGGGGTGTCTCCGCTCAGAAATCCTACCAGCTGCGGCCCCAGAATTGCCGACACAAGTCCCGCCGCCATCACATAAGAAATCGCCTTGGGGCGGAACGCGTCCGAGGCGCAGTCTGATGCGGCAAAGCGGTAAAACCCGTGCGCTGACATGTAAATTCCGCTCATATAGCTGCCCAGCAAGAACAGGTTGAAGCTTTCGATCATCAAGGCCCAGGCGCAGACAAGCGCGCCGGCCATGCCGCCCGCAGCACCTACAATAAAGCCCGCCTTGCGCCCGATGCGCTGCATCAGTGGGCTTAGCCACGGAGCGGTGGTCATCGAGCCGAAAACGATCAGCGAAATGGGCAAGGTCGCAAGGCACGCATTGGGGGCCAGTCGCTGTCCGATCAGCCCGGACATGACGAAAAGCATCGGCATTTGCGCGCCTGCAATGGCTTGAGCGGCGGCCAGAACCGCAACATTGCGTTTGGCACGGGCATGATCGGTCGGGTCGATATCGGAAATAGAACTCATGCGCCAAGCCCTAGCGCCAGGATCTGACAGGCACAAGCCGCTTGCGTTGTTTGCTCGGCTGCGCCATGTCCCGACTATGGCGTCTGACCCTCATCTTTTGCTGCTGACCGGCTCGGGAGAGGCGCGCGCAGTGGCGGATGCTTTGGCCAAAACCGGGCCACGGGTGACGGCATCACAACTTTGTGCGCCCCGTTTGGCCGGCGCGTTGCCGGTGCCAACCCGAACCGGGCGGTTTGGCGATTCTGGCGGATTTGCAGACTTCATTGCCACGCAGGGCATCACGGCGATTCTGGATGCCACGCATCCCTTTGCCACGCGCATCAGCGCCCATGCGGCGCAGCAGGCTGCAACCGCTGGCTTGCCCCATGCGCAGCTGTTGCGTCCGCCCTGGCGCGCGACGGCCGAGGATCGCTGGATCGAAGTCGGCGACGAGGCATCTGTGGGCGCGCATTTGCAGCCCGGCCAGCGGGTCTTTGCCAGCACCGGGCGCGCGACTTTGGCCGCGTTGGCGCTGTCGGTGCCTGCCCAGATTTTTCTGCGCCGCATTGGCGAACCGGGTTTGGCAAGTGACATGAAGAACGTCACATATGTTTATGATACAGGGCCCTTTTCCGTGGAAAAAGAGATTGAGGTTTTAACCCAGCTCAAGATCGATGTGCTGGTGGCGCGCAATTCCGGTGGCACCGCGCCGCGCAGCAAACTGGATGCGGCGCGGGCGCTGAACCTGCCGGTGATCCTGATCGCGCGCCCGCCAAAGCCGGATCATCTGTGTTTGCCCGATGTTGCGTCCGCCTTGGCTTGGGTGGCAGCACTATGACGTTGGGGCGCATCATTCATTCGGACGCTTGTGTGGCCGAAGGCGCGGCGTGGCTGGGCGCGAAAGACCCGCGCATCGCCAACGCGCTGGCCCAAACCGGCCGATTGCCATTGCGCCTTCGTGCGGACGGGTTTGATCAACTGCTGTCGGCCATCGTCAGCCAGCAGGTCAGCGTGGCCAGCGCCGCCGCGATCTGGGCCAAGATGCAAAACGCCGATCTGACGGCGGCGGAACAGATTATTGCGGCCAGCGAAGACGATCTGCGCGCGGTGGGTCTGTCGCGCCAGAAAATGCGCTATGCTCGCGCGCTGGCCGAGGCGCGGTTGGATTATGTCGCTTTGCGCACCATACCCACGCCCGACGTGCTTACAACGCTGACCGCTGTGCCTGGGATTGGCGCCTGGACCGCCGAGATCTATGCCATGTTCAGCCTTGGGCGCGCCGACGTGTTTGCGCCCGGTGATCTGGCCTTGCAGGAATCCGCGCGGCTGTTGTTTGATTTGCCTGAACGCCCGAAAGAACGCGCGCTTCGCATTATGGCCGAAGACTGGGCGCCGTGGAGGTCGGTTGCAGCGCGCCTGCTCTGGGCCTATTACCGCGTGGCAAAGGACAGGGAAGGGATCAGATGACACGGGTTTTGAATGCCGAACGGCGCGCGCCACTCTCGGGGACAACCAGATCGGTGGTGGTGTTTTTGCACGGCTACGGCGCCAACGGGGCCGACCTTTTGGGGCTGGCCGATCCGTTGGGCGAACACCTGCCCGACACGCTGTTTGTGGCGCCCGATGCGCCCGAGGCTTGCGCCGGAGCTCCGATGGGGTTCCAGTGGTTTCCGATCCCGTGGATCGACAATTCTTCTGAAGAAGAAGCGATGCGCGGCATGGCCGCAGCGGTCGAAGATCTGAACGCGTTTCTTGATGCATTGTTGGTCGACGAAGACCTGTTGCCCGAACAGATGGTGCTGTTTGGCTTTTCCCAAGGCTCGATGATGAGCCTGCACGTGGCGCCGCGCCGCG
The DNA here is from genome assembly GCA_045105075.1 of Sedimentitalea sp. Lineage (GTDB taxonomy): Bacteria > Pseudomonadota > Alphaproteobacteria > Rhodobacterales > Rhodobacteraceae > JBGCDD01. The sequence continues at coordinate 14,400 of JBGCDD010000074.1, read as the reverse complement.
AAGATGAGATCGCCGGCGTGGTGGCGTTTTCGGGTCGTTTGCTGGCGCCGGAAACGCTGGTCGATGATGTTGTGGTGCGTCCGCCGGTGTTGCTGGTGCATGGCGATGCGGACGACGTCGTGCCGCCCGAGTCGTTGCCGCAAGCGGCCGAGGCATTGCAGGAAGCCGGTTGGAAAGACGTGTTCGCCCATATCATGAAGGGCACCGGTCATGGCATCGCGCCCGATGGGCTCAGCGTGGCGCTGGCTTTCATGCGCGACAAACTGAGCCTGTGATCACCGCCCGTCCCATCGTGGCCGATGATGCGGTCGAGGCTTGCACCTTGCTGAACGAGATCATTCGCATCGGCGGAACCACGGCGTTTCAGACCGAACTGTCGGTGGTGGACTTTGCCAACCACTACATCACCGGCGACGATCTGATTTGCTGTCATGTGGCGCTGGATGAGGGCGGACAGGTGGCCGGGTTTCAATGGCTTGGCGCGAAAGACACGCTGCCCGAAGGCTGCGGCGACATCGCCACGTTTGCCCGCCAAAGCAACCCGGTGCGCGGCATCGGGAGCGCGCTGTTCGCGGCGACCACGGCGGCGGCGCGCACCAAGGGTCTGACCCAGATCAACGCCAAAATCCGCGCCGACAACACGCCGGGCTTGGGCTATTACAGCAAAATGGGCTTTGTCGATCACGATGTGGCCCGCGCCCAACCCTTGAGCGACGGCACGCTTGTGGACCGCATCACCAAACGCTTCATTCTTTAGGAAACTCAAACATGCTGATTGTCACCGGAACCATCGAACTGCCTGCCGCAGGCGTTGAGCAGATGAAAGAGGCCGCACGGGTCATGGCCCGCGCCACCCGGCAAGAAGACGGCTGCCACACCTATGCGTTCTGGCAGGACATTGAAAACGAATGCGTTTTCCGTGTTTACGAGGAGTGGGAAAGCCGCGCGCACCTCAAAGCCCATGGCGAAACCGCGCATATGGCCACGTTTCGCGCAGCAATTGGCAAGGTCGGCGTGGTGTCGCGCAACATCGTCAGCTTTGATGCCGGCGAGATGTCGCCTCTGGGGTGATCTCTTCCCAGGTGCCCGGGCGCAACCCGTCAAGCGTCCAGGCGCCGATGCGCCAGCGGATCAAACGCAGCGTCGGGTGCCCGACATGGGCGGTCATGCGTCGCACCTGACGGTTTCGCCCTTCGCGCAAGGACAATTCAATCCAGGTGTCGGGGATGGATTTGCGTACGCGAATGGGCGGCGTGCGCGGCCACAGCCCTGCCGGTTCGCCGATCACTTTGGCCCGCGCCGGTCGTGTCAGCCCGTCCTTGAGCGTCACGCCTTGGCTCAACGCGTCCAACGCTGGCCGATCCGGTGTGCCTTCGACCTGGACCCAATAGCTTTTTTCCAGCTTGTGACGGGGATCGGCGATGCGGGCCTGTTCCTTGCCGTTGTCTGTCAACAGCATCAGCCCTTCGCTGTCGCGATCCAGCCGCCCAGCCGGGTAAACACCTGGGCAGGTGATGTAGTCGGCCAAGGTCTTGCGGGCCTGTTCATCCGTGAACTGCGGCAAGACATCAAAGGGTTTGTTGAAGCGGATCAGCATGGCTCTATTTGTTAACACGAAGGCCAGCGGACAGGCCAGCACTCAGGCCAGCACTGGCGCGATGTCACAGCCATGTCATGCAAACGCGCGCGTGCCATCGCGAGATATTGTGGAAACTCAGCACTTGTCAGCTTGGGACCACGATATATAGTCAAGATCGGTGCGGCGCTTGGCCGAGCTGTCACCGATGCCGAATTGTCCGACGCGGCCAACGTGGAGATGAGTATGCAAGGTGATTTCAGGACTGAATTTGTGCGCGACCCAAGCGCGTTGCGCCATCACCCCGCACTTGTGCTGAACGCGGACTATCGCCCGCTGTCTTATTACCCGCTGTCACTGTGGCCTTGGCAGGATGCGGTCAAGGCCAAATGGCTCGACCGTGTCGATATCGTTGCTGAATATGACGAAGTCGTGCGCAGCCCCAGCACCAGCATCAGGATCCCATCGGTGGTGGTTCTGAAGGACTATGTGAAACCGCAAAAACGCGTGGCCTTCACACGCTTCAATCTGTTTTTGCGAGATGAGTTTCGCTGTCAGTATTGTGGCGCCAAGGGTGATTTGACCTTTGACCACGTGGTGCCGCGCGCCGCTGGTGGCGTGACCAGCTGGCAAAACGTGGTGGCCGCGTGCAGCCCGTGCAATTTGCGCAAAGGGGCCAAGGCGTTGCACCGCGTGGGCATGTCACTGCGCAAACCGCCGCGCCAGCCGCAATCGGAAGAGCTGCGCAATATGGGACGCAAATTCCCGCCCAACCATCTGCATGATAGCTGGATGGACTTTCTGTACTGGGATGCTGAACTGGACGCGTAATGGTTCTGGTCGCGTTGCGTTGGCTGGGCTAGGCTTTGGCCTAACCAGAGGAGGAGCGCGACCATGAATAAGTCAACCAGCCACGCCGAAACCATGCAGAACGCCACCAGCATGACTTTGCCGGCCCCTGAGGATTTGCCGACGCTGAAGGGCAAAGTGTCGGACGAGGAATGGCGCCTGCGCTGCGAGTTGGCGGCGACTTACCGGCTGGTGGCACTTTATGGCTGGGAGGACATGATCTTCACCCACATCTCGGTCCGCCTTCCGGACGAGGAAGGCAAGGCGCGCTTTTTGATGAACCCCTATGGGTTGCTGTTTGACGAGATCACCGCGACCTCGCTGATCAAAGTCGACATGGAAGGGCAACTGATTGGCGAAACACCCTATTTCAGCAATCCGGCCGGCTTCACCATTCATTCGGCGCTGCATATGGGGCGGTCTGACGCGCATTGTGTGCTGCATCTGCACACGCCTTACGGGGTGGCCGTCTCGGTGCAGCAAGGCGGATTGAAGCGCTATACCCAGTTCTCGATGGTGGTGAATGATGACGTGGCCTATCACGATTATGAGGGCATCGCGACGGACCTGGACGAGCGCGACCGGCTGGTGGCTGACATTGGCGCGCACAACTACATGATGCTCAAGAACCATGGCACCCTGACGGTTGGCCATGATTGTGCAAGCGCGTTCCTGCGGATGTATTTCCTTGAGCAAGCCTGCAAGACGCAGATTTTGGCGCAATCCGATACGGTTGCCCCCACAGAGCAGCCAGCTGAAATGAGCGCAAAGGTCCATGCCCAAGCCGAAGCGGGCATGGCACCAGATCTGGCGCCGCGCCTTGCATGGTCGGCCTTGATGCGCAGGTTGCACCGCGTCAATCCCGGATACGACGTGTAGCCTGATCCAAAGGAGCGCCCTTGCGGGCGCACGGCATGTTTTGTTTGGCGCGCTTTGCCTACGGCGCGTCAAGCGGGCAGGGCGCGCAAGATTGCTTCGGCTTCGGGTGTGGCAGGGAAAAACAACTCGAGTTTGAGGGTGTCCAGTGTCACGTCTTCGGGGGTGGCGAACTGTGCAATGGTCGAGAACAGCGATAGCTCGAAACCGGGGGCGCGAAAGATCGTGGGCACCACCGGACTAAGCGCGTGCGTGGGCGGACTTGGCACCAAAGCCAGTTTTTCGATGGCGCGCTCCAATTCCGGCACGCCGCCGAGGGCCGCACTTTCCACCCGAAGGCGTTGTGCGGAATGCGCGGCCACTTCGGGCCAGTTGGCCACGTACGGTTCAAGCGCGTCGGTCATCAGCAGATCAAGCAGGCTAGTGCCGGGTGACAAACCAAGCGGGGCGAACAGCTGTGTGGCGGGCGGGTTCAGCTGGACCAGTGTCCAAAGATGATCGACGGCAAAGGCCGGGTAGGGTGCGTGCGAGGCCAGCATGTGATCGAGCGCGGCGCGGATTGGGGCCATTTCGTCAGCATTCCAGCCTCGTTTGGGAAAGCGCGCGGCGAAACCGGCATGGGTGAGCATTTGGTTGTGACTGGCCAGGGGCAGCGCCAGCGCTGTGCCCAGACGGGCAATCATCTCACGACTGGGGTGGGCGCGTCCGGTTTCCAGAAATGAGATATGGCGCGACGAAACCTCGGCTTCGAGCGCCAGATCGAGCTGGCTGAAGCGGCGCGCCTTGCGCCAGGTTTTGAGCGTGTCTCCGAAAGCGGTCATGGCGGCAATCTAGCGGTTGGCGCGCGCGGAGTCCTTTACCTTTGAGGTAAGTGTTTGGATGTCCAAAACGGGCGATCGCTCGAGGCTCTAAACAGCGCGCATCAGCATGCCAAACAAATCGCGCGGGTCATCCGGATCGGCCAGCAGATCAAGCGCGTGAAACAGCCCGGTGTCGTCCAATTGGGCGCGCACGTATCGCAGCGCGCTGAAATCCTCGATGGCAAAGCCGACCGAATCAAACAAGGTGATTTGATCCGCGCGCGTGCGCCCTGCCGCTTTGCCTGTGATCACCTGCCACAGCTCGGTAACGGGATGATCGGCGTCCAGTTGTTGGATTTCACCCTCGATCCGGGTTTGAGGCGGGTATTCCACAAAGATATCAGAGCGATGCAGGATTCCAGGCGCCAGTTCCGTCTTGCCGGGGCAGTCGCCGCCGATGGCGTTGATGTGCACGCCGGGGCCGACCATGTTGTCGCTGAGAATGGTGGCATATTGTTTGTCGGCGGTGCAGGTCGTCAGGATCTGCGCGCCCTCAATCGCCGCCTCTGGGCTGTCGCAGGTCACCACACTCAGGCCAGAGCCAGCCAAATTGGCGGCGCATTTGGCGGTTGCGGCGGGGTCGATGTCATAAAGGCGCACGGTATCAATGCCGACAATGGCCTGCATCGCCAGCGTTTGAAATTCGGACTGGGCCCCATTGCCGATCATCGCCATCGCCCGCGCGCCTTTGGGCGCAAGGTGACGCGCGACCATGGCCGACGTTGCCGCCGTGCGCAGCGCAGTCAGCAGGGTCATTTCACTGAGCAGAACCGGATAGCCAGTTGCCACATCGGCCAAAAGTCCAAAGGCTGTAACGGTTTGCAAGCCGTCCTTCATGTTGCTGGGATGGCCGTTCACATATTTGAAACCATAAACCTCACCATCAGAGGTAGGCATCAATTCAATCACCCCTTCTGCGGAATGGCTGGCCACACGCGGGGTTTTGTCAAACAGCTCCCAGCGGTGAAAATCCGCCTCAATTTCTGCCGCCAAACCGCGCAACATGGTTGATAAGCCGATGTGATGGATCAGCTGCATCATGTGATCAACCGAGACAAACGGCACCAGCGCCTTGTGGGACGGCGCGCTCATGAGAAGGCCTGTGTGGGTCGGTCAAAAATGCGTCGCCCCAGGGCAGAGGCGGCGAGGTCGACCATAACTTGCGCCGTGCGCCCGCGGTCGTCCAGAAACGGGTTCAACTCAACCAGATCGAGCGAGCTCATCAGCCCCGAATCGTGCAGCATTTCCATGACCAAATGACCCTCGCGAATGGTGGCGCCGCCCGGCACGGTGGTGCCGACGGCGGGTGCGACGGCTGGGTCTAGAAAATCGACATCAAGGCTGACATGCAGCAGCCCGTTTGCAGCGGCGACGGTTTTGAGAAAGGCGGCCAGCGGGCGGGCAATTCCGCCTTCGTCAATCTCGCGCATGTCATGGCAGCGCGCCTCGGTTTGGGCCAAAGCTGCGCGTTCTGCTGGATCGACCGAGCGCAACCCCAGCAGGCAGACCTGGGCGGTGGGCACCGGGTTTTGCACCTTGGGAAAGGCCCCAAAGCCAGAGCGCCCGGTCACGTAACCCAATGGAGTGCCATGCAAATTGCCCGAATCGGTGGTTTCGGGTGTGTGAAAATCGGAATGCGCATCAAGCCACAGCACAAATTGCGGACGCCCTTGCGTGGCGGCGTAATTTGCCACACCGGCGACCGAGCCCAGCGACAACGCGTGATCGCCGCCCAAAAACACCGGCAAACCGCGCGCCATGCCCTGTTCGGCCGCGCGGATCAGCCGATGGGTCCAAGCCATGGTTTCGTTGGGGGCATAAAGCGCGCCGTCGTCGGTATCGGGTTCAAAGGATGCGGGCGTCAGATTGCCAATGTCTTCGACGCGGTGGCCCAATTCGCGCAAGGCCTCGGCCAGTCCGGCGGTGCGATAGGCATCGGGGCCCATCAAGCACCCGCGCCGGGTCTTGCCGCAATCAACAGGCGCGCCGATCAAAACACAGGTCTTAGGGCTCATCATCGTCTCCGGTGCTGTGGGTTGGGCCTGAACGGCGGAATGCCGCGTGGGATGAGGTTCGCAGCGTACGTTGGCAACAGCAGTACCAAGCATTCTGCGGTGATGCCATCGTTGTTCCATCGCAGGCGGCATGCCCGGTTTGCATCCCGTTGGCGTCAAGCGTGCGCTCAGCGCCGCGCGGCCAGCACCCAGATCACAGCCAAGGCAATAGAGATCACCGCATTCCATCCGGCCATCGACAGGCCCGCCATTTGCCACGGGATTTCGTCGCAGCGCGCCAAGGGCGCGGCCATGATTTGATCCAGCAATTCCTGTGCGCTGAGATTGCCAATTGGCGCAGACGTGCAGGTGCTGGGACCTTCCCACCACCCTTGTTCGACCCCGGCGTGATAAAGACCAATGGCGCCACTGGTGGCAACCGCCGCTGCTCCGGCCCAGATCAGCACACCCAACGGCACCACCAACGCCACAGCGCCGATGGCAACAGCCGCCGCATGGGGCCAACGTTGCCACAGGCACATTTTGCACGGCGCCAAGCCACCCAAATGTTGAAACGCAAAGGCTCCGAGCAACATCGCCAGCGACCCAGCCGCAGCCAGAGCGATCAGGTTTTGACGTCTCACAGCACTTTGACGGCGTAAAAGCCACCAATCAGCAGGACAACAAACAGGGTGAACATCAAGCCAAGGCGCTTTTCGATGAAATCGCGAATAGGCGCGCCGTATTTCCAAAGCAGGCCAGCAACCAGAAAGAAGCGCAAAGCGCGGGCCAGAATAGAGGTTGCAATGAAGGTGGCCAGTGGCATGCCGGTCCAGCCCGACATGATGGTGATCACCTTGTAAGGGAATGGGGTGCCGCCGGCGACCAGCACAGCCCAGAAGCCCAAGTCGTTGAAACGGGTGTTGAATTCAGCCATGGCGTCGGCTTTGCCCATAGCGGCCAGAACCGGCTGGCCGATGCTGTCATAGGCAAACGCACCGATCGCATATCCGGCCAGCCCGCCCAAAACCGAAGACACCAGAGCCACCAGCGCTATCAACCAGGCCCGCGAGGGTCGGGCCAAAATCATCGGAATCATCAGCACATCTGGTGGGATCGGAAAAACCGAGCTTTCAGCGAACGACACAATGGCCAAAAACCAGATCGCACGGGGATGATCGGCAAGTCCCATTGTGGTGTCATAAATGCGTTTCAACATGGGTTTTGTCCTGATGCGAGGCGGTTGAGACAGGGAAAATCATGCAAGCCCGTGCGGGTCAAGATGGGCGCGTTGTTTTGGCTCTGGACCTTGGCGCTCAGCTTGGCTAAGTCTGGCGTCCAGAGGCCCAAGTGGCGGAATGGTAGACGCAGGGGATTCAAAATCCCCCGTCCTAACGGACGTGCCGGTTCGAGTCCGGCCTTGGGTACCAGCCTCTTTTTATTGGATGAATCCAAGCGCGGCTCTCGGCATGCGCAAAGGCGCGCATACCCTGTGGCGCAGCGCGCGCGGTGGCGCTGACGATTCTTGCGCCAACTCACGTCACAGTTTTAGACGCCGGGTTTGTTTCTGATGTGAACAACAATGCGCTGATCTTGCGCGTGTTGTGTACCATTTGGCAACGGGATCGGCCGTGCGGCAGGCCGGCGGTGATCATGGTATCGAAGGAAAGCGGATGTGGAACGCACTGCCGAGACCTTCGCTTGAGGTGCACCAGATCAGACCGCCATGACCGACCGAGATCTTGTGACAAGTGGCAAGCCCCAGCCCGGTGCCGGCGTATTCATCCTGTGTCCACAACCGTTTGAGCGGCGCAAACACCGATTTGAGATGCTTTTGTGCAATGCCAATGCCGTTGTCTCTGACAACGATGATCACACCGTCCTCGTCCTGGCTTTCGCGTTCTATGATGATATGGGGTGGATTGTCGCCATGGTATTTCAGACCGTTGCCGATCAGGTTTTGAAACAGTTGTGTCAACTGCGCGTCGTTGCCTTGCACGATGGGCATGTCGCGCACGACGACCTTGGCCTGCCGTTTGATGATTTCCGCCCCCAAAATTTCGCAGGCGGCATTGGCCACTTCGGTCAGCGAAACAGGGGCAAATTCGACCGGTCGGTCCAGCAGAGCGTAACCTTGCAACGTGCCAATCAGTTCATCGGCGCCGGTTGCCGCCGTGGCCTGATGGGACAGCAGGGTTCGCAATTTGGACGTGTCGCCGTCGTCAAGCGCTTGCTCAATCATTTCACCGATCAATTTGACGTTGCGCAGGGGTTGGCGCAAATCGTGCACCAAGATGTTCAGAAACTGCCGCCGCTCGGCGTCTTGATCGGCGACCCTGGCTTCCAGCCACGAGCGGCTGATCGCATTGGTGATGGCCGTGCGCAAATTGGTACCCGTGAGCCGGGTTTTGACCAAATAATCCGCGGCGCCGAGCTTTATCGCTTTGGCGGCAATTTCTTCACTGCCTTGACCGGTCAGCATGATCACTGGAACAAAGGGTGACAGGTCTTTCAATGCCACCAGAACATCGAGCCCGTCTTCGGTTTCCAGACGGTAGTCGAGTAAAATGCAATCGGTGCCAAAATCTTGAAACGACGCCAAAGCCTGCGCACCGGTGGCCAAAGCCTCGATGGTGACGCCGGGATTTGCGTCTGAAATCAGGTCCGCGATGTGTTCGCGGTCATCTGGTTTGTCGTCGACCAGAATAATGCGCTTGGGGGTGCTGTGCACGCCTGCGCGTTTGCGATTGTTTTGACTTTGCCGGATTGCGGCGCGGATGGATTCGCCCAACAGGGGCGCATCGACGCTTTGCTTGTTCAAAAAGTGGCTGGCTCCGGCCAGGATTGCTGTCTTGGCCAAATCTTCATGGGTGTGATCGCTGAGTAAAATGACCGGCGTGAACAGAGCGCGGGCCTTTAACGCGCGCACCATATCCAACCCGGCCTCGTGCGAATTGCCCGCCCCAAGCACCACGCAGTCGGCCCGGCTTTCGTCAAACCAGCGCTGGATTTCCGAACCTTTTACGGCTGACAATACGGCGAAATCGCCGGCGGCGCGCACTTTGGTGGTCAGACCCTCAATCCCTTCGGGGGCGTCATCAATAACAAGAACTGTACTCATGCGGTTTTACTCTGGTTGTGGTAGAACGACGATCTGGAACCAATAGTCACGCAATCGTGTAATTGCCTTTAAGAAACCGTCCAAGTTCACCGGTTTTACCACGTAACTGTTGGCCCCCGCGCTGTAGGAGGCGTCAATATCGGCCTGATCACGCGATGACGTCATGATGATCACCGGAATTTTCTTTAACATATCGTCGGTTTTGATCTGTGTCAGCACGTCGCGCCCATCGGTTCCGGGCAGGTTCAGATCGAGCATGATCAGACACGGTCGGGGGGGCTTGGCATCGGTGTACTGACCTTCGCCTCGCAGGTAGTCCAGTCCGTCATCACCTGTGTTACACCATTGGATCGGGTTGGCTAGATTGTTGTCCTGGGTCAGCGCGGTGACACAAGCCTCATAGTCATCCGGGTTGTCTTCGATGATCAGGATGGTTTCGGATTTATGCATTTGATGAGGCTCCAGAAGCGGTAGAAAGCGGGCTGCTGGATTTGGCCAGCGGCAATGCGAAGTAAAAGGTTGTGCCATGACCGGGGCGCGACACCAATGTGATGGCCCCCCCGTATTCAGCGATAATTTTGCGCACCAACGACAAACCTGCTCCGGTGCCCGGCCCATAGGCTTGTTCGGTGTTGAGCCGTTGGAACATTGCAAATATCTTTTCGCGGTTCTTGTCGGCAATGCCTATTCCGTTGTCGCGCACCCAAAACACATTGCGCATCTGGGTGCCGTTCACCTCGACCTCGGTGTCAAACCCGATGAGCGCTGTTTTGGGTGTGGAATCATTGTATTTCAAAGCATTCACAATCAGATTGCGGAACAGCATTTGGACGTTTGAATGTTCGCCGTGCACCCAAGGCAGGTCGCCGGCAAACTGGACGTTACCGTTTCGCTCTTTGATCCACTCTGCCAGTTCTCTTCGGACACCGTCGATAACATGTTTGGTGTTGATGTCCTTCATGACCTTTTCACCGCGCCCCAGTCGGGAAAAATACAGCAGATCCGACACCAAATGATCCATGCGCGCGGCCAGTGACACCATGCGCTCAACCCGGCTTTGACCCTTTTGAGACAGGTCTTCCTTGGCCAGAAAGGCGGCGTTGATTGAAATCCCGCGCAGCGGTTCTTTGAGATCATGAGAGGCGGTATAGGCAAATTCATCCAGTTCCCGGTTCGAGCGTTCCAGTTCGGTGATCAACCCGCCCAGCTTTTCGGAATGCGCCTGTTCGCGTTCAAGATCCCTTTGCTGGATGTCATACATGATCGCCTTCTGGCGCTGGCGTTGCCAAACAACATATCCCGTCAAAGCCAGCAGCAGCGCGAGCGCTACCGCAAAAACAGAATAGATCCGCGTCGTGGTCCAGAAAAACGGCTCGCCATAATATTTTTGGCGGATTGCTGCGAAATCGTCTGAAATCAGATACACTTTGATCGCTGAATCCAGCCTGGTACGGACTTGACCAAGACCAAATCGCAGCGCGATGGCGCGTAGCGTAATTTCAAACGGAGGCGTGACCACTTCGATCTTGTCGGTCAAATCCAGCCGGTTTGCAACGTCCAGAAACGGGGTTTTCGAATAGAGAATGGCGTCCACGTCCCCTGAAATCAGCGCTTGCAGCGAGGCGTCAATCGAGGCGTAGGGGTGCAAATCCAGCCCGCCATGTGCCTTTGCAACTCTATGGGCAACGTTGATCTTTCCAACGCCGACTTTGCGTGTGCCCAGACTGTCCAGATCGGACAGACCGGCGCTGTCTCCACTTCGGGTAAATATGTTCATCGACAGTCTTTGGATCGGCAGAGTGAAATCCATCTTCTGACGCCGTGCCTCGTTAATGCCAGCCATCGCCAGCATGTCATAGGTGTCTGCCGTTGGGCCTGCACCAAACTCGGCGGGGCTGATGGGCTGAAATTCGATTTTCAGCCCGGCCAGTTCGGCAATATCGCGCAGCACCTCGACGGAAAAACCACCAACGCTGCCGTCGGCGTTGTGGATACTGCTGGGGGGGAAATTGGTAACCCCAACGCTCAGCACGTTGGGCGGTGCCGGTGGGACAAGGACATTGTTGCGCTGCAGGATTTCACTGATCCTGCCATCGGCTTGCATCCGTGCCAGTGCTGCGTTGATCGGCTCTAACAAGTCGGCGCGGCTTTCATGGATGGCAACAAATCGATCAATCGACGTCAGAGGCGGGCCGACAAATGAGATGCGATCGTCCAGACGCGCCGCGCGGGCTTCTTGGAACACAAACATCTCCTCGCTTGAGATGGCATCGACCTCGCCGGCCAGCAGGCCGACCAAAACCGCCTGGATCGTCGGGTAATTGATCAAACGGGCCCCCGGCAAAAGCGCCGGATCCGAGCCGGTGCCAGGAGATGTGACACCGATGGTGGCTCCGGTCAGATCACTTGGATCAAAGGTCAGCTCATTTTCGACCGTTACGGCCAGTCGAACATGGGTCTGGGTCACTCTGTCAGAAAACACATTGCTGGCGACCAATCCCGGTAGTTTTGTAATCAACGGTAAGATTTCCGAACGTCCGGTGGACTGCGCCTGGCCCCATTCCCTATAGTTATCCACCTTAAAAAGGTCCGAGCGAAACCCGACTTCGCGCGCCAGTTCTTCTGCCAGATCAACCATCGCCCCTTGCGGCGCTGTGTGAGCGCCAGCAAACACCAGCGGTCTAAGCGTCGTCCACGCCGTGGAGACAGGTTTTCGTGTTGTGTCCTGGGCGAGCAATGGCGCGTTTGGCGCAAACCAGCACAGCGCCAAAATCACAAACAACCAGCAGCGGTGCTTTGCAACGTTACAAACAGCGCGCAGAACAGATGCGACGCGGTTTTTTGACGGGGCTGTCGGAAAGATGGGGCAGGTGGTGATTGTCAAATTCCCTTACCCGGTACGCATGTGCCGCGTTTACTGTAGCTTAATGGAGGTTAACAAAGGGTTAACAACGCTTCCGCGAAAAGTCCAAAATCGAGGTCGCCGCTGATTTGGAGCTTTGCGTTTCAGCGATCACGCGCCCGGTTACAGCCGCGTCAGGTGATGGCGCTCAAGCAGGGACACGATCAGCGTTTTGGCGGCCTCACGGTGGGCGCGGTGCAGATTGCGCGCGGTATCGGGGGCACCTTGGGCAATTGCATCACGCACAAGGCGGTGGTCTTGGTTCGACTGGGTTGGCGCGGGGCGCATATAAAGCGTGACCATACGGGCGCGGCGCACCTGATCGGACATCATCGCAACAATCGTCGCCACGCGGGAATTGCCCCCCAGACGGACCAGCTCACGGTGAAACGCCTCATCCGCGCTGGCCCAGCTTTCGCGATCATCGCGCGCGAGAGCTTCGTCCATCGCATCAATCGCCTTGGTCAGCCCGGCCAGATCGCCCGGACCATAGCCTTTTTGCGCCGCATCCGCCGCCGCCAGGCTTTCCAGCTCGCTCAGCACATCATAAACTTCGGCCATGTCCGAGGGGGAAAGCGGACGGATCCGCACGCCCTTGCGCGGGCGCACATCCAGCAGACCCTGCGCCTCAAGCATCAGAACCGCCTCGCGCACCGGGGTGCGGGACATCCCCAAAGTCGCGGCCAGTTCGCTTTCCAAGTGGTCCGTGCCCGCGCCCAATTCGCCCGAAAAGATCAAGCTGCGCAGCTTTTCCATCGCGATGCCGGAATTGGGTTTGGATTTGAGCGGAGAAGAGACCATCAGGGGCTGAGCTGGATTTTTCGTTGGGACTGTGCCGAGTGGTATATCGCGTTCTCGATCCGCACGACAGTCAGATAATCGCGGGCAGGGTTTTCCAAAGCGGTGCCGTTTTCGAGGGCCGCGATCACATGGGCTTGCAGATGATGCGTGCAATCGCCGCCAAAGGTCTGCGAGGTGTCGGGGCCAAGCACGCAGGTTTGGGTCTGGCTGGCAAAGGCGCGCAGATGAACCGCACCGTCACCGCTTAGCGTCAGCGTGCCGGCGGGGCCCTCAAACAGCCCTTCGCCCATGGTGCAGCGGGTGTTTTGGGCGTCGTGATCCAGACTGCGGTTGCCATCGAGCAGAACGCGCACGCCGTTGGGGTGATCAAACAGCACAAATCCGGCATCTTCGCCCGCAATCACCGGATTGACCCGGCGCAGATCAGCATAAACCGACAGCGGATCGCCGAACAGAAACCGAAACGTGTCAATCCAATGGACACCGGTTTCGTGGATCAGGAACCGCTCCATTTGTTGGAAATAAGGCTGGCGCGCCTGATACGCATCTGCGCCTTGCCCATCACCGGGGCGAAGCCGGAAGGTGGCTTGCAAAGGCGTGCCGATGGCGCCGGCGGCAATCTGGTCGCGGATCACGCGGTACCACGGCTGAAATCGGAAGTTTTCGTGCACAATCAGGGGTATATCTGCGGCTTCGGCCAAGGCGGTGATGTCCCGGGCTTCCTCAAGCGAAGTGCAGAACGGCTTTTGACAGATGATTGCGCGCAAGGTGTCTGAGGTGTCCAACGCGGTGCGGATGGCATCCGCGTGGCCTGCGGGCGGGATGATCAGATCAAGGATCTCGGGCCGGGTGTCGTTTAGCATCTGCTCAAGGTCAGTAAAGACCGCTAACCCCGTCTTCGTGGCCGCCTGCGGATCGCGGTCACAGATCCCAACCAAAGTCGCACCGGGCAAGCGCGCCCAACCGTCCAGATGAAACTGGCTGAAATACCCCGCTCCCACGCAAGCGACGCGGATCATGACAGCGGACTTTGGCAGAGTGTGCGCATAAGACGTCCTTTCCGGGGCCAATAGGCCGGCCCATCAAATAACGTATACGCTAAATTTGCAAGTCAGCCTTCGAAATCGGGCAATTGATCCAGCGCGGCTTTCAGCGCATCGCCCCAGCCATCGGAAATGTGCTGGAAGTAACTGTCTTGCGCGGTGATCCGGTGAAACGCGCCCAATTGCAGCGCATTTTCGTGGTAAAGCTGCGCATCCAGCGGCAAACCAACGCTGAGGTTGGCCTTGATGGTGGAATCAAAACTGACCAGCAACAGCTTCAATGCGGCCTCAAAGCTCATGTCGGGGTCATAGGCGCGCACCAGAATGGGGCGGCCGTATTTGGTTTCGCCGATCTGGAAAAACGGGGTGTCATCCCCG
>JBGCDD010000073.1:0-2850 GCA_045105075.1 Sedimentitalea sp. | reverse complement strand
CAAGGCCCGCACAATCGCCAGAAACTTGGGCGAATTCGTGCGTGTTTTCAATCGCTTCCAGGCGTCCTCGGGGGCAATGTCATAGGTGGCGGGATTGGTCAGAATGCGCAGTTCTTCTTCGACCCAGCGGGTGCGTTTGGTCTTTTCCAGCTCGGCGGCGAGATGTTCGTAGATATTGCGCAAATGGGTGACATCGGCCAGCGCATAGGATTTTTGCGCGTCACTCAGCGGGCGACGCGACCAGTCGGTAAAGCGCGAGGTCTTGTCGACGCTGGCATTGGCGATGCGGCGCACCAGCGTTTCATAGCCCACCTGTTCGCCAAAGCCGCACACCATCGCGGCGACCTGGGTGTCAAACAACGGCTCGGGGAAGACTTGGGCATCGACCCAGAAAATCTCCAGGTCCTGACGCGCGGCGTGAAACACCTTGACCACGTTTGGGTTGCGAAACAGCTCGTAAAGTGGGTCAAGCGACAGACCATCGGCCAAGGGATCGACCAGCACGGCGGTGCTGTCGTCTTTGCCCGGCATGGCCAGCTGCACCAGGCAGAGTTTGGAATAATACGTCCGCTCGCGCAGGAATTCCGTGTCGACCGTGACATACGGATGGTGGGCCGCGTCCTGACAAAATGTAGTAAGATCTTGGGTTGTCGTGATGGTTTTCATCAAAGTTGTTTTTTCTTGTTATTGGCACAGTTGTACATCATTTCGCCGTTCATCTTACGCGATAGTACCTGCTTTGCCTAGCGGACTTTGCCTGTCGTAGCGTCCAAGACCAGCGGCGTGCGATCGCCCAGCAGAAATCGGCGCAAAACCGCGGGGTAAAGGCGGTGTTCTTGCATCAACACCCGCGCGGCGAGGGTTTCGGCGGTGTCACCGGGCGCGATGTCTATGCTGGCCTGGCCCAGCAGCGGGCCATCATCCAGCACGCCCGTGACCTCATGCACCGTGCAACCATGGGTTTTGTCACCGGCGGCCAATGCGCGCGCATGGGTGTTGAGCCCAGGGTATTTCGGCAACAGTGACGGGTGAATATTGAGCATTCGCCCCGTCCACTCGGCCACAAAGCCCGGCGTCAGCACCCGCATGAAGCCGGCCAGGCAAATCAGATCGATCCGGGCCTTTTCCAGTTGATCCTGCAGCGCGGCCTCGAAGGCGGGGCGATCGCCTTTGAACGGGCGGTGATCGACCACGGCGGTGGCCACGCCACGCTCGGCGGCGCGCGCGAGCCCACCAGCGGTTGCAGAATTGGCCAGAACCAGCGCGGCGCGCCCTGGATGATCGCCCACCAGACTGTCCAGCAGCGCCACCATGTTCGAGCCACCGCCCGAAATCAGGATGGCGACGCGGGTGCTCACAAAAGCGATCCTTGCGTCGTGATGCCGCCGCCCTCGCGCACGATGCCCAGCGTCGCAACGGTTTCGCCCGCGCCTTGCAGCAACAGCGCGATGGCATCGGCGCGATCGGGCGCAACGACCAGCGCCATGCCGATGCCGCAGTTGAAGGTTTTGAGCATTTCGGCCTCGGACACGCCGCCACTGCGCGCGAGCCAGTCGAACACAGGCGGCAAGCTCCAGGCGTTCAGATCAATGTCCGCGCCGCAGGTGTCGGGCAAAACCCGAGGCAGGTTTTCGGTGATGCCGCCGCCAGTGATATGCCCCAGCGCGTGCACGCCCCCGTCTCGAACGGCCGCAAGCGCAGGTTTCACAAAAAGCCGCGTCGGGCGCAGCAACGCCTGCCCAAGTGTGCCATCGCCAAAGGGCGCGGCGTCATCCCAGCCCAACCCGGTTTCTGCGACGATGCGGCGCACCAGCGAATATCCGTTGGAATGCACGCCGTCGCTGGCCAATCCAAGCACCACATCACCGGGCGCCACATCGCGCGGCAAATCCTGGCCCCGCTCCATCGCGCCCACAGCAAAGCCGGCCAGGTCGAAATCACCGGGCGGGTACATGCCCGGCATCTCGGCGGTTTCGCCACCAATCAGCGCACACCCCGATTGCAAACACCCCGCCGCGATGCCTTCGATGATGCGTGCGGCGGTGTCGGTTTCCAACTTGCCGGTTGCGAAATAGTCCAGAAAAAACAAGGGCTCGGCGCCCTGGCACACCAGATCGTTGACGCACATCGCCACCAAATCGATGCCAACGCCGTCCACATGGCCAGTGTCGATGGCGATGCGCAATTTGGTGCCCACACCGTCGGTTGCGGCCACCAGAATTGGGTCGGAAAAGCCCGCGCCTTTTAGGTCGAACAGTGCGCCAAACCCGCCCAGAGCGCTCATCACGCCCGGGCGCGCGGTGCTTTTTGCAGCCGGTTTGATCCGGTCCACCAGCGCATTGCCCGCGTCAATATCGACGCCCGCCTCGGCATAGGTCATGCCGTTTTTACCTGTGCTCATGCCAAAGCCCCCTTTGGTGTTTGCGCGGGGGTTAGTCGATTGTGCGCATCACTGCAACGCCCAACCCTTGACGCAGCCGATCATCGTGGTACGCAAAGTGCAGGCGGGCCTGTAGCTCAACTGGTTAGAGCAGAGCGCTCATAACGCTTTGGTTGCGGGTTCAAGTCCTGCCGGGCCTACCATTTTTTGTTCTTCGCGGTGGCGAAACGGCGCGCATGCAAGACGACAGCTTTTCAGATACGACCAGTGACGGCGCGTGTTGTCCGCCAAACCATCTCGGGCGCGATGTGCCGAATGGGGTTGTCGCGGGTGGAGCCTCCGCGTCCTTGATGGCGGCCGCGCGGGCCAAGCTGGTTGAGATTCCGGGTGGGTTTTATGAGATGGGCGCGCGCAAAACCCGCTATCCCGGTGATCTGGACAGTCCAGTGCGGCGGGTCAAGCTGGCGCCC
>JBGCDD010000072.1:0-18217 GCA_045105075.1 Sedimentitalea sp. | reverse complement strand
ATTTCGCGTTCGGGAAATTCCTGTGCGATGGCGGTTGTGCCCGCCAATGCAAATGCCGCAATGGCACCGATCCAAGTCTTTCTCATTTTTCCTCCCTTTGCGGCACCGCCGCTGTTCCAGTTCTTGATACGCCGGTCATTTTGAAGTTCAGACCTTGCCGCCAACCTAGTCCCATTCCAATCCAGATTCCAATTGCAGAATTTTGCATTTCGGGCTGGCGCCAAGGGCGATCACCCTTGGGTTGTCTCGCCCTGCCCGACCCGGAAGAAAATCGCATAAAGCGCAGGAACGACAATCAGCGTCAGGATCGTGGCAAAGCTCAGACCGCAAATGATCACCACCGCAAGTGATTTGAAAAACGGATCCCACAGCAAAGGCACCACGCCCAGAACCGTTGTCAAAACACCCAACGAAACCGGCCGCACGCGACTGACCGCGGCGTCAACCACCGCCGACATGCGCGCCTTGCCATCACCGATCTGGGTGTCGGTTTCATCGATCAGCACAATGGCGTTTTTGATCAACATTCCGGTCAGCGACAAGATGCCCAGAATGGCCATGAACTCAAGCGGGGTTTGGGTGCCGGCCAGACCATAAATGACCCCGACCAGCGCCAAAGGCACCACAAGCCAGATGATGATCGTCTGACGCCACGCGTTGAACAGGAACAATACCACGATGAACATGGCGCCAAACCCCAGCGGCATGGTCGAGGCCAGCCCGGCATTGGCCTCCTGGCTGTTGCCAAATTCACCGGCCCATTCCATCGCGTAACCGGGCGGCAGAGCGATGTCTTCGATCGGGCCTTTCACTGCGTCAAACAGATCACCCGACAGGACACCGGGCGCATTGTCGCCCTGGGCCAGGATCGCCAGCGCGCGGTCAATACGGCGCAGATTGCCCGCCTCAAAGACGATATCAAAGCGGTCGACAACTTGCGAAATCGGGATGTATCCGCCGATGGCCTGACTGAACACCTGAATGTCGCGCAGCGCACCAATGTCGTTTCGCGCGGACTCGACCGGGCGCATCACCACGTTGCGCAGTTCATCACGCTCGCGGTAAACCCCCAGCGTGGTTCCGGTGAGATGGCTGTAAATCGCGTTTGAAATCTCGCCCTGGGTCAGCCCCAGCCGCCGCGCGTTTTCAATGTCGATCACCGGGCGCACAACCTGTACTTGTTCGCGCCAGTCATCCTTGACCGCAACCGCCCCGGCCTGGGACAAAATGGTTTTTGCTTGCCCGGCAAGGTCGCGCAAAACCGCCGGATCAGAACCAAGGAACCGCGCCTCGACTTTGGACCCGCCCCCCGGCCCCAGCACGAATTTCCAAACCTTGGCGTTGGAGTCCGGGAATTGCGCATCAATGTAGCTCTGCAAATCCGATCTGAGCCCATCGATGATCGTGAAATCCTCGACATCTACAAGAATTTGCCCGTAGGCCGCATTATTGCCCTCGGCCTCATAGATCAGCATAAAGCGCAAATGCCCGCCACCCGCGACCGAGTTGGTGCCCGTCACACCGTCTAAGCCACGCGCATATTCGGCAATTTCGCGCAGGTCAGACCCGGTGCGCGCAATGTCCGTGCCTTGCGGCAAATAGTAATCGATGACGAACTGATCCCGCGTGGAAGATGGGAAAAACCCGGCAGGCACGGCGCTGAACAACCCAACCGCCGACACAAACAGCGCAACCGCCAACCCAGCCGTGATCCAGCGCAAACGGATCGCAAAGCCCAGAAACGCCCGGTAGGCTTTGAGAATGACATTCTCTTTCGCCTCAACGTCCGTCTTGCCCTGCTTCAAAAGCAGCGCGCAGTAATAAGGCGTCAACCAAATCGCCACCAGCCAGGAAAACAGCAGGGCAATGCCGATGGTCCAGAACAGGCTGCCGGCGTATTCACCAGTGTTGTCCGGCGAAAACCCGATAGGCGAAAACGCAAGGATGCCCACGACCGTACCACCCAACAGCGGCCACATGGTCTGTTTGACCACAGCGCGTGACGCTTTGCCGGCGTCTTCGCCGCGCTGCACCCGCACCAATGTGCCCTCGACCACCACAATGGCGTTGTCCACCAACATACCCAGAGCAATGATCAACGCTCCAAGCGAAATCCGCTGCATGTTGAGCCCGTAAAGATACATGCCAAACAGCGTGCCCGCGATGGTCACCAGCAAAATGCCACCCATCAAAATGCCCGACCGCAGCCCCATGAAAATCAGCAGCGTGCCCACAACAATCGCCAGCGCCACCCCAACGTTGACCACAAAGTCATCAACCGAGGCTTTCACGCTGGCCCCTTGATCGGAAATCGGCAGGATGTTGATGCCGATGGGGCGTTCACTTTCCAATTCGGCAATCCGGTCTTTGACGGCGTTGCTCATGTTGACAACATTGCCGCCGCGCGTGTTGGAAATGCCCAGACCCACCGCCGGTTCACCGTTTCGAAACAGCAATGAACTGGCCGGTTCTTTCAGCCCGCGCGACACCGACGCAATATCACCCAGCCGAAAAGACGTCCCGGTCTGGGTGTTGCTGATCAGCAGGTTTTCAATGGCATCAATCGAGCCCACCGCGCTTTCCGGGCGCACCGAAAGCCGTGTGAAACCGGCCACAATCGACCCCGCAGGTGTGACAAGGTTCTGCCCTTCCAGCAATTGCTGGATCTGCGACGGCGCAAGGCCAAGTTCGGTCAACCGCGCCGGGTCGTATTCCACGTAAATCACCTCGTCCTGAACGCCGTTCAGAACAACCTTGGACACGCCGTCAACAGTGACCAGTTCACGCTGCAAATCCTTGGCGTATTCATAAAGGTCAGAAATGGTAAAGCCTTGGCCGGTGACTGCGTAATATTGCGCATAGACATCACCAAAATCATCAAACACCTGACTGCCAAGCGCGTTGGGCGGCAGTTGCGATTGCGCGTCCGAAATCTTGGCCCGCATCTTTGAGAATTTCTGATCCAGCTCCGGATATCCGGGCGTCGACGCAATCGTGAATTCAACCGTCACCGTGCTAAGCCCCGGCGACGATACCGAGCGCACCTCGTCCACGCCTTGCAATTGCTGCAACGCATTTTCCACAACTTCCGTGACTTCTTCTGCCACTTCCTCGGCGGACGCACCGGGATAAGGCGTGATGATCTGGGCCTGTCGAATGACAAATTCCGGGTCTTCAAACCGGGGCAGCGCCGTGTAGGCGAAATACCCTGCCAACAGAATAAGAACCGTGGCCACAGCCGAAATCAGCCGTTTTTCAAGAGCGAACCGAGCGAGATCCATCTGATTAATTCCCGACTCGCGTGATCGGTCGGATGATCATCCCGTCTATGATCTCGCTGACACCGGCCGACACAATGACATCGCCGTCAGACAGCCCCTCGTCGATCACAACACCTGCGCTGTTGGCTTCGCCCAGCGAAACCGCCTGCGCCGACACCTTGCCCGCGTCATCCACCATCCACACAAACGGAGCACCGTCGGGCTTGGCGGCGATGGCCGACAAGGGCGCCGTGATCTGGGCTGCGGCGCCTTGGGTCGAGGAAATCACACTGGCAACCATGCCCGGCAAAATCACCGCGCCCTCCGGAACAGTCACCGCAACACGACCGCGATAGGTCTGGGTCGCGCTGTCAGCCTGAACCGAGAATTCAACCAGTTCCGCCGAGAACTCCTGCCCCGGCAATGCGCCGAACACCGCCATGTTGGAAATCGCATCGGGCCCATTTCGCGTCAGCTCGGTCACATCAGGACCGGGAATGTCAAACGCCAGATGCACAACATCCAGCCCTTGCAACAGCGCGATGCTTTGCCCCGCCTGAACGTTGGAAAAATTCTCGATGTCGCGGCGCGCAATGATGCCATCAAACGGCGCGGTCAACGTCGCGTCCGACAGCGCATCGCGGGCCACTTTGATCTGCGTATCAATGCCGCGCAACACCGCCTCGCTGGCCGCGATTTCCTCGGGGCGGCCCCCAATCTGACCAATCCGCAGCTGTTCCTGCTGGGCGCGCAAATTTGCTTCTGCCACGCGAAATTCGGCCTGCGCGCCTTCGACCAAAGCGCGCGTGGACACACCGCGTTGCAACAATTCCTCGGCACGGGTCAGCGCATCACGGGTCTGATCAACCTGCGCTTGAGCCGATTGCACCGCCGCTTCCAAAGCCGCAATTTCTTCGGGTCGCGCCCCCGCTTTCAGCGCGTCCAACTGCGCCGTGGCCTGATCTCGGCTGCTTTGCAGCTGGGCAATCTGGTTTTCAAAGTCCCGCGTGTCGATCTGGGCAATGGTATCGCCGGTGCTCACATCCGACGCAGCGCGTACCGGCAGTTCAATGACCTGACCAGAAACCTTGAACGACAGCTCAATCTCGCGTGATGGCAACACCAAAGCCGGGTATTTGCGCGAAATCGTGGCTTCGCTGGCGCTCACCATCGTCACCTTGGCCGGACGCACAGCCGACTCTTGCGCCCAAACACCGACGGGCACCAAGATCGCAAAAAGCCCCAAAGCCCCCAGTAACCTGTTCACCGCCATATCAATTGCCCCTCAGCGTTGTTTGTGCCTTTGTCTTTGCAACTTGCATCTTAATCACACTGCGGGGAACTCGCTATGGGGGCCGTTCAACAAATTCTTCTGGGCACTGGGCTGTTAACCATCTGTGCGCTGGTGCATGTCGGTGCCATTGCGTTGTGCGTGCCCTGGTTTCCCAGATTGGCCAAGTTGTGCGGCGCCGCCCGGCAACGGCTTCGCGTAATCGCAATGCTTACGTTTGGGGTTTTCATTCTGGTGCTCGCGCACACCATTCAGGTGTGGACCTGGTCGGTCGTGTTTTTGGCGATCACAGATCTGCCGGATTTGGTCACCAGCTTTTACTTTGCCACCGTCACCTACACAACGTTGGGCTACGGCGATATCGTCCTTGGCCCCAGTGCGCGCATCGTCGCCACCTTTTGCGCGATCACCGGGCTTTTAACCTTTGGCATCAGCACCGCGTTCTTGATCGGCATCCTGTCCCGGGTCCTGCCCCGCGTGTTTGACGACACCAGCAATGGCCCCGCAAAGCGACACTAATTCGGTTCTTTTCCCGACCAGAGGCGTCACCCGCACCGGTGGCGTTTAACTGCACATCTGGAAACGTGATAAAAACAGCGCGCGTTGCGTGTAAGAAACCGATGCCGTCAACTCTTGACCCATCGCTGCCAAAAGATGTCATAACGTGAGCTGCGCAACGCCCTTGGTCGCCTGACTTGCAAATGGCAAGAACTAGCCGACGGCGGTTTAGCTATCAAATCTTTACATTTTCCGCTGCTCGCCATGCATCCTCATCATGTCCAGTAAGGTTGCATTATCGGACATTTTGAAATACATGTTCAAAATGACGTCAAAACCCAGCAATCCCGACCCGTTTCCTTCTGAGCGATCACAAGCTGATGCCATCGTGGTTGATGGCTCTATGGATCGGTTGGTCGACGCCGCACGCGACTATGCGCGCCAGGCCACGTCCGAAAACACAAACATCGCATACGCCAAAGACTGGGCTCATTTCGCGCGCTGGTGCCGCCGCACCGGGGCAAACCCTTTGCCTCCAAACCCCGAGCTGATCGGACTCTACATCGCCAATTGCGCGACGCCAAACGGCACCGAAACAGCGCTCGCAGTCTCTACGATTGAACGCAGACTGTCCGGTTTGGTCTGGCACTATCAGCAACGCGGCATGGCGCTGGATCGCAAAGACCGCCACATCGCAACCGTGTTGGCCGGGATTCGACGCAAACACGCCCGCCCTCCCGTTCAAAAAGAAGCGATCCTGGCCGACGACCTGATGGCCATGATCGCCACCCTGCCTTTCGATCTACGCGGCCTGCGCGATCGGGCCATCCTGCTCAACGGTTACGCAGGCGGTTTGCGCCGCTCAGAAATCGTCAGCCTTGATCATGGGCGCGATGACACGCTCGACAGCGGTGGCTGGATCGACATTCAGGACCAAGGCGTGATCCTTTGTCTGCAAGGCAAAACCGGTTGGCGTGAAGTCGAAATCGCACGCGGGTCCAGCGAGCAAACATGCCCGGTCCACGCGCTGGAACAGTGGCTGCACTATGCCAAGATTGACTTTGGGCCAGTCTTTCGCCGCACCAGCCGCGACAACAAACGCGCCCTTGATACCCGACTGTCTGACAAACATGTGGCGCGCTTGATCAAAAGAACCGTGCTGAATGCAGGCATCCGAAGCGACCTGCCAGAAGCCGAACGACTGGCCCTGTTTTCCGGCCACAGCCTGCGGGCTGGCCTTGCGACAAGTGCTCAGGTGGATGAGCAATATGTCCAGAAACAACTGGGCCATGCCTCGGCCGAAATGACACGACGCTATCAACGACGTCGAGATCGGTTCCGTGTGAACCTGACAAAGGCCGCAGGATTGTAATCAGGGTAACCCGTGGGTAATCATACCGTCCAGTTACCCATGGGTTACCTTTAACGAATACGAGGTCGAGGCTTCAACGCCGCCTCAAATGCTTTCACAGCCTCCTGCAACTGAGATTTTGGAACTTCCGTGAAATCCGTTTTGTTCGACATCCGGCATTCGCCGCGTCGAGCAGTCACTTTGGTTTTTCCAACATAAAACTCAAGAACTTCGGCTGCCGCAGTTTCTTTCTCGCCCTTCGCCTTGCCACCGGACAAGAATTTTTCCAAAACTGCCGCCTGTTCGGCAGGTGACGCACACTCTGCAAGGAATTGCCCCAACCCCGAAGTTTCACCCGACTTAAGCGCACGGGCCACATCGACTCCCAGATTTCGAGCGACTGATTTTGGCCACTTCAGATCATCGCCAAGCGTTGTCAAAAGGAACACGAAATTGCGGATATAGCTCCGCTTGGTTTTGTGCAGTGCGCCGTAAAGACGGTTGACCAAAACGCTTGCGTCGGCTTCGTCGATCCCTTCATCATGCGCAGCGGTGATGGCCACCTGCGCCATTTCGGCAAAGGTCAAATCCTCGCGCACGACGTTTTCTTCGACCATCTCGACATAGCGCAAAAGCCGATCGCCCTGCCCTATTTCAATCCGCGCGACCGCATGCGCAAATTGCGTTTCTCCGGTCTCCGCAAACAGCTGACCCAACGCCGTCAAACGCCGCCATCCCTTTTTCAACTGATACGCACCACGCGGATCCAGATAAACCTCGATGGGTTCCCGCTGACCACGCGCACGGATTGAGGCTTTCAGCTCTTCCATTTCATCCGACGTGGCCACGGCGTCCAACTCAAGACGATCACGCGGCAGGTCATCTGTTTGAATGTCGGACAACGCCAGGCTGACCAGCACCCGACCCTCATCCTGAGCTGTGCGAAACGCTTTGGCATCTTCTGCATTGCGCCGACGCTGTTCCACCTTGGCCTCGGTGGTTTCGGCTAGCGTTTCGGCTGCATCCCGAACGGCCGCGCCCATCGGTCCCGGGGTGCGAGTGCGACGGGGCGCAACGCTGTCTGCGTCCAGCGGCTCAAATCCAAATTTGTTTTTCGAGCTCATTCTGCGGCCTCCTGCCTGTCACTGCGCGCCGCCCAAGCGGTCAGAACAGTGGATTTGAATTCACCGTAAGCCCGGTCAAAACTTTGCCGCGCACGTTTCCAGGTTTCGCGGGTCATGTGACGATAATCCTGCTCATAGACCGACATTTGAAACCGTCCTGATTGCTCAACTGCGCGGGTCATTTCGATCGGGTTTTGACACACATCAGCACCAAACACGTTGCCAAATGCGTCCATCATCGCGCTGTGCAACGGGTTCTGAGTTTCAAATCGGGTCATCAGAATGCGAATGTCGGAAAACTGTTTCGGAAGTGTAATGCCGGCGTCCGCAGCAAGCGTCGCAAAACCGGTTGAAATCTCGCCCATCGCATCACCCAACTGGCCCAGATAGCTGGTCGTGCTGTCATATTCCCAATAGCCCGGGCCCGACGGCACATAGAGAATGTCGGCGGCAAACGCGGCGTTCAGCGATTGATAACCAATCGCCGGCGGGCAATCGAACAGAATGATGTCGTACTGATCCTCGGGCAGCTCATCCAAGTACCGCGACACACAGCCAAAAAAGCTCCAGGCCTTGTGCAACGCGCGGTATTGGGCCGAGGCGAATTCGACAAAAGCCGCGTTGGCGCAGGATGGGATGATGTCGATGGTCGGCCAGCAAGTCGGCTGAATGAAGTCCTGAAACCGTTGCGCCCCAATAGATTGCACATCCTCGGGCAGATCGTCAGAGGCGGGGAAGGGGCAGTCGTCAGGGTCGTCATAGCCGTCGGCAATCCGGTCCGCCTCGCGGCACAGATCACGGCACATAATGCCCCAAACTGTGTTCCATTCGCGCACTTCGGTCAGCCCCATCGAATGGGTCAGCGTCGCCTGGGGATCAAAGTCGATGATCAGCACGCGGTAGCCATCAAGAGCCGCGGCGTGGGCCAAATGCTGGGCCACAACCGTTTTGCCAACGCCGCCTTTGAAGTTGGAGACCGCCACGCGCATGGCCCGCCCCTTGGGCCGTTCCGGCAGCAAAGAGCGTCCACGCAGACGCAATCGGCGGCGCAATTCGTTGATCTCGGTCAGGGAAAACCAGCGCTGCCGGCCGTCGTCCTCGGTCACGCCTTGCGGCACACTGGGGTCCTCGGCCAACTTTTTACGCAGCGTGTCGGCGGGCACATCGAACATGAACTGCGACATTTCCCAGATCGAAAAAGGCCGCAGAGCCTTGACCTCACCGGGCGAAAACGTCGCCTTTCGCACCGCTGCCTGCTGCGCAAGACTGCGCGCATTCATATCCAGAAGATCGTCGTGGCTTCGCATGGCCTACCTCGCGTTAAAATCGTTTTCCTTTGGAATAACGGGATTAACAGGTTTCAGCAAAGAGAAAATTCACGACACTCGTGCTCTAAACCGCACATTCGAGCAGGCCAACCAGCGCGCAAAAATAATCGCGTTGATGCGATCAACCTTGTGGATTTCGCGACCAATCACGCAAGAAAAAACCCAAGGCAGGCGCCCTGGGTTCCCTAACAACTGCGTTTGCCTTAGCCAGCGCGCTGCATTTGCGCCATAATCGACAGCTTGATTTCGTCGCCAGCCATGTCGGCAAATCCATCCGCGCCAAAGGCAGCGCGCGACAGGCTGCCGTTCAACTGAACCGACAGACGGCTGGTGTCGCCCGCGTCAGTACCGGCCTGGCGAAACACCCGCGCGCTGAAGGTGGCCGGGCGGGTCACACCCCGCACCGTCAGGGTGCCTTTGACCACAGCGCGATCACCTTTGCGCTTGAATGACGTGCTTTTGAAAATGATATGCGGATGGCTGTTGGCCCAAAGCACCTGTTTGCTCTTCATCCCCTGACTGGCAAAGGGAAATCCGGCGCGGGCGCGGGTGACGTCGACCACCACCATGACAGTGCTGTTTTGCAAACGATCCAGGTCAAGAACGATGTCGGCCTTGGCCACCGGCATGCTCCCGCGCACCTCTTCAGCGCCCAGAAACCAACTGAAGCCAACCGAGCTGGCGCTTTTTTGCAGGGTGTAGGATTTGGGCGCGGCAAAGGCCGGCGCAGCAAGACAGAGCAGAATGGACAGAACAGAGAAAAGCTTCATGTCGACACCTTTTGTGACGGATCTGACCAGCGGATTGTCTGGCCTTTCATACCAAGCCTTACGCGCCGCCTTTACATTCTATTCCGCACTCAATCGAAAATTCTGGGTCAAATTATGGCCAAAGCGCACGTTGATCCTATCCGCATGGTTGACCCACAATGGTTTCCCAAAGGTTTCCAAACATCCCCTTTCAAAACAATTTCAAGAAAATTAAAAAAATCCGGGAATAGACCAAAACCCTGAGGCGTAAGCCTTCCAAGATCAACACGGCACGACGCTTTGGCGGTCTTGACCAACAGGAACACTTTCACGAACGCAGCACGTTTTCGCGTCGCGAGGCCAATCGGCTTTTGCGGCACGAACCTGCGGGCCTGATGTCAACCGCCCCTTGGGGCGGATCACGCCCGCTTGTCCAAAATCACGTTCAAATTTGAAAAAGAGGAACACCACATGTCCACAAACACCCAAAACACAGCCGCCGCGCCCTTTGTCGAAATCACCGGATCCGAGCTGAGCGAGACGCTGGTTGGCACCCAAGGCACCGACATGATCACAGGCGAGGGCGGCGATGACACGCTGCTTGGGCTGGCTGGCGATGATCATCTGAACGGCGGTGACGGCATCGACTTCATTCTGGGCGGCGAGGGCGACGATACGATCTCGGGCGGCAATGACCATGACGCGCTGCGCGGTGATAGCGGCGACGACACCATCATCGGCAACAAGGGCAACGATTTGATGCTGGGCGATGCGGGCGACGATCTGCTGGTCTGGAACAACGGCGATGGCTCGGACACGATGCGCGGTGGTGCCGATTACGACACGACACAGGTCAATTTCTTCACCGATCTGGTCAATGATGATCTGCAAAACCTCGACACGGCGCGCATTCAATCCAACGGCTCGGGCGTGAGTTTTGCGCGCACTGCGGTGAACGGGCAGGCGGTGTTTGGGCTTTTTGCGCTGGATATCGCCGAGGTCGAAGCGCTGGAGGTGAACTTTGGCGGTGGAGATGACGTGGCCGAGCTGGTCGGCGATGTGGCAAACGACATCAATATCACGCTGGACGGTGGCGATGATGACACCGGCGACACCCTGGATCTGAGCGAGCTGAGCGCCGCGGCAGCCGTGGATCTGGACACGGCAAATGCGGGTGGCAACGCCGTGGTCGAGGCCGGCGTGGTTGAAACCGGCGGGGCCACAGTAACCGCCAATGATTTTGAAAACGTGATCGGCACCGATTTTGCCGACCAGATCTCTGGCAATGGCGAAAGCAACGTCCTGTCCGGCGGCTTGGGCAACGACTCGCTGAAAGGGCAGGCGGGTCGCGATACGCTGATCGGCAACAAGGGCGATGACATCATGCGCGGCGGGGCCGGTCAGGACTTGCTGGTGTGGAACAACGGTGACGGTTCGGATCAGATGGACGGCGGGCGCAACTATGACACGGTTCAGGTGAATTTCTTCACAGATCTGGTCAACACCGATCTGCTGAATGATGACACTGCGCGGATCGAAGACGTGGCCGGGGGCATCACCTTTGCGCGCACCGCCGTGAACGGACAATCGGTCAACGGGTTGTTCCAGCTTGATATCACCCGCACCGAAGAGATCGAGGTTAACTTCGGCGGCGGAAATGACACGGCAGAGCTGGTGGGCGACATTCTGTCCACCATCAATGTTGTGCTGGACGGTGGCGATGACGGCGCAGATGCGCGCCCCGCTTCTTCGGCGGCGGACGTAACAGTGGGCGACACGTTGGACCTGTCAGAGCTGGCCACAGGCGCGCGCGTTGATCTGGACGTCAATCATCAGGGCGTGCTGCAAGCGGCCACGCCGGACAGCGACAGCACCGCACCGGGTTTGTCGGAATTCGGCTCGGTCAGCGACGCCACCGGCACCCATAGCGCGCAGATCACCGACTTTGAGAACGTGATCGGCACCAGCCACGCCGACGTGATCTTTGGCAATGCGCAAGACAACGTGTTGATCGGCGGCGCCGGTGATGACGTGCTGCATCCGTTTGCGGGCGATGACTTTGTTGACGGCGGCGCGGGCACCGACACCTTGCTGCTGAACGGTTTTCCCAAGGGCGTCGAGGTCAATGTGGCCGAAGGCACCGCCGTGTTCATCGACGGATCGGCGGGCACCAACACCTTTATCAACATCGAAAACATCAACGGCAGCTCGGTTGCGGGCGATAGCATCACTGGTGACGCAAACGCCAATGTTTTGAACGGCTTGGGCGGTGATGATACGCTGATCGGGGGCGGCGGTGATGACACGTTGATTGGCGGTGACAATGTGGATCGCGCACGCGCAGACGCGCAGGGCAACAATGCCGATGTGCTCAAAGGCGGGGCAGGGGACGACACGCTGCTCGGCGGATTGGGCGATGACCGTTTGTTTGGCGGCAAGGGCGATGACACCCATACCGGTGGCGAGGGGGCCGACGTGTTTGTGTTCCGCGATCTGGGCGATGACGACGTGATCATCGACTTTGACACCGGCGAAGACCTGCTCAACCTGCGCGATGTCAGTGCGATTGTCGACTTTGCGGATCTGAGCGCCAATCACATCACCCAAGTCGGCGCAGATGTGGTGATTGATGATCTGGCTGGCACGTCGATCACGCTGCAAGACACACTGGTGGCTGATCTGGCCGACGCCAGTTTTGTGTTCTGATCGCCTAAGCGCGGTTTTTTAAAAAGCGGTGGCCGCCCCGGCCGCCGTACCTTTTTCAAACAACGCGGACCGGTCACCGGCTCCGCGTTGTTTTGCGTGACATATTCTATCCTCAATGTCGTGTTAACCTGACCCGATGAATGCGCCGCAAAAACAAACCCAAGGCCCAAACGCCCGCCTGCCGTATCTGATTGCGGCTGTAATCCTGACCTTTGCCTGCTATTGCGGTCTTTTGGTTTGGGTCGCGTCCAGACCCCCGCAAGCGCTGAGCACAGATAACAAGGTTTTCACCTTACTGATCCTGATCGCCTTGCCCGGCAAACAGGCTCTGGACGCCGTGTACGACAAATATGATCTGCGCGAGCGCATGAAAAACCGACTGTCCGCGATGGCTTTTTCCGGCCTGCTGATCGGGCTTTTTCGCGCCGCAGAGGCATCTGGCCCGTGGACGGCGGCGCTGACCTTCGTGAGTGTCTTTGCCGCCGCCTGTATCGCGTTTCTGGTGCTCGATTATACCGTCGACTGGCTGTGGTCGCGTTGGAAAAATCGCTAGGGTCACATCCGCGAGGGTCGTGGGGTCAAATGTCGACTGCGGCCTTGGACGCGATGGCATCCAGATTTGGCTGACCGCCCGGTCCGATCACCACATAAGCGGCATCGCCAGCGCGCCATGACACGAAATCAAACCCGTTGATCGTGCGGTTGTTGAAGCTCGGCGCGCCTGTGGCGGGGGCCGCGCTGCGCTGTAGACACAGGGCGATCACCGTGCCGTCGGGCAAACGATACATCAATTGCGCCACCGGTTTGCCATTGGCCACCAGCAGACGACCGCCCTCAAAGGTCAGATCAAAATCGCTGAGATCGGGGATCGTGAACGGAGTGCCGATTGTCTTGCCCAGCCAGGCCTGAATGTGGTCGGATTCATCCGCACCCACTTCGACCAGATGACGCCCCTGGCTGGCGTAAACCGCGTGGTAGTCAGCGATATCGGCCAGCCATCCGGCGGTTTGGGGCGGATTGATCCGATCCTGCAGCAGGTACCCACCGGCACCGCCAATCACAAACACCGCCAATCCAGCGGCGAGCGAGCCCCAGATCGGGCGGCGCACCGGCGCGGGTTTGACATCGATTTCTGTGGCGCGGATCTGTTGGGCCAAATGCAGCGGCACAGGCGCGCGCAAATGTTCCTCGAACTGTTCTTGGGCCATGACGTCAGCCTCGATCAGAGCATCAAGTTCGGCCTGCACTTCTGGATCGGACGCCAACAGCGTTTCGATCTTTTCTGCTTCAACCGCGTCCAGTTCTCCATCGAGATAGGCGCTTAATTTCAAAGACATATCTGTCATTTTGCCACAAGCTCCGGTTCTGCCAAACGTGACATTAGTAACTTTCGGGCGCGATGAATGCGGCTCATCACGGTGCCGATGGGGATGCCAAGCAATTCGGATGCTTCGCGGTAACTATATCCTTCTGCGCAAACCAGCATCAAAGGCTGAGACAGCCCCTCGGGCAGATCTTCGACCTTTTCACAGACCTGCTTGGCGGCAATCGTTTCGTCCGCCGTGTGTTCCACGCGCAGTTCGGTGGCCTCTTCTGCGGGCACTTGCCCTTGGCCCATCCGCACCTTGCGCTTGCGCACCTCACTCACCCATAAATTGCGCACAACCCGGAACATCCATCGATCAAACGGTTGCGCGGGGTCGTATTGCTCCCATTTTTGCAACGCGTTGGCACAGGCATCCTGCAACAGATCATCTGCGTCCGGGCCCGAGCGTGTCAGGCTGATCGCAAAGCGACGCAATCGCGGCAAAAGCCCGATCATCTCTGTCTTGAACTGCTGAGGAGTCATTGCCATCCCACCGTGCCGTTGTGCCGTGCCAGCCTGATATCAGTGTGCCGCACCTTTTGCAGCAAAACCATGATCTTTGAGCAAGGGGAACACTTTTTGCGTGCCCTTGCGGTTTTGAGCCGGGTCTTGCCACCGCCGGAACGTGGGATCGAATGATGTGTTTTGGGGTTCAATTGCGCCTTTCTTCATGGGGTCTTGATGGGTATTACGCGCCGCCCGGCCACATTATTCCGTCCGCGCGCACAGATTTTTTAAGCCGGTCTTTGGACAAAAATATCACGAGAGCGTGAAGGGCGTGAATAAACCGCTCAGCCCGTGCGTAACCTCAGCACACAACCGAACCAAAGGAATTTAAAATGCGCTCTTTCGTTTTGATGACAGCCCTGCTTTTGCCGGTTTCGGCCTTTGCCGCAGGCTCGTCTGATCACAACCCGCCCAAATCCACCAAGACAACAACCGTTTGCAAGGGCGGTGAAATCTGGGACGCCAAGACCAAGCTGTGTGTCGATGCCAAGGAAAACCGGCTGCATGATGATACCCGCTATGGTGCTGTGCGCGAACTGGCCTATTCGGGGCGCTATGACGACGCGCTTTATGTGCTGGCGGCGATGGGCGATCAGTCCGAAAGCCGGGTGCTGACCTATTATGGCTTTACCCACCGCAAGGCCGGGCGGTCGGATCTGGGCATGCAGTATTACACCGCCGCGCTGAAGGCCGACCCCGACAACATTCTGGCACGCTCGTATTTTGGGCAGGGCTTGGTGGCCGCCGGTGACATCAAAGGCGCACGCGTGCAACTGGCCGAGATCACAGCGCGCGGAGGGGCGGCGACGTGGCCCGAAACATCGCTGCGCAAGGCGATCAAAACCGGTAAAACCTACAGCTATTGAGATTAACCCGTACCGGGGGCCCCAGCCCCGTTTGACAAGTGGAAAACGGCCCGGTTCAGGGTCGTTTTTTCCGGTTTCCGGGGGTCAGTTTTCCAACCGGTAGCCGCGCCCGCGAATGGTGGTGATCCGCCCGGTGGCGCCAGAATTGGCCAGCTTGGCGCGCAGCCTGCGGATATAGACGTCGACCACATTGGTCAGCGGATCCTCGGACGTGCCCCAGACGTTTTTCAGGATCCGCGCGCGGCTGATCACCTTGCCCTGTTCAGTCATCAAAAACTCCAGCAGCGCGTATTCCAGCGAGGTCAGGTCAATCCTGTTGCCCGCATAGGTCACCACCAAAGCATCGGTATCAAAGTGCAGCGCGCCGGTGCTCAGCACGTTTTGCTGCGGATCAGGCGGGGCAGGGGGGTGACGGCCCAGCACCTCGAGCCGGGCGGTCAGTTCGTCAAAGGCAAAGGGTTTGGTCAGGTAGTCATCGGCGCCCATGCGCAGCCCCTTGACCAGATCGGCGGTGGTTTCCAGCGCGGTCAGCATCAGGATCTTGGTTGTGATGCCCTGCGCGCGCAGGTTTTGGCACAGCGCACGCCCGTCCAGCCCCGGCAACATCAGATCCAGGATGATCACGTCGTGGGATTGTTTCAGCGCGATATCAAGACCTTCCAACCCGTCGCGCGTCCAGGTGAGATCGTGGTTTTCGTCCCCCAATCCGCGCACCAAAAAGGTGGCAATGCGCGCGTCGTCCTCGATCAGCAGGATTTTCATGACGCGACCCGCAACGGAAAACGGGCGATGAATTCAGCGCCACCTTCGGGGCCGGCACCAACGCTGATTTGCCCGCCATGGGCCTGTGTGATCGACTTGGCGATGGCCAGCCCCAGCCCGGTGGACGAGGCCGCGTGGCGCGATTTGCGTGCGCCTTTGGCGAACCGGTCAAAGATCCGGGGCCACTCGGCTGTGGGAATGCCGGGGCCGTCATCGGACACGCTCAGCTCGGCATGGCACTCGTTTTGCGCGGTTCGCACCGTGATCCGCACCGCGCCCTGGCTGTGTTCCAACGCATTGTCGATCAGCAGCCGCACCAGTTGCGCCACCCGCGCCGTGTCGCCCGAAATCGGCAGCGGTGTGGCGGCAGCATCGGTGACAATCTGCGCGCCTTTTTGCACCTTGAGGCTTTGCATCTGTTCCACGCCCAGTTCCACGGCCTGGCGCAGGTCCATATCCGCATTGCGAAAATCCAGCACGCCAGCCTGTTCGCGCGCGATTAAAAACAGGTCGCTGACATTTGCGGTCAGCTCTTCTGACAGCGACACGATGGTTTTCAACGCCGCTTCCTGGGTTTTCAAACGTGCGGTGCTGGCGCGCAGCGCGACCTCGGCCTCGCCCCGGATGGCGGTGACCGGGGTGCGCAGCTCGTGGCCGATATCGGCGAAAAACTGGCGCCGGATGCTGTCACTTTCGCGCAGCTCAGCGTTGGCGGCCGAGACTTCCCGAGTGCGCTGCGCCACACGCAATTCCAGATCCTGACGCGCCTTTTCCAACGCCTGCTGTTTGATCTGGATCTGATGCGCCATGCCCGAAAACCGATGTGCCACCGCCGACAATTCATCCTGGCCGGGCAGGTCGATCACGTAATCCAGATCGTTGCGACTATAGGCGATGGCGCCGGCCTCAAGCGCGCGCAACCCGGTGCGAAAGCGGCGCAGCAGAGTGACCAGGATCAGTCCCGACAACACGCAGGCCACCAGAACCGCCAGCCAGGCCACGTTACGCACGCGGGTCTGAAACGCCATGATGTCCTGCTGCGCGCGCGCCAGCGCCGCACGTTCCAGCGTGGTCGCCTCTTCGATCAGAGTCGCGATGCGCACATCGACCTGTCCTTCCAGCACTTCAATGGCCAGCGCGCGTCCGGTTTCGTGTTGCCCTGCCAAGATCAGCCCAGAAGCGTGTTTGATCCGCTCGAGCGCTTGGGTGATCTCGCCACGCAACTCGGCCACATCTGCCAACTGGTTGCCGGTGACGCCCGCCAGCACGGTTTCGGCGCGCAAGATCTGTTTGATCCGCGCCAGAGTGGTCTGAATGTCGCGTGCGGACTGATCGAAGTCGAACTCGAACGCGCCCGAGCCTGACACCAGATCGCGCCGGGCCTGTTTGAAGGTGCGAAACACCGAACCCGACAGCTGAAAATAGCCCGACAGACTCTCGTGCGCCAATTCTGTGCGGGTCTGGTTCAAGGCGCTGCGCTGCGATGACAGGATCAACAGCCCCGCCGCCCCAATCGCCACAAAAGCCAGCGCGAAAAAGGCGGTCATAAATTTGGTACGAAACAACATGGCTCAGCTAAAAGACAGCACCGCTGATTTTGCAATGGGCGATGACCTGCGCCGGAACTCAGGTCATCGCCGCCCAGCTCAGTCGATTTGGGACAACAGAGCCGGATTACGCACCAGGTTGCGCACGCCGTGGGCGTGGTCTTCGTTGAACGCGTTGCCTTCAAACCATGTGGCGACGGTGGCGATGTTAACCTTGGCGACCTTGGGACGCACGCTCCAGGACACCTGCAACGGCGATCCCGCCTGATTGTAGCTGGGTCCGGTGGTCGAGCCTTCGTATTGCACTGGCGCGCCAGTGTTGGTGGGGATGTTCAGCGCCTGGTGCACGCCGTCCACAAGATCATGCGCTGTTAGGGTCACAAAATCGAGCGCTGCGGCGTCGTTGACCAGCACATAGACCTGGGTTTCCACCCGCAACTGCGGATTGCCGATGGCATCGCTGAGGCATGCGCCAAGGGTCGGGCCGGGCGTGACCTGAGCGGTGGTGTGCACGTAATGCACCTCAATCGTGTCGCCGGGCACCAACCCGCCATGGCCCACATCGCCGATGGGCGCGGCAATTGGCGCCAGTTCTGCGGCGCTGAGCGTGCCGGTGTATTCAAACCCGGTGCCATAGCCTTTGCCGTCGCCATTGCCCGCATAGGCGGTGAATTCGCCGCCTTTGTGCTCGGCACCTGCGTGGAAGTGAATGTTGCACAGATTCATCTGAGTGAAATGCGGGGCTTGCGAAAACGCGCGGTCGTTGGCGCCGCCCAGAACATCGATATCGCGCGGCGCCTGCGGGCCAAACCCTGCGTCTTTGGTGCTGGCAGCCAAAGCGTCGCGCTGTGCGTCGATCACG
>JBGCDD010000071.1:0-13728 GCA_045105075.1 Sedimentitalea sp. | reverse complement strand
GCCGCCGCCACGCAGGAACAGATCTGGAGCTTTCCGGTCATTCACCGCACCGCACTTGGCAATGGTCTGGTGTTTGAATCCGTGCTGCCAAATGGCGCAGACACCTGGCTGACCCGCGTGGCCGAAGTGCCAAGTGGGCTGGATGTGGATCTGCGCGCCGGCGACGTGATGTTTGGATAT
The DNA here is from genome assembly GCA_045105075.1 of Sedimentitalea sp. Taxonomy (GTDB): domain Bacteria; phylum Pseudomonadota; class Alphaproteobacteria; order Rhodobacterales; family Rhodobacteraceae; genus JBGCDD01. The sequence goes on along the minus strand of JBGCDD010000071.1, from coordinate 13,548 downwards.
CTGGCCACCAGCGAAGTGCTGAGCGGGCGCACTGCGATGCGCGACATTCTGACCCGCGAGATCCTGCAAGGGACAACCGTATTCAACTTTGCCGTCAAACGCGGCGCCGACACCTGGGCCTCTGCCTTCCCGTTCGACGGGTCTGCAACGGTCTCGACCAACTGAACCCCGCGCAAGAAAAGCAAAACAATTGAGGATAGAGAGATGGGAATTCTAAATTCGTTTTTTGGCCGCAAGGACGCCAATACCGAACAATCGCCCAAGGCCAAAGCCCCGGTGTCCGCAATGGATCGCGCGCCCACGCCGCTGATCCTGGCTGACACAATTGTCCCAAAGCCAAAGCCCAGACCGCGCGAAACCAATGCCGAGACCATCAAAAAGGTGGCCGACACGGTCGGTGAACCGCGCCAGTCCGGGGTCAACATCTGGGATCTGGAAGACGACGCCGCCGAAGCCACCGCCGAGGTGACGCCGATCCGTGCCGCTTCCGCGCAGGCCGCCCACAGCGTGGCCGCCCCGGACCGCGCCGCGTCGCGCGCCCGGCGCAATCGGACCCGTCTGCTCGGTTTTGACACCTCGGAAGGGGCGTCGGTTGATGTGTTTGAAGCCAGCAAGCAGGTGTCCCCGACCGAGCGCGTCCAGTTCCCTGTGGGCTGGATTTTGGTGACCGAAGGGCCCGGGCGCGGCCACTGTTTTGCCCTGACCGCCGGCATGGCCCAGATCGGGCGCGGCGAAGACCAGGCGATCCAGCTTGATTTCGGCGACGCCGCGATCTCGCGCAACAACCACGCCGCCATTGTGTTTGACGCCGCGGACTCTTCGTTCCTGCTGGGTCACGGCGGCAAAGCCAACATCGTGCGCCTGAACGGCAAGCCGGTCATTTCCAACGAAACGCTGAGTGACGGCGACAAGATCATGATCGGCGAGACTGTTTTGCTGCTCAAGACGTTGATCAGCGACGATTTCTCTTGGGACGCGCCCAAGCAAGACGAGGAGAACGATGATGATCTGGCGATCGCCTGAACCCCGATACGATGTGGCTTCTGGCCTGTCGCAAGGTGCGCGGGATTACCAGGAAGACGCCATCATCACCGACTTTCCCTATGGCATGGACAGCGGCGTTGCCGTTCTGGCCGATGGCATGGGCGGGCACGAAGCGGGCGATGTTGCGTCCAAAATCGTGCTCACCGAAGTCTACAGCGAGTTGAAATTCCGCTCGGCGACCTTTGCCGATCAGGAACAGCATATCCCCGATTGCTTTGCCGCCGCCACCGCTGGTGCCAATGCGACAATCAGCGATTTCGTCAAAGCCAACCCCGAAGCCCGGGGCATGGGTGCCACGTTGCTGTCTCTGGTGTTGGTGGAAAACCGGCTGTTCTGGATGAGCGTCGGGGACAGTCCGCTGTACCTGTTGCGCGCCGGCAAGCTGAGCCAGCTGAACGAAGACCACTCAATGGCGCCGCAGATCGATTTCATGGTGCAGCAAAACCTGCTGAGCGCGGAAAAAGCCGCCAATCACCCGGATCGCAACTGTTTGACCTCGGTGATCATTGGCCAGTCGATTGCCAAATCCGATTGCCCGATGACACCGTTCGAGTTGCAGATGGGCGACGTTGTGCTGGTGTCTTCGGACGGGCTGCAATATCTGGGCGAACCCCGCCTGCAAAAGATCCTGCACAAGTACCGGCGGCGCAAATCGGCCGAAATCGCCGGGCATCTGCTGGAAGCTGTGGCCGAGCTGAACGATCCCGATCAGGACAACGTGTCGTTTTCGGTGATCAAGCTGAACCACATGAAACCGGTTGAACGCAAGATCATCCCCAAGCCGATCGGCTCGATGGAGGATCACACCGCCAGCCTGACCCGTGTGGTCGGAATGGATGGTCAACCGCTTGCCGCCCCCGACGAAACCCCGCCGCCCAAGCCGCAGGTTCCACCTGAGGTGCTCCCAAAAGCGGAGGTTGCAGCCAAGGTGCATCCAAAACCGGACAGCGACACCACCCAAACTGAAACCCCAGCCGAGGCTGAAACCGATGTCGTCTATGACACGGTTCGCGCCTCGGGGAGCGTGTAAACCATGAGCCAGATTGCTCAACAGCAGGCCGACACCCAAGCCCAACTGGCGCAAGCCATTGCCGCCGCCGTGTTGCCCAACGCCGTCCAGCCCAGGGCCGAAACCCTGATGGCGCGGCTTGAAACCACAACGCGTGTGGTGCTGTTGGGCCGTCCCGGTTCTGGCAAATCTGCGGTGCTCAATTTGCTGGCGGGCGAAGATCTGGTGCCGCTGGCGCTGCGGCTTTGCACCTTGCACCTTGGGCACGGCGACGCATGGCGCAGCACGCTCACCCTGCCCGACGGCACTCAGCTGACCGAAGACGGCACCCCCGATTTCTACCGCTTTGCCGCGATGGATCCGGTGATGCTCAAAATCGAAGCGCCGCTGATTGCCCTGACCAAGATCTCTTTGCTGGAAATCGTCACCTCGCCGGACCGCGTGGAACAGATGCGCGCACTGCAATGGGCCTGCAAACAGGCCGATATCGCGATCTGGTGCACCGAGGAATTTGACGCCGGCGAGCAAACGCTTTGGGCCGAGGCCCCCGATGCGATCAAGGACCATGCCCTGTTGCTGCGCACGCGCACAGATCTGTTTGGGGCTCCGCGCGAAGACATTATCAACGAGCTGGCCCGCCGGTCGGGCAGTGAATTTGCCCATGTTCTGGGGATCTCTGCGCAAGACGCCGCAATTGCACGCGCAGCACCCGGTGGGGTCGACAAGGCCCGGCTGCGCGCCTCGGGTGGCACCGCGTTGATTTCCACACTGTTGCGCCAGATCGAACGCGGTCGCCAGGCGATCGTGGATCAGGCCGATATCTTGCTGCACGCCCATCGTGGCCAGCTTGGCGTGACATCAGCCAAACCAGCAGCGGCCAAACCGGTTCCGGTAAAACCGACCCGTGTGGCCCAAGCTGCGCCAAAACCAAAACCTGTGGCCGCGCCAAAACCGGCACCAAAACCAAAACCAGCACCCAAACCGGTGGTTGATCTGACCGTTCTGAACGGCGCCTTTGACACCGCCGCCGACCGGCTGCAAAGCGCAGGTGCTGCACTCAAAGACATGGCAACGGACGCCCCGGACCAGATCCTGAAACGCTCCGCTGCCGAAATCACCTGGCTCAGCGAACACCTCAGCCGGCCCGCGCTGCCCGACACTCCGGCGCTGGCCCAATTGCGCGCCCAGACCCAGGACGCAGAAGACCTTATTCAACTGTTGCGCATTGAGGGCGGTGAAAACTGCGCGGCCGACGCCGTGACCATGCTGCTTCAGATAAAACGCGGATTTGACACCGAAAGGGCGGCCTAGACCAACACAGACAACACGTTTGTCACAACGAATCGAAACACAGTGAACCGTAATCAGTTTATACCCGACTGCCTTTTTTTCCTCCGGGTTTCAGGAGACACGCGATGGACATGACACCACAGACCGATCCCGCCTCAACACCTGTTGCGGCGCCGGTACCCGACTTTGCCGGACACGGGCTTGCTCCGTTGCGCGCCTTTCGTCAGGACGTGGAAGATCTGCAGGAAACGCTGGCAGACATCTGTTCGATCGGCGGCGACGCAATTGCGCGCAAAACCCGCGCGATGCAGCACGAACTTGACGGCTTTGCCCCCGCGATCACCTTCATCGGCCAGATCAAGTCCGGCAAAACCACGTTGGTCAATGCATTGGCGGCGCGCCCGGGCCTGTTGCCTGCGGACGTGAACCCGTGGACGTCTGTTGTCACCTCGATCCATCTGAACACCCCGCGCGCGCCCGGCAGCCCCATGGCCAGCTTTCAGTTTTTTGACGGCGATGAATGGGACAATCTGGTGCAAAACGGCGGGCGCATCGGCGAATTGTCGGCCCGCACCGGCGCCGACAAAGAACACGAACGCCTGCAGGCGCAAGTGACAAAGATGTACGAAAAAACCCGCGAGCGGCTTGGGCGCAAGTTCGAAATGCTGTTGGGTCAAACCCATAATTTTCAGCATCTCGATGACGCGCTGGTGCAGCGCTATGTCTGTCTGGGCGATGACTTTGAAACCGGATCGGCGCGCGACCGGCAGGGCCAGTTCGCTGATATCACCCGCTCGGCCGATCTGTTTCTGGACGCACCCAACCTGCCCTGCGCCATTACCTTGCGCGACACGCCGGGGCTGAATGACACGTTCCTGATGCGCGAACAGATCACCATCCGCGCGATCCGTGACAGCAAGATCTGTGTGGTTGTGCTGTCGGCGCACCAAGCGCTCAGCGCGGTGGATATGGGGCTGATCCGGCTGATCGCCAACGTCAAGGCGCGCCAGATCATATTGTTTGTCAACCGCATCGACGAGCTGGAGAACCCGACCGAACAGGTCGGCGAGGTCCGTGCCAGCCTGTTGAAAACACTGGCCAAACATGACGGCCCCGACAACCCCACCATCGTTTTCGGCAGCGGGCTTTGGGCCAATGCCGCGCTGACCGACACGTTGCACGAGCTGCCCGAGGCCAGCATTGACGCCATGGAAGACTATGGCACCGGCCTGAGCACGCAACACGATCTGGATGCGATGGATCAGGAAAGCGCCGCCTGGCTGCTGTCCGGCGTGCCTGCATTGTGGCACGAAATCTCGCAACGCGTCGTTGAAAGCAGCGGCAAGAAAACGCTGAACAGTGCGCGCAAACGGGCCGCCAACATGGTGTCGGGTCTGCGGGCGTCCTCCAGCATGATTTCGGTGCGCGCCAACAGCGACGAGATCCTCAAGCTCAGCCCAGAGGAGATCGACCAGAAGATTGACGCGATTGAAAGCAGCGCCCAGCAAGATCTGAATGCAGCGCTTCAGCGGGTGTTTGACAGCTTCGACGCGCGGGTCGATCAGGCCCACAACCGCTTTCTGGGCCGCGCTCTTGATTCCCTGCTGGGCCATTTGGAAAACTACGGCGAAGGCCATGTCTGGAACTACAGCCCCGACGGCCTGCGCCTGCTGATGCGCACCGCTTATCAGGTGATGCGCAACTCGGCGAAATCCGAAATCAACGCGCATTTTGAACACAACGCCGCCAAGCTGACCACGGCCTATGGCGAGATTTTTGACGTCGAGCCCGAGAACTTTGCGATCGAACCGCCTTCGGCGCCGGATGTGCCGCCCCCTGTCGGGCTGGCCCAGACCATCGCGCTGGATGTCAAAACCTCGTGGTGGAAAAGCTGGTGGGGCCAACGTAAGGGCTATCGCTCATTTGCCCAAGGGTTCCGCGATCTGATCGAGGCGGAAACCACGCCCATGGTGGATGATCTGCGCCGCACACAAACCGAAGAAATCCGCGCCCGCGCTTTGGCCGCTCTGGCCGACTTTATGACCGAGCAACGGCTGGTGCTGGACGATATTTGTGCCAAATCACACATTGCGATTGAGGACCTGCACGGCCTGTTTGGCGTTACCTCGCAAGAGGAACGCGATGCCCTTTTTGAAATCATTTTTGAAGAACTCGACATGGACCCAGACGGATCCCAGTGGTCGGAACGAGGAGACGCCGCATGACTTTTGACCCCCACCAGACCCCCACGGGCAAGCCACGCATCGCAATCATGGGCGAATTCAGCGCCGGCAAAAGCACGCTGTGCAACATTTTGCTACGTGGACGCGCGTTGCCCGAACAGGTGACCGCGACCCGTCTGCCGCCGATCTGGATGTCAAAGGGCAAAGGCGGCGATCACCGTGTGTGTCTGGATGGCTCCACCGAGCCGGTGTCGCGCGGCACTCTGGACAGCGTGCCGTTTGACGACACCCGCCTGATCCACCTGCATTTTCAGGCCGATATTCTGGATCATTGCGATCTGATCGATTTCCCTGGCATTTCCGACCCCAACATGGACAGCGAAGTCTGGGAACGGGTTCTGGTCGATGCCGATGCGGTGATCTGGCTGACCCACGCCACCCAGGCCTGGCGCCAGTCCGAATCCGCGGTCTGGGACACGGTTCCCCCCGAAGTGCAGGCCAAAAGCGTGCTGCTGGTCACCCGCTTTGACAAACTGACCAACCCGGGCGACCGCAACCGTGTTCTGAACCGCGTCACCCGCGAAACCGAAGGCCTGTTTGACAAGGTGTTTCCAATCTCGCTGTTGCACGCGCTGCACGGTTTCAAGGATTACGATCAATGGGTTGCCAGCGGTGCCGAAGCGTTCACCGATCATCTGCTGAACCTGATCAACACGCTGGACGACAGCCCACCTCTGGAGCACAGCCCCCAAGACGCCCCCGTCCAGACCGAGCAACCCAAGTTCAATATGGCGCCCGCGCGCACTGTACCCCGTCAGGTTCCGACCGGTCCGCAAATCGTGCCGCGCCGGGTCAAACCCAAAGGAAATGCGCGCCGCAACCGACCCTTCGGGATCACCGGATGAGCCGTCGTTAACGTTGTTTTGGCAAAGGCTGGCTCAGGGGGCAAATTTCGCTTATCCCTGAGCCGCACAAGCCATTGAAAGAAGTCACGGAACACCGATGCAAGCCGAGTTTCTCAACACCCTGACCGGGGCCTATCCTGATTGTTTGATCGCGGCCTATGCCGATATCGAAACCGGGGTGACGTTGATGACCGCCGATGGCATCAATGTGCCGCGCGAGGCCTTGGACGAACTGTGCGCCGAGGCCGGGCTGACGCTGGGCAAACCCGATGTGCCCGCCTTGGGTTCGGGGCAATGCGATCTGGCCATCAAACACGTCGTCCATGGGTTGTTTGTGTTCCTGCGCGCGCCCGACGAACCGGGCGAGGCCTATTTGTTCATGTGCCAGCAGTCCATCGATCTGGACAGCTTTCTGGCCGACGCCCGCAGCACCCTACCGCAAAGCATCAGCGCATGAGTTCCGCTTTGCAAACATTGCTCGAGGCATTGGCCACCAAGGATGAACCCCGCGAGGGTGGCGCGCGCGTGCTCAAACGGCGCGGCGCGCTTCTGGATCTGATCATCACGGAAATCAGCCAGACGGTGTTGCCGGTGACCCTGCGCTTTGACTCAGGGCCAAGCAGGCTCAGCATCGATGTGGCCGGGCGCCGTGTGCACCGTTTGATCGAGACAACAGGCGCGCTCAGCGCACCACCCGCCCTGCTGGGGGCCGCGCTTTCGATGGAAAACACCATCGCGCGCACCGCCTTGGCCGATCTGATGCACAGCTTTGTCAAAACCGCCGAGCATCTGCACGTCACCAGCACACACACCACCAAAGTCACTGCCGCATCGGGCGACAGCCTGTCGCTGTCGGCGCTGATCAAGGATCTGGGGCTGGAACCGGAACCCGATGACGCGGACATGCCGCTGTTTGACCGTTTCAAGGCGCGCGCCGGTGATCAGACCCGTGCCATGATCCAGCTGACGCGCGGGCGCATCACCGCCAGCGACGGCGCCGCCCCGGATGTGGCCGTACTAAAGGCCGTGGCCGCCACCCAAATAGCCGCCTTTCAAAACGCACGCGCCGCCGCGTGTCCCAGCCACAGCGACCCATCGCTGACCCTGTTCATCGAAACCGGCAAAGATGATCACTGCCTTGGCTACGCAACCAGTGCCAATGAAAATCTGATTTTCAGCATGAAATCAGATAATTACGGCCATGTCATGGACGCGTTCTCGCGCCTGCTGTGATCTGAACACCACAGATCTGCCCTTCGTATCCCCGTCGCAATGAAAAATTAACAAATTATCATTTGCCGCAACGGTTTCGCAAATTTGCCTAAAATTTGCCTAACCTGGAAACAATACCTTGCCTTGTTCATTGACCTGACACGCGCAGAACGCGCGGTCGCACAAAGCCGTGAGAGTAGTCACGCACGCGACCGTTTTGCGGAACGTCGAGCATACAGAAAGAGGAGACCGCAATGATCATGAAACAAGTTCTCAGACAGACAAGTGCCGCCTGCGCGCTGGCCGTGTTGGGCGCACTTGCGATGCCAACTCTGGCCGCCGCCGATCAGGTGACATTGAAGTCATCGGACGGCACCGTGAATATCGTGGGTGATTTTGTTGCCTTCGAAGACAATGCCTATGTGGTGAAAACCGGGCTGGGCGAATTGCGCATCGCCGCCTCGCGCGTGCGCTGTGAAGGCCTGGCTTGCCCGGTCATTGAAACCAGTTCAGCAGATGTGCTGCTGGCCGGATCCGACACTGTTGGTCTGGGCCTGATGCCGCTGCTTCTGGAAGGCTTTGCCGGTTACAAGGACGCAGAATCCAGCGTCACGGCAACTTCCAACGAAGGTGAAGTCATCGCGGAACTGATCGGCGATCAGGGTTTTGGCGACCCCATCGGCAGCTACCTGGTGTCGTCCTCGGTGTCCAGTGATGGCTTCAAAAAGCTGTTGGACAAGCAGGCGGAAATCGGCATGTCCTCGCGCCGGATCAAGCCCGCCGAAGCCCGCGCGCTGCGCGACGCCGGCGCTGGCAATATGATCAGCCCCAAACAAGAACACATCGTCGCCGTTGACAGCCTGGTTGTGATCACCCACCCCGACAACCCTGTTCAATCGCTGACCATGGCACAGCTGGGCGACATCTATTCCGGCAAAATCACCAACTGGAGCGATGTCGGCGGCGATGACGCCCCGATCTCAGTGATGGACCGTCAGCAAGATTCTGGCACGCGCGCGGTGTTCGGCAAAGCCATCTATGGCTCTGACGAAGTGGCTGCAGGCGCAAACAACGTGGTCCAGAGCAACAACACTGTGATGGCAAGTGCGGTGAACAACGACGTCAACGCGATTGGCTTCGTGTCCTACGCCTTCCAGCGTGGCGCCAAGCCGTTGTCGCTGGTCAACGAATGCGGCATCACCATGGTCCCAGATGCGTTTTCGGCCCGCACAGAAGAATACGCTCTGCAGCGTCGTCTGTATCTCTACAACCGCGCCGACACGCTGACGGAAAAATCCGACTCGTTCATCAATTTCGTACAGTCCCCTGATGCGGACGGCGTGATCCAGAAGTCGGGCTTTATCAGCCTTGGCATCGACCAACGCCCGATGCCGCTGGATGGCGCACGGGCCCGGGCTTTGCTGAACAACGATGTTGACCCGTTTGAAGGCAACGTGATGCGCGAAATGCTGGGCCAGATGGTTGACTATGACCGCCTGTCCACCACGTTCCGCTTCCGCACCGGATCGTCCAACCTGGACGAGCGTGGCATCTTGGATAAAAAACGTCTTGCGGACTTCCTGGAAAACCAGCCATCGGGCACCAAGGTCATGTTTGTTGGCTTCACCGACAGCGTTGGCGCCTTTGCCAGCAACCGATCCCTGTCTGAGCGTCGCGCCAAAAGCGTGATGGACGAATTGCGCGACTATGTTGGCTCGCGGTTGGAACAGGTCGAGTTCACCTCGGCTGGTTACGGCGAAGTCGCCCCTTCGGCGTGCAACGTTGCCGAAGATGGCCGCCAGATCAACCGCCGCGTGGAAGTGTGGATCAACGTGCCAAAAGCAGGCTAAGCCGCCCCGATTTGACATGATCCAGGCAGGAGGGCGCGGCCCCCGTCCCCTCCTGCTGCATCCCGAAATCTTTCAAGGAGACGCAGAATGTTCATCAGAACAGCCATCCTTGCTCTGATCGGCGCAAGTTTGACCCTGATCAGCAGCCCCGCATATGCGGAAACACCAACCCCCACCCCCGCCAGCTTTGTCGAAGATGTGGGCGCCAGCGAACGCATCAACTTTTCCGGCAAATTGCGCATGCTCAGCCAGCGGATCCCCTCTGCCGCCTGCAACGCCTTCTCTGGGATCGAGCCCGAAAAAGCCACCGCACAGCTTGCTGCTGCCACGGCTGAGTTTGAGTTGATCCTCAATGGCTTGCAGTTCGGCGAAGCAAAGCTGAACATGAAAGGCGAAGAAAGCGATCGTAAAGTGCTGATCGACATTGCCAAAGTGCGCGAGCATTGGGGCCCCTTGCAAACAATCGCGCAGGACATTGTCGACAACGGCGGAACCGAAGTTGAAATTACTGAGATCGCCGAACGCAGCGCCCCTCTCTTGGGTGCGGCCAAGCATCTGGTCAGCGTGCTGGTGGGCGAATATTCCGACCCCACCGCGCTGTTGCAGGCCGATGCCCTGACCATCGACATTGCCGGACGGCAGCGGATGTTGGCACAGCGCATTTCCAAAAATGTCTGTCTGGCCTCGTCGCGGTTCTCGACCGAGCTGGCGCTCAAGGAACTGGCCGGTGCGCGCAATATCTATGATGCGTCCGTGCGGGCGCTGCGCTTTGGCATGCCAAATGCCGGCATCACCGCAACCACCAATCCCGACATTCTGGCCGGTCTCGACAGCGTGCTTGCGCTCTGGGAAGACATTCAGCCAGTGCTCGACTCGGTGGCCGCCGGCGAAAACATCTCGGATGAAAACCGTGCGCGGATCTTCCTGGCGATGAACAGCCTGACCGGACAGATGAACAAGCTTGTTGGCACATATAACGACGACTCCAAGCTGGGTCTGTAATCCCAACACCCTGACATCAAAGCAGGCCTTCCAATGCGAGGGCCTGCTTTTTGCTGTTTGAGCGCGCGTCTCAGGCGATCATACAGATCGCCTCAACGCTGGCATCAACCGACTGACACGCCGCCAGAATCCGCGCCTCCAGATGGGTCTGAACATAGGCTGCATGAAACCGGCTGGGGGCTTTCAGCGTCAACCGCCCGTGATCACAGCCCACCCGCTTCAGCGCGGCCAACCACGTGCCATAGGCCGAACTGTCGGTCTGAAACAACACGGCCTGCGCCAAGGCCCACTCGGTGCCGTCCTTGATATCTGGCGCATCGACTCGCACCGCCGCTTGCAAAGGCACCACGGACGCATCTGGGTCCGGTGGATCCAACCGATGCACCAGATCGGGGCCAACCGCCTCCCAGGCGACGCGCGTGTCGGCCAGCATTTGCGCGGTATCGATGCCATATTCGGCCACCCGCCCCCGCGCGCCCTGACGTTTCAACACCAGCCAACCGCGCGCGCGCAAATTGGCCATCTCGCGTTTTACCGTGCGCTCATCACAAGACCAGAGCTTTGAGATTTCGCGCTGACCCACGCACAGATGATTGCGCGTCCAGTTGTAGCGCGCCGTGATCAGCGTGATCAGGCGCAGCACCCGGCGCTGCTCGGTTTTGCCCAAGGTCAGCGCAAATGCGCCCATCGCTGAGATCAGGTCGTATTTCAGGCTGGCCGCGTTTCGGCCAACCGCCTTGCTTTGGATCATCGGTCCGGGTCTCCTGCTCTGGCCTCTGCACGGGGTCTTTGCCCCTTTGCGGTCTCCCTTGGTCACCGAACTCGGCGTTTTTGGAAGCCTTGCGCTGATTTGCGTCCGTTCGGGCGATTCTGTCAAGCCACATGTCAAAGAGCAGGGCGTGGGCCTCCCCTCAAAAAAAGAAAATAATCAGGTTAATAGGTATAGGGTGACACACAGGCTGTCCCCTATTGCGGCGATTTTGTCCCCCAATATACAGCGGATCGCCTGAACGTGTCCCCCAATCTGTGGTGTTTTTGCCAGACCACTGGGGCGCAGGGGCGAATCAATGTGCCGGTTTCACAGGATGCGTCGCTAAAGCGGACGCTCTTTGCCCCCTTCACTAGATTATTCTACTTTGCCAAACTCTGCAAATCATCGTAAATACGCAAACAGAGGAAATCAACGTCCTGATAAAAAGGAGTCGCGCAGATCATGGCAGATGCAGATCTGTCCCCGCGGGGACAAAATGCCCAAAGTTCCACTGCTGTCCCCGCGGGGACACCGCCCCAGCGCTTTACCCATGCCGACCTGGCGCAGCTGCGCACGCAGTCGCTCAAGATGCAGGGGTTCATCCGCCAGCAGACCTATTCACCCGACATGGAAAAGACGCTGCGGCGGTTTTCCAGCTGGGAGGTGGCCGAGCTGATCTTCAAGGTCAACCAGTCCACTTTGCGCGGGCGGCTGAGTGCGGACCCGTCGCTGCCCCAGGGTCTGGTGGAAGAAGACGGGCGCCAACGCTGGTACACCCTGAGCGAGATCAACGAGCTGCGCCGCCGGCTGAAAGTGAACCGTCGTTCGCTGATGCCGCAGCGCCCAAGCGGGCGGCGCGCGATCCGGGCTGCGATTGCCAACTTCAAAGGCGGGGCCGGCAAGTCAACCGTGGCGCTGCACTTTGCCCATGCCGCCGCCCTTGATGGGTACCGGGTGCTGTGCGTCGACTTTGACCCGCAGGCGACGCTGAGCCATTCCATGGGTCTCAGCGATGTGGCCGAGGAGTTCACCGTCTGGGGCGTGATGGCGCGCGATCTGATCCACGAAACCGAACGGATGAACGCCGCGCCGCAAGGTGCCGAAAGTGGCGCCGCCCTGCCCCGTCGCCGCCTGCCGAGCGCGATCACCGATATGGGGCTGTCGGATCTGCGGGTCAGCGATTTCATCAAGCCGACCAGCTGGCCCACCATCGATTTGATCCCAAGCTGTGCCAACGCCGCCTTTGTCGAATTCGCCAGTGCGCAGTACCGACATCTCAACCCGGAATGGTCGTTCTTTGCCGCTGTGTCGCGTTACCTCGATGGCTTGCCCGATGACGCCTATGACCTGATCCTGTTCGATTGCCCGCCTGCGATTGGCTATCAGTCGATGAACGCGGTCTTTGCTGCCGATGTGCTCTATATTCCGTCGGGGCCGGGCTATTGGGAATATGACAGCACCACCTCGTTCATCGGGCAATTGTCCGAAGCGCTCGAGGATCTGGGCCGGTTTCAGGGCGCTGTCCCCGCGGGGACAGTTCAGCTGCCGAAGTCCTTTGCCGACGTGCGGTTTCTGTTGACCCGGTTCGAGCCGAACAACGAATTGCACCGGGCGATGCAGTCGGCCTTTGTAAAGGTGTTCGGCGATAGGGTCGCGGCCCACCCGATTGAAATGACGCGTGCGGTTGAACAATCCGGGCGTTTTCTCAGCTCGATCTATGAAATCGATTATCGCGACATGACACGCGAAACCTGGCGGCGCGCGCGGGCGTCCTTTGATCAGGCCTATGGCGAATTTCGCAGCCATCTGCTGACCGCCTGGGATCACATTGATGAGGCTCAGCCATGACCAAGAAACGCCGGATCTTTGACATCGCTTTTGAGGATGTTGAAACACCTGTCCCCGCGGGGACAGAGCCCGCCCGCCGTGGCCCGATGGCCGCCGCGATCACCGAAAACGCCGAGGCTCTGGCCGCGCGCCAGACTGCTGAAACGGCGATCCGCGCCGAAAATGACGCGCTGGCCCACGAACTGGTGCGTCTGAAAAAGGCCGGCTTGGTGACCGATCTGATCCCGCTTGATAGCGTCATGGCAACCAAGTTGACCCGTGACCGGCTGGCCGAACGCGACGATCAGATTGACGAGCTCAAGGCCTCGATCCAGGCCTTGGGTCTGTCCAATCCGATCCGGGTGGAACAGGCCGGCGACGGGTACGAGTTGATCCAGGGTTATCGCCGTCTGACCGCTTACCGCGAGCTGTTGGCCGACACCAAAGACCCGATTTATGCGACCATTCCCGCCGC
>JBGCDD010000070.1:0-28195 GCA_045105075.1 Sedimentitalea sp. | reverse complement strand
TTCCGTGCGCGTGGCGTCCATCGGCGACCACTGCACGTTGTCACATAAATTGCGCGCATGGGTGACGGTTTCGTGGATGCGCTCGGCCATTTCGTCCATGGTCAGGTTGGGAATGGCGCGGTGCAGCGGCGAGGTGCCGATAAAGGTGTGAATACGCGGCTTTTCGGCGTGTTTCACAGCCTCCCAACAGCGGTCAATATCGCCGAGCGCGTCGCGCGCAAGCCCGCAGATCATGCTGTACTTTGCATTTTTCGCGCTCTCGCTGACTGCGTTGAAATCGCCATCGGATGCGATTGGGAAGCCGGCTTCGATGATGTCCACGCCCATATCGTCAAGCAGCCCGGCAATTTCGAGCTTTTCGGCATGGGTCATGGTGGCGCCGGGGCTTTGTTCGCCGTCGCGCAGAGTTGTGTCGAAGATCCAGACGCGGTCTTTGTCGGTATCATGTGTCATTTTGGGTGTCTTTCGTTTTCAATCCTAGTGCCTGTGGCGCGCGGCGAGCCTCCTCTGAGCGGGCGCGCCGGATGGCACGCTCAGAGGCGCAATAGGATAGACAGGCCTAGCGGCGCGAGACGTGCAGCGCGCAGAATAGGGATATGGGCCTGAGGTGTCATGGGGGGCATTTATACCTGTGTGGCTTGCAAAGGGAAGTCTTTATCTTGCGCGCCTGGCCGGGTTGTTGGGTGGGAGCCTCCGGCGGGAGTTTTTTTTGGAAAGATGAAGATGGACGTGAGCGGTTGAGACCCTAAGTGTGGGTCTATGGAACGGGTTTTGATAGTTGGGGCGTCGGGCGGCATTGGGCATGCCTTGACGACTGGGTTTAGGGCGCGGGGCGGCGACGTTGTGGCGTTGTCGCGGCGTGAGGATGGCTTGAATCTGACTGATGAGGCGTCGGTCGGCCGGGTTTTGGGAGCGCTGGAGCCGGGATTTGATGTGATTTTGGTGGCCACTGGAGCGCTGGAAATTGATGGTGCAGCGCCGGAGAAGACGGTCAAGGCGATTTCAGCGCCAGCGATGATGGATCAGTTCGCGCTGAATGCTGTAGGACCGGCTTTGGTGATGAAAGAGGCCGCACGATTGCTGGCGCGCAAGCGGCGCGCGGTGTTTGCGGCATTGTCGGCGCGGGTGGGATCGATCGGCGACAACCGCCTGGGCGGCTGGGTGAGTTACCGCGCGGCCAAAGCGGCACTGAACCAGATCGTGCATACCGGCGCGATTGAGCTGGCCCGCAGCCATCCCAACAGCATCTGCGTGGCGTTGCATCCGGGAACTGTGGCCACGGCCTTTACCAAAAAATATGTGGGTCGGCATCCTGCTGTACCTGCGGATGAGGCGGCAGCCAATTTGATCCGGGTGATTGATGGGCTTGAAGTTTCGGACACGGGCGGCTTTCGCGATTGGGCTGGCAAGGAGGTGGTGTGGTGAGCCGTTTGGTTCTGGTTTTAGGCGATCAGTTGAGCCTGACAGGAGCCGCTTTGGCAGCGGCAGATCCCGCGCGAGACGTGGTGGTGATGGCCGAGGTGATGGAGGAGGCCAGTTATGTGCACCATCACCCAAAGAAGATTGCCTTTGTGTTTGCGGCCATGCGCAAGTTCGCCCGCGCACTTGAGGATCAGGGGTGGCGGGTGCTCTATACGCGTCTGGACGATCCGGAAAACGCAGGGTCGATTGTGGCCGAGATTTTGCGACGTGCTGACGAAACCGGCGCAGTTCAGGTGTTGACGGTCGAGCCGGGCGAATGGCGATTGATCAAGGCACTTCAGGATGCGCCGATCCCGGTGCAGCAACTATCGGACACAAGGTTTCTGGCCAGCCACAGCGACTTTGAGCGCTGGGCCGAGGGGCGCAAGCAATTGCGGATGGAGTACTTTTACCGCGATATGCGGCGCAAGACCGGGTTGTTGATGGAAGGCGATGCGCCCGCTGGTGGCGCCTGGAATTTCGATCACGACAACCGCAAACCGGCCAAGGGAGATATGGGCTTCAAAGGGCCGTTGCGGTTTGAGCCGGACGCAATAAC
This sequence comes from Sedimentitalea sp., assembly GCA_045105075.1. Lineage (GTDB taxonomy): Bacteria > Pseudomonadota > Alphaproteobacteria > Rhodobacterales > Rhodobacteraceae > JBGCDD01. Next base: position 26,175 of record JBGCDD010000070.1, on the reverse strand, counting down.
CCGCGAGGTCCTGGATCTGGTGGGCGCGCGTTTTGACACCAGTTTTGGCACGCTCGAGCCGTTTTGGCTGGCCACTGATCGCGCTGGCGCATTACAGGCCTTGGCGCATTTCGTCGCGCATGGTTTGGCGCGCTTTGGTGATTTTCAGGATGCGATGCTGCGCGAGGATCGGTTTTTGTCGCATGCGGTGATCTCGGCCTATTTGAACGTCGGTTTGCTGGAGCCTTTGGAAATTTGCGAGGCGGTGCAGACAGCGTGGGAGCAGGGAAATGCGCCAATAAACGCCGCGGAAGGGTTCATTCGCCAGATCATAGGTTGGCGCGAATACATGCGTGGCATCTATTTTCTGGAAGGCCCCGACTATACCACGCGCAATGTTTTGGCGCATGATCGGGACTTGCCCGGCTTTTATTGGGGTGACGAAACGCGGATGACCTGTGTGTCAAAAGCGGTCGAACAAACCCGCGAAGAGGCCTATGCCCACCATATCCAGCGTTTGATGGTGACCGGGAACTTTGCCCTGCTGGCCGGGATCGAGCCGCAACAGGTGCATGAGTGGTATCTGGCGGTCTACATGGATGCGTTTGAATGGGTCGAAGCGCCCAACACAATCGGCATGAGCCAGTTTGGGGACGGCGGGATCATTGCGTCAAAACCTTATGTATCGTCAGGCGCTTACATCAACCGGATGTCGGATTATTGCAAATCCTGCCATTACAAAGTGGCCGACAAGACAGGCGAAAAGGCCTGCCCTTTCAACGTGTTATACTGGCATTTTCTGATCCGTCACCGCGATAGGTTTTCGAAAAACGCACGCATGGGCAATATGTACCGCACCTGGGATCGCATGGACGAAGACCGCCGCGCCACTGTGCTGGCCGATGGAGATGCTGTTCTGGCCCGGCTGGATGCGGGTGAGGTGATCTAGCCTCAGTTGCTGTTCAGCGCGTTGTTTTCCCAGGTTCCGGTGGCTTCCTGGCCGGTGGCATAGCGCATGGTGCCGCTGCCCTGGCGCTTGCCTTTGACAAAGGTGCCCTCGTAGATATCGCCGTTGGCATAGGTCGCCACGCCCTGGCCGCTGATGTCACCATCGGTCCAGTCGCCGGCATATTTGAACCCGCTGGCCATGGTGATCTCGCCCTGCCCGTCGCGTTGTCCGGCTTCAAACTGGCCGGTGTAAACCGAGCCGTCGGGATAGGTCGCACTGCCTTGCCCCTGGCGAACGCCGCCTTCCCATGCGCCTTCATAGCGATAGCCGTCCGGATAGGTCATGATGCCCTGGCCATGGTTCAACGCATTGCGGAATTCACCGGTATAGGTTGTGCCGTTGGCAAAGATCGCCTCGCCGGTGCCCTCGATGACGCCAGCAACCCAGTCGCCCTCATAGGTTGAGCCATCGGGATAGGTGATCTTGCCGGTGCCATCAGACAGATCGGCGCGGAAACTGCCAACATAGACGGATCCGTCGGGATAGGTCGCCTGACCTTCGCCCTCGATTTGCCCGGCCACCCAGCTGCCCGCGTATACATAACCGTCGGTGCCGGTGAACGTGCCCTGACCATCGCGGCGGTCATCGGCAAAGTCGCCCTCGTAGATGTCGCCATTCGCATAGACCACACGGCCGGTGCCTTCGCGGCGTCCGCCGACCAGATCACCGGTGTAAACATCGCCATTTGGCTGCGTGAACGTGCCGCTGCCATCGATCTGACCATCGCGCCACAAGCCGACATAGGTGAACCCGTCCAGCAGTTTCAAAGTGCCCTGGCCGTTGCGCTGTCCGCTCTGGATTTCGCCGTCATAGACCGCGCCATCAGGATAGGTGATCACGCCCTTGCCTTGCTTTTCGCCGCTGACCCATTCGCCGCGATACTCGTAGCCGCCCGGGCTTTGCATGACGCCGATGCCGTGCGGTTTGGCGTTCAGAAAGCTGCCCTCGTAGCGTGCGCCGTTGGCATAGATCGTGATGCCCTGACCATTGATCAGCCCATCGCTCCATTCGCCATCGTAGGTGCCGCCATCCGCAAAGGTGATCTTGCCGATGCCTTCGGGCTTGCCCTTCGCGAACTCGCCCTCATAGACCGAGCCATTGGGAAAGCGCGCCACACCGGTGCCCTTGATTTCGCCGTCAGCCCAGTCGCCGGAATATTCGTACCCGTTGGGCAATCGATAGGTGCCGGTGCCGTGTTGCAAACCACCGCGGAAGGTGCCCTCGTAGACGCCTCCGATGTCGTCTTGCGTGGTCAAAACCTGCGAACTTTGCGCAAAAGCGGGTTGCGACAGCATCATGGCGAAAGCCACTGCAAAGGCTGATGTAATCTCTCTCATGTGACGTTCTATACCCCAAAGACCCCGCGCGCACCACGCATCACCGGTTGAATCTAGGACAGTGTGTCTGTCGGAGCAACGCCTTTTGGCGCAAGGCGCTTTCCCTCGCGCCACGATCTGCTAAATGACGCACAGATTTGCACAAGGGCAGGACCCACTATGGCCGACCGTTTTCGCGTCACACTGGCTCAACTCAACCCCGTCGTCGGCGACCTAAAAGGCAACGCAGCTCAGGCCAAAGCCGCATGGCAGGCCGGGCGTGACGCAGAGGCCGACCTTGTTGCCTGCCCGGAAATGTTCATTGCAGGCTATAATGCCCAGGATTTGGTGCGCAAACCGGCGTTTTACACCGCCGCGATCGAACAGGTGCGCGCACTTGCGGCGGAATGCGCCGACGGCCCGGCGCTGGCTGTGGGCGGGCCATGGATTGAGGGCACCGAGCTTTACAACGCCTATTTCATCCTGAAAGGCGGCAAGATCGCCAATACGGTGCTGAAGCATCATTTGCCCAACGAAACCGTGTTTGATGAGGTACGCATTTTCGATGCAGGCCCCTTGGGCGGGCCCTATTCGGTGGGCAACACCCGCATTGGCTCGCCGATTTGTGAAGATGCCTGGCACGAGGATGTGGCCGAAACGCTGGCCGAAACCGGCGCCGAATTCCTGCTGGTGCCCAACGGTTCGCCCTATTATCGCGGCAAGTTTGAAACCCGTTTGAACCACATGGTCGCGCGTGTGGTCGAAACCGGTCTGCCGCTGATTTATCTGAATATGGTCGGCGGGCAAGACGATCAGGTGTTTGACGGCGGCAGTTTTGCATTGAACCCCGGCGGAGCGCTGGCTGTGCAGCTTCCGGTTTTTGATGAAACAATTGCCCATATCGATCTGGAACGCACGTCCGAGGGCTGGCGCGTGGTGCCTGGCGTTCTTGCGCCCCATCCTGACCCATTTGAACAGGACTATCGGGTTATGGTGACCGCGTTGCGTGATTACCTTGCCAAAACCGGGTTCAAAAAGGTGCTGTTGGGCCTGTCTGGCGGCGTGGATTCGGCGATTGTTGCCGCCATCGCCGTCGATGCCATTGGCGCGGAAAACGTGCGCTGCGTGATGTTGCCCTCGGAATATACCACGGCCGAAAGCCTTCAGGACGCCGAAGCTGTCGCCAAAGCCTTGGGGTGCCGCTACGACTATGTGCCGATTTCGGGCGGGCGCGCGGCGATCACCGCCACGCTTGCTCCCGCCTTTGAAGGGTACGAGACCGACGTCACCGAAGAAAACATCCAGTCCCGCTTGCGTGGATTGCTGTTGATGGCGATGTCCAACAAGTTCGGCGAGATGCTTTTGACCACGGGCAACAAGTCCGAAGTCGCGGTGGGCTATGCCACGATTTATGGCGACATGTCAGGGGGCTATAACCCGATCAAGGACATGTACAAAACCCGCGTCTTTGATACCTGCCGCTGGCGCAACGCCAATCACCGCACTTGGATGAAGGGCCCCGAAGGCGAGGTGATCCACACAAATGTGATCGACAAACCGCCCACGGCTGAATTGCGCGAAGACCAAAAAGACAGCGACAGCCTGCCCGATTACCCCGATCTGGATGCGATGCTGGAGATTCTGGTCGACCGCGACGGATCCATCGCCGATTGCGTCGAGGCCGGATTTGACGCCGCAACCGCGCGGCGCGTTGAACATCTGCTCTATATTTCCGAATACAAACGCTTTCAGTCGGCCCCCGGCGCCCGGCTCAGCAAGCGGGCTTTTTGGCTGGATCGGCGCTATCCCATCGCAAATCGGTGGCGCGATCCGTCCTGATGGGCTGAAACCGCGACAAAATGTGTCTCAATTGCCCCGTTTCCCGGCAATAATGCCAAACGCGCAACAGAGTGTTTTGAAAGGCGAAACAACTTGATCTAAATGCCGCGATGCCTGGACCAACGCTGCCACCGTTTGACACCGATCATCGCCTGCCCGATCACGCCGATGTTGTTGTGATTGGCGGCGGTATTGTTGGCGTGTGCACCGCTCTTGAGCTGTGCGAGCGCGGCAAATCGGTGCTGCTGTGCGAAAAAGGTGTCATTGCGGGCGAACAGTCCTCGCGCAATTGGGGCTGGGTGCGGATTTCGCAGCGTGACCCGCGCGAAATCCCGTTGATGGTGGAAGCGATCCGCGCCTGGGAAGGCATGGATGCGCGCACCGGGCGCAAGACCGGCTATACCCAAAGCGGCATTCTGTTTGCCGCCCCAGACGCGCGCGCGATTGCCGCAAACGAACGCTGGAGCGCGCATCTGACCCCGCATCAGATCGAGTCGCGGGTGATCACTGGGCCTGAACTCGACGCGCTGTTGCCCGGTCACAAATTGAAAATGAAAAGCGCGCTGTACACGCCGCGCGATGGGCGCGCCGAACCGCAATGGGCCGCGCCCGCCATCGCCGAGGCCGCGCGCACCGCCGGTGCCACGATCATCACTGGCTGTGCTGTGCGCAGTCTGGAGCAAAACGACGGGCACATCACCGGTGTTGTCACAGAAAAAGGTCGGGTCAGGTGCGATGCGGTTGTGCTGGCAGGTGGGGTATGGTCGCGGCTGTTTGCGGACAATGCCGGGGTTTATCTGCCCCAGTTGAAAGTGCTCAACACCGTTATGCGCACCACCCCGGTGGAGGGGCCTGACACCGCGCTGTGGTCCAAGGGGTTTGCCATGCGCAAGCGCGCCGATGGTGGCTATACTGTGGCATCAGGGCACGACAACACGGTGGATCTGGTGCCCGACAGCCTGCGCCTGGCGCGCGCGTTTGTGCCTGCACTCAGGTCAGAATGGCGCAGCTTGCGGTTTCGTCTGTCTGACCGTTGGCGCATCGAAGCACGCCAAACGCGGCGCTGGGTGCCGCAGGACACCACGGCGTTTGAGCATTGCCGCATCCTTGACCCCGAACCTGCGCCACGCGTGTTGCGCCAAAGTTGGGCCGCTGTGCAAAGCGCGTTTCCTGCTTTCAAGGACGCCGATGTGGTGCAAAGCTGGGCTGGCATGATTGACGTCACGCCCGATGCGCTGCCGGTGATCTCGGGGGTTGATGACCTGCCGGGCCTGCATATCGCCACCGGGTTTTCCGGGCATGGCTTTGGCATTGCGCCGGGTGCCGGCAAGTTGATGGCGGATTTGGTCACCGGGACAACACCTGTGGTTGACCAATCCGCCTTTCGACTTTCGCGCTTCACCGACGGATCAAAGATCGCGCCGCAAAGCGGGTTTTGAAGACAGCGCGCGCCAGATCGACGCGCGCCATTCGTTCGGGTTTTAGCCCATCATCTGATAGCTGACCGGCACATAGCGAAAGCCATCCTGGCGCGGCTCAACAAAGCCCGCGGCCGGGAACGGCATGTGATAGCCAATCATCGGGATCTTGTCGGCGGCCAGCATGCCCAGGATCTTACGCCGAGACGCAGTGGCCGCTGCCGGGTCTGCATCAAAGCTGAACGCCCAGTCGGGGCGCGCAAATGACCAAACGTAATGGTTCGCCAGATCTGCGGTCAGCACCAACTGGCGCCCGCCGCTTTCCAGCATGTATGTCATGTGACCGGGCGTGTGACCAAAGGCGGCCATCGCTGTTACGCCACTGGCAACCGATCCGCCATCTTCGATAAAGGTCATCTTTTCGGCCAAAGGAGTGACATTCTTGGCCACCAGATCGCCCACACGGTTGCCCGCATCCATCGCTGCCCAGAAATTATATTCGCTGGACCCGGTGACATAACGCGCGTTCGGGAAGGTAGGTTTGCCATCGCTCATCATGCCGCCGATGTGGTCCGGATGCATGTGGGTGATGACCACAACGTCAATTGCATCCGGGCTGACACCCGCTTCGGCCAGTGCTTTCAGGATGCCGCCCTGCCCCAGGCCTGTGTCAAACAGCACCAATTCGGGGCCAGTGTCGATCAGGGTTGGCGTAAAATAGAACTGCACACTGTCTGACGGGACAAAGTTCTCGTCTGAAAGCGACTGGAACTCATCGTCGCTGACGTCTTTGGCGAACAGGGCTTTGGGGCCTTCGCGCGTCGCGCTGCCGTCCAGCAAGGTTGTGACCGACATATCGCCCAGCTGAAAACTGCGCGCGATGGGGGCTGCGGCTTTGCCGCCGTGACCGCCGGCCAAAAGTGGGCTGGTGGTTGCTGCGGCAAATGGCAAAGCTGCGGCGCCTGCCAAAGCGGTGCGCCGGGTGATGAGGGGTGATTGGCTCATGAGTTCGCTCCAAGTTGTTCTGAGGTGCGACATAGCACCTCACAGGCCGTGGACAATGGAGCCAGCATCAACAGTTTGGGCTGCGCGCGCGGATGTGATAGGATGTGTGACATGACCAACACCCCAGATCAGGCCGAAAACACACCTGTCGACACGTTTCTTGACACCGTCACACCCGCCCGCCGCGCCGAGGATGCGCATATTTTAAACAATGTTTTCAAAAAGGTAAGCGGGTTTCAACCGCGTATGTGGGGTGGGTCGATCATTGGATACGGGCACTATGACTATGTCTACAAAAGCGGCCGCAGCGGGACGTCGCTTGCCACCGGGTTTTCGCCACGTAAATCAGCGCTGTCATTGTATATCATGCCCGGATACGCCGATTTCGAGCCGATTCTGGCGCGCTTGGGCAAACACAAGACCGGGGCGGCCTGTGTTTACATCACCAAACTGGCGGATGTGGATATCGACGTTCTGGCCGAGCTGATCCGCGCCGGTCTAGATGATTTGGCCAAACAATGGCCGGTTCAACCCAGCTGAGCTCTTGTGAAAACTGGACAAGCGCCTGCCCCTGTGAGAACAGGACCGGGTTCAAGGAGAGCCCGATGACAACCACGCGTTTTGCCCCCTCACCCACAGGTTACATCCATGTCGGAAACCTGCGCACGGCCCTGATGAATTTCATGATCGCGCGACAAGCGGGCGGCAGCTTCATTTTGCGCATCGATGACACCGATCCTGAACGCTCGCGCGAAGAATATGTCGATGCGATCAAATACGATCTGGACTGGCTCGGGTTGCATTGGGACCGCGTGGAACGCCAGTCCGAGCGGCTTGACCTGTACGCCGCCGCCGCCGATGAGTTGCGCAAGATTGATCGATTTTACGAGGCGTTCGAAACGCCGGTCGAACTGGACCTGAAACGCAAAAAGCAGCTGAACATGGGCCGCCCACCGGTCTATGACCGCGCGGCTTTGGCGCTTGGCGAGGCCGAGCGCGACGCGCTGCGCGCCGAACGTGGCCAGGGTGTGTGGCGGTTCAAACTGGATCATGCGCGCATCAATTGGGCCGACGGTATTCTGGGCGACATCTCGATTGATGCCGCCAGCGTGTCCGATCCGGTGTTGATCCGCGGTGATGGCCAGGTTCTTTACACGTTGGCCAGTGTTGTCGACGATACCGATATGGGCGTCACCCATGTGGTGCGCGGGTCCGATCACGTGACCAATACGGCAACGCAAATCCAGATCATGGGCGCGCTGGGACACAGCGCCCCGAGTTTCGCACACCATTCGCTTTTGACCGGTCCGCAAGGCGAGGCCTTGTCCAAACGTTTGGGCACATTGGCGCTGCGCGATTTGCGCGCGCGCGGGGTGGAACCGATGGCACTGCTCAGCCTGATGGCGCGGCTTGGCTCGTCTGATCCGGTGGAACTGCGCACTGATATGGGCGCTCTGATTGATGGCTTTGACGTGGCGCGTTTCGGCGCAGCCCCAACCAAGTTCGACGAAGACGACCTGTTTCCGCTGACCGCGCATTACCTACAGGCGCTGCCTTTGACAGAGGTTGCAGACACGGTGGCCGGGCTTGGTGTTCCGGACGCGTTGGCCGAACCGTTCTGGCTGATGGCGCGCGACAACATCACCACGCTCAGCGATCTCAGCCAATGGTGGGAGCTGTGCCGTGACGGTGCCGCGCCCCTGGTCGATGCGGATGACAGCGCCTTCATTGACGAGGCGATGGCGCTGCTGCCCGACCTGCCCTTTCAGCCTGACACCTGGTCGACCTGGACCGGTGCAGTCAAAGCGGCCACCGGGCGCAAAGGGCGCGGGCTGTTCATGCCGTTGCGCAAGGCGATCACGGGGCGCGAAAAGGGCCCCGAAATGGCTGCACTGATGCCACTGCTTCAGGCTGTGCGCGGGCGTGGCTGATCGCGTAACATATGGCTGAGGCGCAGGCCAAGTTCCTGTCGGGCAACCTGTTTGCCCATGTCTCGGTCATGTCGCTGACCGCCAGCGTTGGCCTGATGGCGGTGTTTCTGGTCGATTTCATCGACATGGTGTTCATCTCGATGTTGGGCAATTCCGAACTGGCCGCGGCCATCGGATATGCCGGCGCAATCCTGTTTTTCACCACCTCTTTCAGCATCGGCATGGCCATCGCTGCCGGCGCGTTGGTGGCGCGCGCATTGGGGGCCGGCGACGTCGATCTGGCCCGCGAACGTGCCACCCATGCGTTGATCTACGGCGTTGTTTTCGGGGCCATTTTCACGGTCTTGATCTGGCTCAATCTGGCTCTGTTCGTTTCACTTTTGGGTGCAACAGGAGACACGGCAGACCTGGCCGTGGGCTATTTGCAGATCATCGTGCCAACCTTGCCGATCTTGTTGATCGCAATGACCGCCAGCGCTGTGCTGCGCGCGCACGGCGATGCCCGCCGGGCGATGATGGCCACGATCTGGGGCGGCGTGGTCAATGCGGTTCTGGACCCAATCCTGATCTTTGGCCTGGATCTTGATCTGACCGGTGCAGCGCTGGCCTCGGTCGCCGCGCGCATTGCCATTGCGGTGACCGCGATCCTGCCGCTGATGCGCCACTATGGCGGCTTTTCCACGCCCAGTCCGGGCGGGTTATGGCGCGATCTGCCCCCGGTTTTGACAATCGCAGCGCCCGCCATTCTTACCCAACTCGCCACCCCCATCGGCCAGGCCTATGTCACCCGCGCCATGGCCGAATTCGGCGAGGCGGCCGTGGCCGGCATGGCGATTGTGGGGCGCATAACCCCGGTGGCTTTTGGAGTGATTTTTGCACTGTCCGGCGCTGTTGGCCCAATCATCGGCCAGAATTTTGGAGCCGGAAACACTGCCCGCGTGCGCGAAGCCTACCGGGCTGCCGTGATCTTTGTGGCCATCGTCGTTTTGACGATCTCGGCGATTTTGTTTGGCTTGCGCACACCCGTTGTCGCCCTGTTTGACGCCACCGGCCTCACCCATGAGCTGATTTTTCTGTTTTGTGGCCCACTGGCCTTGGCGTTTTTCTTCAACGGCTTGATCTTTGTCAGCAATGCCGCGTTCAACAATCTGGGCCATCCGTTTTATTCCACATGGATCAACTGGGGCCGCCACACGCTGGGCACGATCCCTTTGGTGCTGCTCGGCTCGGCCTGGTTGGGTGCGCCCGGTGTTTTGATCGGTCAGGCGGTGGGCGGTATGATCTTTGGCCTGCTGGCTTTGGTTCTGGCGCGCAAAGTGCTGCGCAGTCCCGACCAACAGCCGCCGGAAAAACGCCTGTTCCAGCGTCAGGCCCGGTTACTCGCGCTGTTTGATCACCGCCGATAGCTGCGCCAGATGACGGTCGACGCAAGCCGTTTCCTCGGGCCCAAGCGGTTGGTGACGCGGATAGATCGGCGCCGCGCGGTCATCCAGAACCGGGCGGTCCCAGCCAGACGTGGTGGCAAAAAACTGCGCGGCCCCGTCCGCCCCAAACGCCTTCAGATAGCCCTGCACAACTACATCCAGATAGCTCAGCAAGATTGACGCCGGTGGATCGCACACAACCTGCGACGCGCCAGGCACCACGTAAAGCGCGCCCTCCAGCAGCCCTTGCGCGACCTCGGCGGTGACCAGGTGGCGCGCATAGGCCGCCTCGCGCAGATCCAGCGCGGCCCAATCCCCGCCCGGAACCGTGGCCATCATGCCCGCAATCGTACAATTCGGGTCAGGCTGAACCGACAGAAACGCCACATCGCGTTCGCCTGTTTGCACCCAGACCCGTCGCCAGCCAGACACCTGTGCCGTTTGCGTGTCCGGGTAGGTGTGTGTGGCCAGATTAACCAAGCTGCCATAGCCAAAGAATCGAGGATCGGTCATGTCACGCCTTCGCAAAAATCGCCCAATTGATGTAGGTCAAAACACAAATTTCACGCATGTGCCACGCTGAGTTGACTTGCTCTGATTGGAAAGTCGCTGCTGTGCGTATCACAAAAAGAACCAATATCGCGATCCGGGTGCTGATGTATTGTGCAACCCATCCGGCCAAGCTGGTGACCAAAAGTGAGATTGCGCACAGCTGCAACGTGTCGGAAAATCACCTGGCGCAAGTGATCCATCAACTCAGCCAGCTTGATTACCTGTTCACCCAACGGGGTCGCAACGGAGGTCTGAGATTGGCCCGCAGCGCCGAGCAGATCAATGTGGGACATGTGTTTCGTGACATTGAGGGCGCGCTGCCAATTGTCGAGTGCTTTCGCGGGCCCGGCAACACTTGCCCCCTGATCTCGGCCTGTCGGCTCAAGGCCGCTTTGGCCGTGGCATCACAAGCGTTTTACGCCCATCTCGACACCATAACTCTGGGTGAATTGGTGTGGGACAATGGGGCCTTGGGTGATCTGCTTGGCCGGGTCGACGCCTGATCATTCGCGCGCGCGCAGCACCTGTGCCGGGCGCGCAGCCAGCGGGCGCCATGCAAAAATCAGCCCTGCCAGCAATGTCGCCAGAACGCCCCCGCCAACAATGAACACAGCTGAGCCCCAAATCACGGTGAAATCGGTATCAAGCACATAGGTGCTGACCGCCCACCCCCCGGCAATGCCCGCGCCCAACGCCACCAACCCTGCCGCCGCGCCCAGCAAAATTGAGCGCAAAGCAAAACTGGCCAAAATGCTGCCGCGTGCCGCACCAAGCGTTTTCAACACCGCCGATTCGTAGGTGCGCGCCCGTTCGCCCGCCGCCGCCGCGCCGATCAGCACCAAAAATCCGGTGAGCAGCGTTGCCGCCGCCCCGTAAGAGGTCGCCGCAGCCAAGCTTGCCAGAACATCGGCGACCCGGTCGATCGCATCGCGCACGCGGATCGCGGTGATGTTGGGGTATGCGCTGGCCAGATCACGCAAGATCTGCGCCTCGGCCTGCTCTTCGGCGTAGACTGTCGAAATAAAGCTGTGCGGCGCCCCCGACAGCGCGTTTGGGTTCATCGACATGATAAAACCAATGCCGGCCGTGGAAAAATCAACCTCACGGAAACTGGCGATGGTCGCGGTGATGTCACGGCCCAGAATGTTCACCGTCAAGGTGTCGCCAAGCTTCAGCCCCATCTCGAGCGCTTCTTCCTCGGCAAAGCTGATCAGGGGCGGGCCTGCGTAATCCTCAGGCCACCAGGTGCCAGCAGTCAGGCGGGTTTGTTTGGGCAAGGCTGCCGAATAGGTCACGCCGCGATCACCCTCAAGCACCCAATGCCCCCCGGCCACATCGCGTGCGGGACGGTCGTTGATCCGCGTTATGATGCCGCGCAACATTGGCGCACTGTCAACGCGCGACACCGCAGGATCATCTCCGAGACGTTTGGAAAACCCCTCCATCTGATCCTTCTGGATGTCGACAAAGAAGTAAGACGGCGCCACATCGGGCAGATTGCCAGAGATCGCCTGACGCAAATTGCCGTCGATTTGCCCCACAGCGGCCAGCACCGACAGGCCAAGACCCAACGACAAAACCACAGATGCCGCCCCTTCGCGGGGCCCGGAAATCGCCGCCAAAGCCCAACGCAACTTGGGCCGACCCCGCGCGATTTTGCCACCCCGCCGCGCCAGAAAACGCACCAGAACCGCAGAAAGGGCCAGCAAAACCAGCGCAAAAGCGAGACCAGCAGTGGTCCAAAGCGTGAGCATCCACGTGCCGCTGAACCACGCGGCCAAACAGACCAACGCGCCAAGGCCCAGGCCAATGGCCAGCAAAAACCGCAGCGGCGGCAACAGGCGCGCGCTGGACAAGGCATCGCGAAACAACGTGGCCGCGCGCACTTCGTCGGTGCGCGCCAACGGCCAAAGCGTGAAGATAAAGGCGGTCAGGAAACCATAAAGCGCCGCTTCACCCAGCGGAGCGGGATAGATCGCAAACGCCGTCGGGATCGGCAATCGGGCTTCGATCAAAGGCGCCAAAAGCAACGGTGCCAAGGCCCCTAACGCCACTCCAAGCGCGATCCCAAGCAGCGACAACAATCCGATTTGCAGAAAATACGTTTGGAAAATGGTCGCGCGTTCCGCCCCCAATGTGCGCAACGTCGCGATCACGCTGGTTTTTCCGGCGAGATAGGCGCGCACCGCCGCCGAAACTCCAACCCCGCCGACCGCCAGCCCTGACAGGCCCACAAGCACCAGAAATGCGCCCAACCTGTTGACGAATTCAGCCACGCCGGGCGCACCGTTGCGGGCATCGGTCCAGCGCAAGCCGCTGTCTTCAAAGCGGGCGCGCGCCTCGGTCGCGACATCCGCCAAATTCAGCTCGGGCGGCAAATCAAGCCGGTACTTGGTGGAAAACAACGTACCAGCCGCCAAAAGCCCTGCATTTTCAAGCCCTTTGGTGGAAACCAGCGTGCGCGGACCCAGACCAAAGCCGCCGGCCGCATTGTCGGGCTCGCGTTCCAGAACAGCCATCAAAACCAAGTCCTGCGTGCCAAGGCGGAAAACATCGCCGACAGAAAGCCCAAGCCGGTCGATCAAAACCCGTTCCATCACAGCACCAGGGAGCGCACCTTTGCCGGCCAGCGCCACGTCAAGCGGCATCTGCGGCGCCAATTGAACCGACCCAATCAACGGGTAGGCGCCATCAACAGCCTTGACCTGCGTCAACCCGCGCTCGGTTTCACTGGCGCGCTCGACCACAGCCATCGAGCGGAAATCCACGATTTCAGACACCTCAGTGGCGGTGTCGTTCATCCAGGCGCGCTCGGCCTTATCGGCAAAGCGGTAGGTAAACTCCATCTCGGCGTCGCCACCCAGCAGAGCCGCCCCTTCGCGCGCAAGCCCGGCCTCGATGCTGGCGCGCACGGTGCCCACGGCCGCAATAGCCGCCACACCCAAAGCCAGACAGGCGAGAAAAATGCGAAACCCATGCAACCCGCCACGCAACTCGCGCTTGGCGAAACGCCAGGACAGCGCCAGGCTCATTCGGCGGCCTGCTCGGATGGGTCGGTTGCAATCAGCCCGTCGCGCAGGCGGATCACCCGGTCACAGCGCGCCGCCAGATCATTGGAGTGGGTCACCAGCACCAGCGTCGCGCCGTGGCGATCGCGCAGGCCGAACAGCAAATCCATGATGGCGGCGCCATTGGTTTCATCCAGATTTCCGGTAGGCTCGTCGGCCAGCAAAATGTCCGGGCGCGGCGCCGAGGCACGCGCCAAGGCCACCCGCTGCTGTTCCCCGCCCGACAATTGCGCGGGGTAATGCCCGGCACGATCCGCCAATCCAACGGCAGCCAATTCAGCCTCGGCCCTATCAAACGCGTCGCGCGCGCCTGCCAATTCGAGCGGGGTCGCGACATTTTCCAGCGCTGTCATTGTCGGAATCAGATGAAACGACTGGAACACCACCCCCATGTGATCGCGGCGAAACCGGGCCAGCGCGTCTTCGGACATCGCAGTCAGATCATGACCAAGTGCTGTGATCGTGCCACCTGTGGCCTGTTCCAGCCCGCCCATCACCATCAACAGCGACGATTTACCTGATCCTGACGGCCCGATCAGGCCCAAAGTCTCGCCCCGGTGGACGTTCATGGTGATGCCGTGCAATATATCCACCCGTCCGGCATTGCCATTCAGCGAAAGGGCGGCATCTTGGAGGGATATGATGGCATCTGTCATTGGGATTGGTCCTGACTGCTGTCTGGTATTGGATATGGAGCGTTCCTGATCATGCGCAAGACATGTTTCGCGATTGCGTTTTCTCTAAGTGCTCCGGCGTTATGTGCCGAGCCTGTGACCGTTGCTGCGTTGGGCGACAGTTTGACCCAAGGCTACGGGCTGGTTCAGGAGGACGGCTTTGTGCCGCAGCTCGGCGCGTGGCTGGAAAACCAGGGCGCTGATGTGCGTCTGATCAATGCGGGCGTTTCGGGGGACACAACTGCTGGCGGCGCCGCGCGTGTGGCCTGGACCCTGACACCGGACGTGGATGCCATGATCGTGGCGCTGGGGGGCAATGACCTGTTGCGCGGCATCGATCCGGCCGTGTCACGTGCCAATCTGGTGACGATTTTGACCCAAGCCCAAAGTGCAGATGTTGCAGTGCTGCTGGTGGGCATGGAAGCGCCCGGCAACTATGGCCCCGCCTACAAGGCCGCGTTTGACTCTATGTATCCCGACCTGGCCGAAGATTTTCAAACCCTTTACCTGAACAGCTTTTTCGCCGGAATCGCACAAGATGGCGCCACGCCTCAGGCCTTGCGCGCGTTTATGCAAGCCGATGGCATTCACCCCAACGCGCGCGGCGTCGGCGAGATCGTCAAAGCCATTGGCCCAACCGTTCTGGATTTGATCAACCGCGCAAAGGCACCAGACTAACCATGCCGGGGCGTGTTTTTCTGAGCGATCCGATCGTCGCTGTTGCCCACCAGTTGGGCGCGCATATCGACGATGTGCCGCCACAAAAGCCGCGTTTCAACATCGCGCCCGGCCAAGAGGTCTTGGCGCTAGAGCGCAATGGTCTGAGGATGATGCGCTGGGGGTTGATCCCGGTCGGACGGGTCAATGCGCGCGGGCGGCCCGTGATGGGCACGATCATCAATGCCCGATCGGAAACCGTGTTTGACAAGACCGCTTTTGCAGATGTGTCGCGTGCGGTGATGCCTGTGAACGGGTGGTATGAATGGACGGGTGACGGCCCCCGAAAAACCGCCTGGCGCATCACGCCAAAACAAGGCGGCTTGCTTTATTTTGCGGGCATCAGCGATGTGTGGAACGCCCCGGATGGGCGCCGGCTGGAACAATTGGCCACAGTAACCTGCCCGCCCTCCGCAGATCTGCGTGACATCCACGATCGGATGGCGGTGATCTTATCGTTGGAAAATGTGCCGGTCTGGCTCAATGGAACCGAGGCCGAGGCCTCTGCGCTGATGCAACCCTGGCCTGATGATCAACTTCTGATTGAAAAGGCCACAGATGTGAACTGGCGCGCGCCGTAGTGCGTTTGTCACATGCGCGGCATTTGTCCCAATGCAACGCCCTGACAAAACCGAGGCAGCAGAAAGACAAAGGCGCGCCCCGGAAAGGACGCGCCGATTCGCAAATTTCAGGCGGATATCGCCTTAGTCAGCCAGCGAGATGTTAACCGCAGCTTCACGGCCATCGCGGCCGGGCTCGATGTCGAAAGACACCTTCTGGTTGTCTGCCAGACCTGTCAGGCCTGCGCGCTCAACTGCTGAGATATGGACAAAAACGTCCTTGCTGCCGCCATCGGGCGCAATAAAGCCGAAGCCTTTTGTCGTGTTAAACCATTTGACGGTGCCGGTGGCCATCGTCGTGTCTCCTGTTTTCGTCTGCCCGCGGGATGCGGCAGTGTGGCAAAGTCAGTGCAAGATCGAAGACTGTGCCGATGAGGAGCAGTAGTGTCGATAGCGTAACGTCGCACCATAGATATTGGCGCTGAGAGCCAATTAAGCAAGGCTTTTGGTGGCAGTATTAACACCAAAAGCAAAGATAAACGGTCAATGCACAACTGCGTTGCTCACACAGATGGGCCAGGGCTTGCACCCTGCTACGTTAAGATTTTCAGGAAGTTGCAAATTGCCAGGTTTTGACGCAGTGCCAAAAACATCAAGGTATCAGAGGCTTGGTGCGCCTATGATCCACTCTGGGTTGCAGGCCGAGCGCATGACGCACCCGGCCCACGTGTCAAATCGTCAAGCCAGCGCGATGTTGGTTGCGCTTTCGCGCCCGTCGCGACCGGTTTCGATGTCAAATGTCACTTTTTGGTTGTCCGCCAAGCCGGTCAGGCCTGCGCGCTCAACAGCCGAGATGTGCACAAACACGTCTTTGCTTGCGCCGTCGGGTGCGATGAAACCAAAACCTTTGGTTGAGTTGAACCATTTCACGGTGCCAGTGGCCATATCCGTGTCTCCTGTAGTGAAGTGCTGTCCGCAACATGCGACAGCTTGGCGTGGTCGGTCTGGATCGAAAGACTGAGCGCCGCAGACGGGAGACAGTGGTCGATAGAGAATAACGTAAGCAAGGCGCATATGGCAGTCTGCCACCAACATTTCAAGACCATTCGCGCATTGGTTGAAAACTGGCGACTCTTCGCCGGCGCACGCTTGGGTAAAGGTTTACCAAGAGATCCTCTCACTCTCCCGTTCAGTTCATAGTGCGGTTTGTTGATCGGCTGCGAGGGCTGATCGGCAAAGGTACGCAACACGGCACCATACCAGACCCACCAGGCGCCCCGATAATTCAAAACACAAAGCGCGACGCGCGTTGTCATGGGCCATTTGCTGTCTGGCATGACATTCCACTTCGATGTCCCCAACAGGGCGGGGTTTGGCGCCCTGGCCCTGAAGTTTTGAGGGCGCGCGATCACAATGTGCCGCAGGTCGGCAAACAAAGCGCACAACTGCATAAACAACACTGAATCAGGTAAAGGCAGATAAGATCATCTGTTTCCACACCAGATCTCGATCATCGCGTCCGGCACCGAAATGGACAGGTCGCCCGACTTAATCGAGATGTTCTTGCTCCAGGTCGATGACAGCCTGTCAAATCTGGGACCTTCGCGCGGCGCGTCTTCGATTTCACCAGTCACCAGTTCAACGGGGCGCTTTCCAGCGTTTTCATCACAGGGTTCCCTCAAACTTTACAAGTTATCCGTCGCGGGCAATTCAGTTTGAGCCTTTGGCGTGTAACAACCCTGGCGAAGGGGCCAATTTGATCCCATTCGCAGTGGATTTGAGCGCACCAACCGGGCGAAGCGCCAAACCGGCGACGACACGGCGATTTTTTTCAGCAAATTGACCGTTTGGTAATGGCTGAGCGAAACACTGGTCAAAGGGCGCGACAGCTTTGCATAGTTGGACGGCGCCTGCGCACCCAACCCTTGCCCCGCCCCGCGCCTTGGCGCATAACAGCCGCGCGACACGACAGCCAAAGGACGAAAAAAGATGAGCCTGCAAGCGCCGGAAACCAAAATCGTCGATGTCTACCGCCTGGCCTGTGACGGCGGCGATGGTGCCTTGGGCCACCCGCGTGTCTGGTTGCAGATCCCTGCGGATACGGGCTGGGTCGAATGCCCCTATTGCGATTGCAAATTCATCCACAGCGATCACCAAGACGCCTCATAACCCCGCAAATTTGCCTCAATTTCGGCGCGATCCTTGGTTAGCCATTCCCGCAAGATTTTACGGAAAGGCCCCCTTGAATGTCGAAAAATCCCGTTCTGTTCGGTTACTTTGCCCTTTTGATGAGCACCTTGGCGCTTATTTTGGCATTGGTTCACGTATTTGGTGGGCCGTTCGCGCCTCGAATCGGTGTCGAAGTGGGTCTGGCTGAGTTTATCGGCTCGCTCAAAGACGCCGTTGCGCGCAAGGTCGCGGGCGATCCAGACACTCTGGCACAGACCGCAACCTGGGATATTGACCGCTTCATCCACCTCAGCGCCAGCATCATCAGCGCGATTGCCCTGGTGTTTGCGATGGCGGGTTACCTGCGCCGCGAACCTGTGCGCGTGGTCGCCGCAGCCGGTCTACTGGCCCTGTTCGCACTGACCTTTCAGTTGATTGTCTGGTACGCGACCCTTTTGATCGGCGTGTTGGTGCTTTTTGTTGTTCTTTCTCATTTCCGCGAGATGCTCGAAAGCATCTTTGACTAGAGCGCATCGCCTGCTGGACTCCCGCCGCGCGGCGCGCCATGAACGGTGTGTCGCGACCAACGGGAGGCAAACATGGCTTTTGGCAAGGGACATCACCTTCACCTGATTGACGGCTCGGCGTTTATCTTTCGCGCCTACCACGCGTTGCCGCCGCTGACGCGCAAATCCGACGGGCTGCCGATTGGCGCCGTATCGGGTTTTTGCAACATGTTGCACCGTTATGTTGAGGGCAATACCGGCCCCGATGCGCCCACCCATGTGGCGGTTGTGTTTGACAAGGGCAGCCACACCTTTCGCAATGACATGTACGACCAGTACAAGGCCAACCGCGAAGCGATGCCCGAAGACCTGCGTCCGCAGATGCCTTTGACACGCGAAGCGACGATTGCGTTCAACATCGCCTGTAAAGAGGTCGAGGGCTTTGAGGCTGATGACATCATCGCCACCCTGTCCTGCCGCGCCCGCGATGCCGGCGGTCAGGTCACCATCATCAGCGCTGACAAAGACATGATGCGGCTGGTTGGCGTCGGCGTCGAAATGCTGGATGCGATGAAGAACCGCCGCATCGATGTGGACGGCGTGCACGAGAAATTCGGCGTTGGCCCCGAACGGGTGGTGGATGTGCAGGCTCTGGCAGGCGATTCGGTTGACAACGTGCCCGGCGCGCCCGGCATCGGCATCAAAACCGCGGCCCTTTTGATCAATGAATATGGCTCGCTGACCGAATTGCTCGACCGTGCAGGCGAGATCAAACAGCCCAAACGGCGCGAAACCCTGATCAACCATCGCGCCCAGATCGAGCTGTCCAAACGCTTGGTGCAGTTGGATTGCGACATGGAGCTGGATTTCACCCTGGACGATCTTGAGGTGCACGACCCCGAGCCGGAAACCCTGATGAATTTCCTCGCGCAGATGGAATTTCGCACGCTGACCAAACGCATTGCCGACCAGTTGGGCGTCGAAGCACCCAGTGTTCCCGACGCCCCGGCCCCGGCCCAGGACAGCGCCCCCGACGCACCCGCCTTTTCAGAGGCCAAACATGACTGCGTGCGCGATGCGACCTCGTTACAGACCTGGATCGATCAGATTTACGCGCGCGGCTGGGTTGCCGTTGACACAGAAACCACCGGTCTGAACGAAATGACCGCCGAGCTGGTGGGCATATCGCTATGTGTCGAGGCCGGGCACGCCTGTTACATCCCGCTTTTGCACAAACAAAGCGCAACAGACGATCTGTTTGGCTCTGACGATCTGGTCGAAGGGCAAATGTCCACCGATCTGGCGCTTGAGATGCTCAAACCCGTGCTTCAGGATCCGTCGATTGTCAAAATCGGGCAGAACATGAAATACGATGCCAAGATTTTTGCGCGCTGCGGCGTGGCTGTGGCGCCGATCGATGACACCATGTTGATGTCTTACGTGCTGCACGGCGGCATCCACAATCATGGCATGGACGCGCTGTCGGACCGTTATCTGGGGCATACTCCAATCCCGATCAAGCCGCTGCTGGGCTCGGGGAAATCGGCGATCACCTTTGACAAAGTGCCGCTGGATGATGCCATTCCCTATGCCGCCGAAGATGCCGATATCACGCTGCGATTGTGGCAAGTGCTGAAACCACAGCTTCATCGCACCAAAGTCACCCGCGTCTATGAAACCCTGGAACGCCCGCTGGTGCCAGTGCTGGCCGAAATGGAGATGCACGGCATCGAAGTTGACCGCGACACGCTCAGCCGGATGTCAAATGCCTTTGCCCAGAAAATGGCCGGGCTTGAGGCCGAAATTCACGAGCTGGCTGGCGAAACCTTCAACGTGGGCAGCCCCAAACAACTGGGCGAGATCCTGTTTGACAAGATGGCGCTGCCCGGTGGCAAACGTGGCAAAACCGGCGCCTATGCCACTGGTGTCGACGTGCTGGAAGATTTGGCAACCGAGCATGATCTGCCCGGCCGGGTGCTGGATTGGCGGCAATTGTCGAAACTGAAATCCACCTACACGGACGCTCTGCAAACCCATATCAACGCCGAAACGGGGCGGGTGCACACCTCTTACTCCATCGCCGGGGCCAGCACCGGGCGACTGGCTTCGACCGACCCGAACCTGCAAAACATCCCGATCCGCACCGAGGAAGGCCGCCGCATTCGCGAGGCATTCGTCGCGCCCAAGGGCCGCACACTGGTGGCGCTGGACTATTCCCAAATCGAGCTGCGCATTCTGGCCCATATCGCCGACATTCCCGCGTTGAAGCAGGCCTTTGCCGATGGTCTGGACATTCACGCCATGACCGCGTCAGAAATGTTCGATGTGCCGCTGGACGAAATGACCCCGGATGTGCGCCGCCGTGCCAAGGCGATCAATTTCGGCGTGATCTATGGCATTTCCGGCTTTGGGTTGGCCCGCAATCTGCGAATTCCACGCAGCGAGGCGCAGGGGTTTATCGACCGCTATTTCGAACGCTTCCCCGGCATTCGCACCTACATGGATGACACCAAAGCGTTCGCCAAAGAGCACGGGTATGTTGAAACGCTGTTTGGCCGGCGCATCCATACACCCGAAATCAACGCCAAAGGCCCGCGCGCCGGCTTTGCCCATCGTGCGGCGATCAACGCACCGATCCAGGGCACTGCCGCCGATGTGATCCGCCGCGCTATGGTGCGCATGCCGGACGCGATCAAAGACCTGCCCGCCAAGATGCTGCTGCAAGTGCACGACGAACTGCTGTTCGAAGTCGAGGACAACGCAGTCGAGCAAGTCATTGATACCGCACGCAACATTATGGAGGGCGCAGCCGACCCGGTCGTCCATCTGGATGTACCTTTGACGGTCGATGCGGGCCAAGGCGCCAATTGGGCAGAAGCGCACTGAAGCCTCGTATTCGGGAACGATCAAAGCCAGTTGCAAACGAAGCGATCTCAGCACATGCACGTCATCGCGTGCGGCGCATTTGAGCTATGATCGCGCTGCCGGTCGTGTGTTGGCTCCGGTGCATTCATAACCAATGTTTCGATCACCTTGGCCAAAATCGCCGCGACCTGACCGTGATCGAGAGCCGGGGCAACGGCAAAACCCTCTATCGTTGAGAAACGGCCGATCTGCTTGATTTGCAGAAGATGTCGCAATCGCAGGCAAGACCGGTTTTGCGTTGCAAGCAATGGTGCGCGCGCACCAGAGCCGCTTGCCTTCGACCTCTGCCGTCAATGCTTGGTGCATTGGCGATGGGTGAAAGATGGCATGCTTTAGTCGCGCACCACCAGCACCGAACGGTTGGAATGACGCACCAGTCGCGCCGCGTTTGAGCCCAAAAGGTAGTCGCGCAGCTCGGGGCGGTGAGCGCCAATCAGGATCAGATCGGCATCGACCTTTTCAGCGAGCGTAATCACCTGATCATAGATCGTGCCCATGCCCACATGCATTTCGGCCTCGACCCCTGCAGTTTGAACGCTGGCGGCAAGTTCGCTGGTTGCCGCCTCGATGGTTTCCTGTTCGTGACTGTTTTTGAACGCCGCGCCGACCATCGCCATGCCCATATCGGGCACAATATTGGCCACATGCAGGTCGCTGCCCCATTGCGCCGCCAGTTCCGAAGCCATGCCCAGCAGGCGCTGGGTGTCATCGGGCGTGGTCAGATCAACCGGAACGAGGATTGTTTTGTACATCTTACGGTCCTTAAAACGCGGGTTGCGTGGCACGGCGACTTTGCAGAGCCACGATCATGAACAACAACAAGAAGGCGGGCAGGAAGAAGATCTCTTTGAAGATCCGGTCATTTTCGACTTTGACGACTTTGATCTGCGCCGGTTCATCACCGTAAAAATCATAGTCATTGGCCAGTTTTTCAAAGAACGGCGTGCCGGGGAAAGGCTCGTCCAGGCGCAGAATGCCATCTTCTTCAAAAACCGTCAGCCCTGCCGCCTCAAGCCGCTGCAAACCCGACCCCTCGGCCTCGGGCGTCATCACGACCGTGGTTCCAGCAAGCTCTCCGGTGTCAAAATCGGGCGCTTCGATCACCAGTCTGATCTGCTCGCCCGATGGCACTGTCGCCACCGCCTCCATCGCCTGAGCGCCAGTGAAATCGGTGTATTTGTCCTGCCATTGATCCAGGAAGAAATCCGGTCGGAACAGCATGAACACCACGACCAGCATCACAGCACTTTCCCATTTTCGGGACTTGGCGATGAAGTAACCTTGGGTGACGGCGGCAAAGGTCAGCATCGCCACAAGAGAAACGAAAAACACCATGATCGCTTTGAAGAAACCCACATCGATCAGCAACAGGTCGGTGTTGAAGATGAACATGAACGGCAACAATGCGGTGCGGATGTCATAGGCAAAGCCCTGCACACCTGTTTTGATCGGATCA
This sequence comes from Sedimentitalea sp., assembly GCA_045105075.1. Taxonomy (GTDB): domain Bacteria; phylum Pseudomonadota; class Alphaproteobacteria; order Rhodobacterales; family Rhodobacteraceae; genus JBGCDD01. The sequence goes on along the minus strand of JBGCDD010000070.1, from coordinate 3,627 downwards.
CCGCGCGAAATCGCCGCCGCCGCATAGGCCGCAAGGCCCACCGGCGGCGTGTCATCCGCCAGAATACCGAAGTAAAACACAAACATATGCACCGCGATCAGCGGCACGATCAGCCCGGACTGCGCGCCCACGGAAACGATCACCGGCGCCATAAGCGACGACACCACAATGTAATTCGCCGTGGTCGGCAGCCCCATGCCCAGCACCAGCGACAAGACCGCCACCAACACCAGCAGCACCATCAGATTGCCGCCTGAGATCACCTCGATCACCTGACCGATAATCTGGTGCGCGCCGGTCAGTGAAATGGTGCCCACGATGATGCCAGCGGCCCCCGTGGCGACACCAATGCCGATCATATTGCGCGCGCCACTTTCCAGCCCCGACACGAAATCCCAAAAGCCGGCCACAGTTTCGTTCACGAACTGCGATTCGCCCCGGAACATCGCCTTGAGCGGGCGGTGCGTCACTGACACGATGATCATCGCGATGGTCGCCCAGAACGCCGACAGCGCCGGGGACAGGCGATCAAGATATTCGGTGCGCACCATCAGGTTCCACACCAGCACAAAGATCGGCAGCGCAAAATACGCCCCGCCCATCACGGTGGGCGTCAAACGCGGCGCCTGCACCATTTTGGCATTGGGGTCGTCGACCTCGATATCGGGAAAGCGCGACGCCAAATAGACCAGCGCAAGATAGGCCACCAGCAGCAGCACCAGCGCGGGATAAACGGTTTCGCCCGGCATCATCGGTTCAAGCAGAGCGCGGAAACCAATGACCAGAAAGCTGATCGCAGCCATGCCCAGAAAGCCGGTGATGAACAGAATGAAAATCATCACCACGCCCATGTGGCGACCGGGTTTGGTCAATCCCTCAAGCTTCAACTTCAGGCTTTCCAGATGCACGATGTAAAGCAGCGCGATGTAGGAAATGACAGCGGGCAAAAACGCGTGTTTGACCACTTCGATATAGGGAATGTTGACATATTCCACCATCAGGAAGGCCGCAGCCCCCATCACCGGCGGTGTCAGCTGACCGTTGGTCGAAGAGGCAACCTCAACCGCGCCGGCCTTTTCGGCCGAAAAGCCGATGCGCTTCATCAGCGGAATGGTGAAGGTGCCCGTGGTCACCGTGTTGGCAATCGACGAGCCCGAGATCATGCCGGTCATCATCGAACTGAGAACCGCCGCTTTGGCCGGACCGCCGCGCAAAGCGCCCAGCAAAGCAATCGCCACTTTGATGAACCAATTGCCGCCGCCTGCCTTTTCCAGCAGCGCGCCGAACAGCACAAACAAGAAGATCATCGAGGTTGAAACACCCAAGGCGACGCCAAAGACTCCCTCGGTCTGCATCCAATAGTGACCCATGGCCTTGGTGAAGGACGACCCACCATAGTTGGTGATGCTGCCGATCCATTCCGAATAGCCGCCAAAGAACGCCAGCGCCAGGAACAGCGAGGCGATGATCACAAGCGGCAATCCAAGCGAGCGGTAAACGGCGATCATCAGCACCAGCATACCGATTGCCGACATCACGATGTCACTGGTCGACCACAACCCGGGGCGATCCGCGATGTCGAACCGGAATATCACCAGATACAAACAGGCCGAAACGCCCAGAACCAGCAGGACCCAGTCATAGATGGGGATGCGATTGCGGTGGCCCAGTATCGGAAAGGCCAGCGTCGCCAGCGCCAGCGCGAACGCCAAGTGCACGAAACGGGCCTGCGCGACGATGTTGGCAAAGTCGCTGAACCCTGTGGCCAGCGCCAGAACACCGGGCAATTTAGAGGCAATATAGAGCTGAAACAGCGACCAGATCACGCAAAGCGCAAAGATCATGCGTGCCGCTCCGGGGCCGGCATTGCGCGCGCCGGTGTCGGCTTCGGCCACCATGTCCTCTGCGCTGCGGTTCACAGTATCGGTCATGGCAAAGCCCCCTTGGTCACTGTTTTATGGGTGTGGGTCTGGCGCAAATTGCCGCGCCAGATCCCGATTTTATCGCGTAAGGCGAATGCCTCAGTCCATCAGGCCCAGCTCTTTGTAGGCCTTCATCGCACCGGGGTGCAGCGGTGCGGACAGACCGTCGTTGACCATCTGCTTGGCGTCCAGATTGGCAAAAGCCGGGTGCAGATTGCGGAAGTCATCCAGATTGGACATCACCGATTTGGCAACCACATAGGCCACATCGTCGGACACTTCGTTGGACGTCACGAAGGTTGCGCCCACGCCAAATGTAGTGGTGTCAGCGTCATTGCCCGCATACATACCACCAGGGATGGTAGCGACACGGTAGTATGGATTGTCTGCAACCAGCTTGTCGATGGCCGCGCCCGAAACCGACACCAGTTTGACGTCACAGGTGGTTGTGGCTTCTTTGATCGCCGCCGCCGGGTGGCCGATGGTGTAGATCATCGCATCGATGTTGTCGTCACAGATCTGCTTGGCCATTTCCGAGCCTTTGTACTCGGTCGCCAGCGCCAGATCGCCCATTTCGATACCAAAAGCACCCATCACAACTTCCATTGTGGCGCGCTGACCGGAACCGGGGTTGCCGACGTTGACACGCTTGCCTTTGATGCCCTCGAATGAGGTGATGCCGCTGTCGCCGCGCACCAACAACGTGAAGGGCTCAGGGTGGACCGAGAACATCGCGCGCACACCGGGGAACGGGTTATCGGCAAATTTGGACGTGCCGTTATAGGCGTGGTGCTGCCAATCCGACTGCGCAACACCGAACTCCAGCTCGCCGGCTTTGATGGTGTTGATGTTGTAGACCGACCCGCCTGTCGATTCGACAGCGCAGCGAATGCCGTGCTCTTTGCGCGTGCGGTTCACCAGACGGCAGATCGCGCCACCGGTTGGATAATAAACGCCGGTGACGCCACCGGTGCCGATGGAAATGAACTGCTGATCGGCCGCAAAGGATGCAGTGCCAAAGCTCAGCGTGGCGGCGGCGACGACACCACCCACCAGTTTTTGATAATTCATGTAGATCTCCCAGATTATTGGCGGGCCGCGCGAACGCGCCCGCTTGTGTGAGCGTGATGGTTGCGAAATTGCTCGGGGATGTCACGCGAAAAAACTAATGTTATTTTAACGTGACATAATAGGCGTTGGCCCAGTCGCACCGCGTATTTTGTCGAGTGATTCGCTGCTGCGGCACCGTTGTCCCGGATATCGCCAATCAAGACCGCGTTGAATCGCGCTGCCATAAGTAGCGTCGCAAATGTCACAGACGATCAAACCGAAGCTGTTGTTCACTACCGTTGACTTCCGGTGCGATCACCGCCCTTGTTGATGCACCCGCACACAAGGTCCGTTCATGCCCCATGTCTTTCCCCGCGCCATGCGCACGCCGCCGCCCACCGCCGTCAAAGGCGAGGGCTGCTATCTGATCGACGCTTCTGGCAAGCGCTACTTCGACGGCTCGGGCGGGGCGGCGGTATCGTGTTTGGGCCATGGCGACGCAAGCGTGATCCGCGCCATTCAGCAGCAAAGCGAAACACTGGCTTTTGCGCACACCGGGTTCTTCACGTCCGAACCCGCCGAAAGGCTGGCCGATACGTTGATTTCCCATGCGCCGGGCGACCTTGACCGGGTCTATTTCGTCTCTGGTGGGTCT
>JBGCDD010000069.1:0-3213 GCA_045105075.1 Sedimentitalea sp. | reverse complement strand
CCGGAAAACATAGCTGCCATCCGAACCCGTGATGTCATGGCCAAAGCCTTGAAAGGCCGCATCGAATTCGATGTTTTGTCGGTCACCGCTGTGCAGGTATTTGCCGTTCATGTCACATTGCCAGATTTCAATGCGATGCCCGGCCAGCGGGGTGCCATCCTTTTCCAACACGCGACCCTTGAGCGTGATCACGTCACCTCCTGCTTCGCGCACAGCGCCAACGATCTTGACCAGATCATTGTCGACATCGGTGCGGCGCATGGAGGGAGTTGGGTAGAACGGGCCTTCGGTGGCGCGGGGCGTCGGAGTTGCTGCGTAAAGGGGATGTGCTGCGGCCGCACCAAGGGCTCCAAGGCCAGATGCAAGAATCCCGCGGCGCGTCTGTCTTTTGATGGTCATTGTTTATTGCTCCGTTTCCAAGTGTTGAAGGTGGCACGTTTGAGGGACGCGATTCCGTCGGTCTTTTTTGTGTTTTCCGGAAAAAAGATGGTGCAAATTTCTCTTGCCTCAAGTTCCAATCTCTGAAAGGCTATAAAGATAGCTTTATGATGGGGCCTTGCATTCAGGCCCTCACCAAGAACGAAATCTGGGAGGATGAATCAATGCCACGTCTGAATACGAACTTTACCCGTCGTCGCTTGGCCGCCATCGCGATTGGGGGGCTTGCGCTGCTTGGCACCGGAGTCGCCGCTGCGCAGGACTATCCAAGCAAACCAGTCACGCTGGTTGTCGGCTTTCCGCCGGGTGGCTCGACAGATGTTGTCGCGCGCATTCTGGCCGAACACATGACCGGCACTTTGGGTCAGCCTGTTGTGGTCGAAAACCGCGCCGGGGCCGGTGGGACGGTGGGCATCGGTCATGTGGCAAGCTCTGATCCCGACGGCTACACGCTTGGCGTCAGTGGCGTTGGCGCGTCGATCCTGATTGATGCACTTGGCCGAGAGCCGGGGTATGATATCGACACGCAGCTTGATATCATCGGTGTGATGGGCACGCTGGGACTGGTGATTGCGGGCCGGAATGGCCTGGAGGCCACCACTCTGCCGGAGCTTGTGGCCTTCGCCAAGGAAAACCCCGAGGCGCTGACCTATGGCACTTCCGGTGTTGGCACGCCGGGGCATCTGGCGATGGAGTACCTAAAGACAGTTGCTGGTTTTGACATGCTGCATATTCCCTACAAGGGGAACACGCCTTTGATGAATGATGTTCTGGGCGGGCATGTGGATATCGCCATGCTGACGACGCCGGGCGCGGCGGAGCAGGTGCGCGCCAAGGCAATGTATCCGTTTGCCGTGTCTTCGCCAGAGCGTTCGCCGTTAATGCCGGATGTGCCGACTGTGATCGAGGGTGGGTTTGAGGGCTACACCGCGACGCTTTGGAACCTTCTCGTGACGCCCAAAGGCACACCGGCGGATGTGCAGGCGAAGCTGTCAGAGGCTTTGAACGCCGCGATGCAAGATTCCGCAGTACTTGAGGCCTATTCCAGTAAAGGATTGGCACCGACGCTCACCAGCCCTGCGGACGCGGTGCAGTTCCACGCCGATGAGCGCACCAAGTGGCAAGAAGTGATCGAAGCCGCAGGCGTTCCGACCAACTGATCCAATTCACGAACCTTGGGGCGGCTCGTGCCGCCCTTTTTCTTTGCAAAATCGGAATTGGCCATGAAAGTCCTGCCCCTTCGTCTTGTCGTCGCGATCATTCTTTCAGGGATCGGGCTGATCGGTTTTGTGATCGGTCTCGATTACGAATTTGGCTCTGCGCGGCGCATGGGACCGGGATACTTCCCGGTTGCCTTATCGGGCCTGCTATTCGTGCTGGCGGTGGCTGAAGGCGCATCTTCTGTTCTCAAGCCTGAGGCGCCAGACGCAGAGCCTATGGATTGGCGTTCGTTGGCGGCGATCCTGTGCGCGGTCGCCGCTTTTGCCATCACGATTGCGCTGTTTGGTCTGATCCCGGCATTTGCGGTGGTGGTCGGCCTTTCGACTTTGGCTGAGCGCGAATATGGCTGGAAACCGGCGCTGATCCTATCGGTGGTGACCTGTATCGCCGCTTGGCTTTTGTTCACCCAACTGCTCGGTATGGCTTTGCCGCTCTTACAATGGAGGCTCTGACCATGTGGGAAAATATTCTACTTGGCTTTGCCACCGCCTTTACGTTCACGAACCTCGGCTACTGCTTTTTAGGCGTCTTTCTGGGCACGTTCATTGGTGTGCTGCCGGGGCTTGGGTCTTTGGCCGCGATCTCCATGTTGTTGCCCCTGACCTTCTACCTGGAGCCGACCACGGCGCTGATCATGTTGGGCGGCATCTATTATGGTGGGGAATACGGAGGGTCTATTGCCTCCATCCTGCTGAACTTGCCCGGCACGCCTTCGGCGGCGGTGACCTGCCTTGATGGCAACCCGATGGCCAAGCAGGGACGGGCGGGGGTGGCCTTGTTTGTCACCGCGATTGCTTCGTTCGTCGGGGGCTCTGTGGGGATTGTTGCGCTGATGGGCTTTGGTCCGGCTATTGCACGGGTCGGGTTGAGTTTCGGCCCCGCTGACTATTTCGCCCTGATGCTTCTTGGGCTCGTTGCGGCGGCGACGGTGGGCGGCGGCTCGGTGATCAAGGGATTGATGATGGTGGTGCTGGGCCTGCTCTTGGGCACGGTAGGCACCGATGTGACCTCTGGCGATTTCCGCTACACGTTTGGCTGGCTGGAATTGCGGGACGGGGTCAGCCTCGTGGGCATGGCGATGGGCCTGTTTGGTGTGGCAGAGGTCGTCAGTTCCATCCGCGGCGCACAAACCCGCAAGATCACGCAGAAGGTGTCGTTCCGCTCGATGATGCCCACCCGCGCAGATATGCGGGCGACATTGGCCCCCATGGCGCGGGGCAGCACGATCGGTGGCTTTCTGGGGGCGCTGCCCGGCGCAGGCACCGTGATCGCGGCCTTCCTCGCCTATGCCACCGAGATCCGCATGGCCATGGACAAGACCCGCTTTGGCAAAGGCGCCATCGAGGGCGTGGCCGCGCCGGAATCGGCGAACAATGCCGCTGCCCAAACCGCTTTCATCCCGACGCTGACCATTGGCATCCCCGGCAGTGCCACCATGTCGATCATGCTGGGCGCGTTGATGATCCACGGGATTACACCGGGCCCACTGTTGATCTCTGATCATCCGACGATCTTTTGGGGGCTGATCGCGAGTTTCTGGATCGGGAACTTGTT
>JBGCDD010000068.1:0-16990 GCA_045105075.1 Sedimentitalea sp. | reverse complement strand
CCAATCTGACATTTTGGTGATTCAAAGCTGGACCCGCCTCTGTTGACGTTTATGATCCCGCCGCAACAGGCATGCGGTGCAAAGCCGCTGGATCAAGGAGTATGAGTGGTCATGTTCAATGTTTTTGGCGGGACCCGCAAGACGGCGTTTTTTGGTCTTGCGCTGGCAGCCACAGCGCTGCTGAGCGCATGTGACACGGTGTCCATCGGCGGTGGCGGGCCCTCAATCGACACGTCAAAACCGGTTCCCGTGGCATTGCTCGTGCCCAAAGGGTCGGCACAGCGCGGTGACCCGATCCTTGCCCAAAGCCTTGAAAACGCAGCACGACTGGCGATTGCTGATCTGAACGGCGTCAAAATTGACCTGCGCGTTTATGACACCGCCGGCGATGTGGCCACAGCCGCAGCCGTGGCCAGTCAAGCCGTGGGCGATGGCGCGCGGATCATTCTGGGCCCGGTCTACGGCGAGGCTGCCAATGCCGTTGGCAACGCGGTTTCCGGCAAAAAAATCAACGTTTTAGCCTTCTCCAACAATGCCTCGATCGCCGGCGGGAACGTATTTGTGCTTGGGCCAACATTTGGCAACACCGCCCGTCGATTGGCCAGTTACGCTGCGCGACAGGGCAAGGGCAAAACAGTTGTCGTGCACAGCGCCGACGCTGCAGGCAGTGTTGGGCGTGACGCGATCCAAAAGGCGATCAATGGTGCGGGCGGACGCGTCGCGGGCTCTGTCAGCTATGATTTATCTCAGCAAAGCGTGATCGCAGCCGTCCCCCGGATCCGCGATGCAGTGCGCAGCAACGGCGCAGATTCGGTGTTTTTGACCTCAAACACAGCTGGCGCTTTGCCTTTGTTGACACAACTTTTACCCGAAACAGGTATCTCTCCTTCGGCGACACAATTTATCGGTTTGACGCGGTGGGATATCCCATCGCAAACATTGGAACTTCCCGGCGTGCAAGGCGGGTGGTTTGCAACACCTGATCCGGCGAAAGCGGCCCAATTCCGCAACCGGTATCAGTCGGCTTATGGCTCGCCACCCCACCCGATCGGTGGTTTGGCCTATGACGGAATTGCGGCCATCGGTGCGTTGGTGGGTGCAGGCAAATCCGATGCTTTGACCGGCGCCGCCCTGACCCAGGGCGCCGGCTTTCAAGGCGTCAACGGCATCTTCCGCCTGCGCGGAGATGGCACCAACGAACGGGGGTTGGCTGTGGCCACGATCCAGAACAGACAGGTGGTTGTGATTGACCCTGCCCCAGCAAGTTTCTCCGGCGCCGGTTTCTGATCCGGACCAAACCGATCCGGTTGGGCAAGCTCCGACCAACACCCTGATTTGCGACGGCGGCGAGATTTTCGACGCCGCAATGATGCGTCGGATGCTGGCGGACCAAATCTCGGCCGATCACAGTGCTGGCGAGGTGCGCGCTTTGACGATCTCGCTGTTGCGCGAGGCCAAATCGAAAGGGCGCGGTGCGATCGCCCGCGCCTTTGCCAAAGCTCCGTTCGAAGCCCGCTTGCTGACGCGCTCGTACACGTTTCTGACCGATGGGCTGATCACAACGGCGCTGCACGTCGCGCGCACCTATTTGCACCCGTTGCCCAACCCCACCTCGGGCGAGCGCATCGCCGTGATTGCCGTGGGCGGCTATGGGCGCGGCGAAATGGCGCCTTATTCCGATGTCGATTTGCTGTTCCTGACGCCCTACAAGATCACCGCTTGGGCCGAAAGCGTCATCGAATCGATGCTCTACATCCTGTGGGATCTGCGGTTGAAAGTCGGCCATTCCAGCCGCACCATCAAAGACTGCCTGCGTCTGGGTGCCGAAGATTTCACCATTCGCACGGCCATGCTCGAACACCGTTTTATTGACGGCGATTGGCGTTTGACAGCCGAACTGGCGCACCGATTGCGCAGCGATCTGTTCCGCAATACCGGGCGCGCCTTCATCGAAGCCAAGCTGGAAGAGCGCGAGAAACGCCATAAAAAACAGGGCCAACGCTATATGGTCGAGCCCAACGTCAAGGAAGGCAAAGGCGGTCTGCGCGATCTTCAATCGCTGTTCTGGATCGCCAAATACATCCACGGTGTGCAGGACGCGGCCGAATTGGTGCCGCTGGGCTTGTTCCAACCCGAAGAATTTGACCGCTTTGTCGAGGCCGAAGATTTCCTGTGGGCCGTGCGCTCGCATCTGCATCTGATCACCAACCGCCCGACCGAACAGCTCAGCTTTGACATGCAGGTCGATGTGGCCGAGCGCATGGGATACATCGACCGGGCCGGGCGGCGAGGCGTTGAGATTTTCATGCAGGACTATTTTCGCCAGGCCACCGCTGTTGGCGATCTGACGCGGATATTCCTGACCAAACTGGAGGCGATGCACGTCAAATCCGAACCGCTTCTGGAACGGATCTTTCGACGCAAACCTCGCGTAAAAGAAGGTTACAGCGTGGTTCACAACCGCATGGACGTGAGCGACCCAGAGACATTTTTAAGCAATAAGTTGAACCTGTTGCGCTTGTTTGAAGAAGCTCTGCGCACAGGCATGCTTATTCATCCAGATGCGATGCGTTTGGTCACAGCCAACCTGCATCTGATTGACGAGCCCATGCGTAACGATCCCGTTGCGCAGAGCATATTCATGGGTTTGTTGTTGAAACATGGCAACCCCGAACGCGCGCTGCGGCGCATGAATGAATTGGGCGTGCTGGCCGCGTTCATTCCGGAATTTGAGCACATCGTGGCGATGATGCAGTTCAACATGTATCACAGCTATACGGTCGACGAACATACGATCCAATGCATCGTCAATCTGGCGCGCATCGAAAAGAGCGAATTGGTCGAAGAACTGCCCGTCGCCTCCGGTATTCTGCAAGAGGGTGTGAACCGCAAAGTGCTCTATGTCGCACTGCTCGTGCATGACATTGGCAAAGGCCGCCCGGAGGACCACTCGATTTTGGGCGCGCATCTGGCGCGCAAAATCGCGCCTCGGTTGGGTCTGAACAAATCTGAATCCGAGACCGTTGAATGGCTGGTGCGCTATCACCTGCTGATGTCGGATATGGCGCAAAAACGCGACATTGCCGATCCGCGCACCGTGCGCGATTTCGCCAAGGCGGTCCAAACGGTCAAGCGGCTGGACCTTCTGACGGTGCTCACCGTGTGCGATATTCGCGGTGTCGGCCCAAATGTGTGGAACAATTGGAAAGCAGCATTGATTCGCGCGCTTTATCGCCAAACCCGACGTGCCTTGGAGACGGGGATGGAGGATCTGAACCGCGAAAACCGGGGCACTGAGGCCAAACGCGCGCTGCGCGCGGCCCTACCGGATTGGCCAAAAGCCGCGCTCAAGGTTGAAACGGCGCGCCATTATGCGCCCTATTGGCAAGGCCTGCATGTCACGGCGCATCTGGATTTTGCAAAAATGCTGCGCGGCATCGAAAAGGGCGAGGACGAGACCACCGTCGCGATCAACCTGTTTCCCGACGAAGACCGCGACGCCACCCGCGCCTGTTTCGTTATGGCGGACCATCCGGGCATATTCTCGCGGCTGGCCGGGGCACTGGCTCTGGTCGGCGCAAATGTGGTGGACGCGCGCAGTTACACCACCAAAGACGGCTATGTGACCGGCGCCTTCTGGATCCAGGACGGCGACGGCGCCCCTTACGAGGCGAGCCGATTGAAGCGATTGACTCAGATGATTCACAAAACCCTGATGGGTGAAGTTGTCGCGCGTGACGCGTTGAAATCACGCGACAAAATCAAAAAGCGCGAAAAGGCGTTTAACGTCCCGACCCATATTAGTTTCGACAATGACGGGTCCGAAATCTACACCATCATCGAGGTCGACACCCGCGATCGACCCGGATTGCTCTATGATCTGGCGCGCTCTTTGGCGAGCTCGAACGTCTATATCGCAAACGCCGTCATCGCGACCTACGGTGAGCAGGTGGTGGATACGTTTTACGTGAAAGACATGTTTGGTCTAAAATATTATTCCGAAAGCAAGCAAGCCACTTTGGAAAAGCGCCTGCGTCAAGCCATCACCGATGGGGCGGAACGTGCTGATACTTAAAGCTAATTATTGCGTCTCATCTGTGTACAAGCCAGCTGGGTGTTGGGCGCAAACATAAGACCATCCAGGCTGGCGCGCTGCCCGCAATACCTGAATTTGCATTTGAAATCAGGATCATTCAGCCGCAAGGCTCCATCGGCCATCGATTCAATCCGCAACTGACAATCGCCGTCCTGAAACATCCAGCCCCCCTGCACCGGAGCCAGCGGACCATCTGCGCCGCAGCTGTGGCCGCCGGATTGCCAACTGCTGAGCGAAAACCGCCCCTGCCCGTTTCTGGACAGTTCCAGCTTCAAGGTGTCCGACGGCGTCTGGTAACAATATCCGGTCAGGCCCACCGAGGGCGCAGGGCTGGTTTTAGGAGAGCATGGAATTTGCGACACGCGCCAGCCGGGTCCGGCAATGTCATCGATGCGCCAAAACCCATCCTCGGCGATGAAATCATATTCAATCCGCGCCGGTTGCCCGAATGTTGTGAATTGCGCCGTCACTGTCTGACGCGTGGCGTTACCAGAGCTGGAAATTTGCAAAGTGCGGATGATTTCCGCCGCGTCAAAATCCTGTCCGGGAATGGCGAAATTGAAATCAACGCAGTTGCCGGTTTCGTTGGCAGAATAAAACGCAACCATTCGACGGGAAAAAAAATTGCCACGCTGCGCCGGTGTTTCCAGAAGTGCCAGACCTTTGTCCTCGGCACGCCCCGGTCCGCCAAGCGAGACATAGATGTAACGCACTGTTTCTTCGGGCCCTGCCGCCAGCGCCGGAGTGCTCCAAAACGCGCAGCAGATCAGAGCAAAAATATGAAAAACGCGCATCAAAGCCCTCTTTTCCAGTTTGGGCGAGCATGCCGCGTTGCACCGCCCCAATCAAGACAGTCGCGCGCGGCTCTTGAACCCATGGGAAAATTGCGGCACCTGTAGGCGCTTGTGAGATCAGGCAAAAAAGGCGCCGCATTTGAAACCGATCCGATTGATGTCTGGCTTTCTGACCGTTGGAGTCTGGACGCTACTCTCGCGGGTTTTGGGCTTTGTGCGCGATGCGATGATCCTTGGTTTTCTGGGAACCGGCCCGCTTTACGAGGCCTATGTGGTTGCGTTCCGCCTGCCCAATATGTTCCGCCGCTTTTTTGCCGAAGGCGCTTTTAACATGGCGTTCGTACCAATGTTCTCCAAAAAGCTCGAACGCGGCGAGGACGCAAAGGCGTTCGCACAAGAGGCTTTTTCCGGTCTGGCCTCGATCCTGATTGCGCTGACCCTTTTGGCGCAACTCACCATGCCGTGGCTGATTTACGGGATCGCCAGTGGCTTTTCTGGGCAAGAACGCTTTGATTTATCTGTGGAATTTGGCCGCATCGCCTTTCCCTACATCCTGTTCATTTCGCTGGCGGCTTTGCTGTCGGGTGTGCTGAATGCCACCGGGCGTTTTGCCGCCGCCGCCGCGGCGCCAGTGTTGCTGAATGTTTTGCTGGTGTCGGCGATGACCGGTGCCGCGGTTCTGGGCGGCGATGTTGCACGTACGCTGATCTGGACCATTCCGATTGCAGGCGCGGCGCAGTTGGTGCTGGTCTGGCGCGCCGCAGCACAGGCCGGCTTTGCGTTGCGTTTGCACAAACCCAGCTTCAGCCCCGAGCTGCGCCGTCTGGTGCGCATCGCCATTCCAGCCGCTTTGGCCGGCGGCGTGATGCAGGTTAACCTGCTGGTGGGTCAACAGATTGCCAGCTATTTCGACAAGGCCGTGGGCTGGCTTTATGCGGCAGACCGGCTTTACCAGCTGCCACTGGGGGTTGTTGGCATCGCGGTTGGCATCGTGCTTTTGCCCGATTTGTCGCGCCGTTTGGCCGCCAAGGATGACGTCGGTGCGCGCAATGCGCTGTCGCGCGCGGGCGAGATTTCATTGGCGCTGACCATCCCTTCGGCCGTGGCGTTGATGGTGGTTCCGGTGGCTTTGGTGTCGGTGTTGTTTGAACGCGGCGCCACCACGGCGGCGGACTCAAGCGCCATTGCAATTGCCGTGGCGATTTATGGTTTGGGTTTGCCGGCTTTCGTGTTGCAAAAAATCTTACAGCCGCTGTTTTTCGCCCGCGAAGACACCCGGTCGCCGTTTCATTATGCACTCTTCGCGATGGTTTTGAATGCGGTCGTTGGCGTGGCCTTGGCGCCTTGGCTGGGCTGGGTTGCGCCCGCCATTGCCACCACGTTGGCCGGCTGGGCGATGGTGGTTTTGCTGGCACGCGGTGCGCGCAGCATGGGCGATGTGGCGCGGTTTGATGCCCGGTTTTACACCCGTCTTTGGCGGATTTGCCTGTCTTCCATCGTTATGGGCGGCGCGTTGCTGGCTTTGGCCTGGGGGCTCGATGATCTGCTGAACATGGCGGGCTGGCGTTATCTGGCGCTGCTGGTTTTGGTCGCAGGGGGCGGTTTCGTATTCTTCGCGCTGGCCCATGTGACCGGCGCGCTGCGCTTCAGCGAACTGCGCGGCGCAATGAAGCGCAGCTGAGCCTATTCGCGCCGGATCTGGCTGCGAATGCGCGCCCACCCACCGGGCGACAGGAAAAACGACAGCCCAAAACCCACGGCAAAACCCGACAGATCCGCCACCCAACTGTTGTCCAGACCAAAGAGCAGACCAAACACCAGCTGGATGCCCATCAAAAACCCAATCAGGGTGAAAGCGCGCGCCTGGTTTTGCCCAACCGATGACAAGGATCGCCACAGAATAAAGGTGAAACCACCGATCAACCCATAGACCGGCGGGAACGCTCCGATCAGGGGGGCGGGATCCTGCAACACAATCGTGTAGACCAAAGCGCCGCCAATGGCGCTGGCGAAAAAGATCACCAACATCGCGGCCGTGCCAAACACTTCGGCGACCATCTTGCCCATCGCCAGCAAAATCACCCCGGAAAACAGCGCTTGGGTAAAGCTGGCATGCACAAACGGATAGCTGACAAACCGCACGGTCTGATCCAGCGGCCACCGCCCGGTTTCCCACATCCACGCCACGATATCCGCCGAAAACGCGTAACTCTGCAACGCTTGCAACCGCCAGCCCACGGCCTCTGGTCCACCCACAATCCCACGGGTGCCCAACTGAAAAATACACTCGATCCCAACGATAATCACAAACAGCGCCGACACAGCAGGCGGCAGCGGATTGACGGCAGGCTCGATCGGTTCGCTGTTCATCGGGTCTTGTCCTTGCTGTGTGGCGCTTCTTGACGGCATTCCCCCCCATGGGTAAGCGAGGCGCACACAAACTTCCAGCCGCGAGTTGATCAAATGAGCCAGACCTCTTTCACCCCCCGTGTGTTTTCGGGAATCCAGCCTTCGGGCGGGTTGACGCTGGGCAATTATCTGGGCGCAATCAAGCGGTTCGTGGATATGCAAGGCGATGCTTACGAAACGGTTTATTGCATGGTTGATCTGCACGCGATCACAGTTTGGCAGGACCCCAAAGACCTGCAGCACAACACCCGCGAACTGTGCGCCGGCTTTATCGCATCGGGGATTGACCCGGAAAAATCCATTCTGATCAATCAATCCCAAGTGCCCGAGCATGCGCAACTGGGCTGGGTGTTTTCCTGCGTCGCGCGCATGGGTTGGATGCAGCGGATGACCCAATTCAAGGACAAGGCGGGCAAGAACACCGAGAAAGTCAGCCTTGGCTTGTTTGGCTATCCCGCTTTGATGGCCGCCGACATTCTGATTTATCACGCCACCCACGTGCCGGTGGGCGAGGACCAGAAACAGCACCTTGAGCTGACCCGCGACATCGCCGCCAAGTTCAATCATGACTACGGCGTCGATTTCTTTCCCATCACCGAGCCAGTGATCGAAGGCGCGGCCACGCGGGTGATGTCGCTGCGCGATGGCTCCAAGAAAATGTCGAAATCCGACCCGTCCGATGCCAGCCGCATCAACATGACCGACGATGCCGACACGATTGCCAAAAAGATCCGCAAGGCCAAAACTGACCCCGACGCCTTGCCATCTGAGGCCAAAGGGCTGGACGACCGCCCCGAGGCGCGCAATCTGGTCAACATCTACGCGGCCCTGTCCGAGCAGTCGGTTGATCAGGTGCTGGCCGAGGTTGGCGGGCAGCAGTTTGGTACGTTCAAGCCCAAGCTGGCCGAACTGGCGGTTGACCGGTTGTCGCCCATTTCAAACGAAATGGCGCGACTGATGAATGACACCGGCGAAATCGACCGCATTCTGGCCCGTGGCGCCGAACGTGCCCGCGCCGTCACTGCGCCGATCCTGCGCAAGACCTATGACATCATAGGGATGGTGCCGCCTGCTCTATAAAGGTCTGGACGGTTGACCTAATTCTGCCTAGGGTGCCGCAAGGGGAGGACGACACAATGGCAACCGGCAAGAACATCCGCACCTATTTTGAAGGCACCTGGCACGACACCGACGTGCCCATCATGCAAGCCAGCGATCATGGTGCGTGGCTGGGCAGCTCTGTGTTTGACGGCGCCCGCTTCGTCAACGGCCTGACCCCCGATCTCGAGGCGCATTGCGCCCGGGTCAATCGTTCCGCCGAGGCGCTGATGCTGACCCCAACGGTCGACACCAAATCCATGGTCGAGCTGGTTACGGAGGGTCTGAAATCCTATGACGGGGGCACTGCGGTCTATATTCGCCCGATGTATTGGGGCATTCACGGCGATCTCAGCGCAATTGTGCCCAGTGCCGATGAAACCGGGTTTGCCATTTGCCTCGAAGAAATCCCGATGCCGCCCGACACCGCCTCGGCCACGCTGACGCGCACACAATTTCGCCGCCCCGTGCTGGATTGCGCTGTGGTGAACGCCAAAGCAGGCTGCCTTTACCCCAACAACGCCCGCATGCTGGTCGAGGCGCGATCCAAAGGGTTCAACAACGCGCTGGTCGCTGATGCGATGGGCAATGTGGCCGAAACCGCGACCGCCAACATCTTTATGGCCCGCGACGGCGAGGTGTTCACGCCTGTTCCAAATGGCACGTTTTTGGCCGGCATCACCCGCGCGCGCCACATGGCCAACATGCGCGCGGACGGGATCAAAGTGCATGAAACCGTGCTCAGCTTTGATGATTTTTCCCAAGCCGACGAAGTGTTTATGTCGGGCAACATGGCCAAACTGACGCCGGTTTCCGCCTTTGATGACACCCAATATCAGATGGGTCCGATCGCGCGCCGCGTGCGCGAGATGTATTGGGATTGGGCCGCCAGCGACGCGCCCTGACAGGTTGGTGTTGCCTGTCTGACGCCCATGCGCCATGCTGGGCGCAAATGGGATGGATCAAACATGCGCAAGTTTCTTGTTGTGCTCGATGACAGCCGCGAATGCCTGAACGCCATGCGCTTTGCCGCGATGCGTGCGGCGCATACCGGCGGAGGCGTTGAAATACTGTCGATCATTCCGCCCGATGAATTCAACCACTGGATCGGCGTCGGCGAGATGATGCGCGAGGAATCGCGCGAACGGATACACGCCCATTTCGAGGTTTTCGCCAAGTGGATGCGCGACAAGCAAAGCATCGACCCCGAATTGGTGATCCGCGAAGGCGATCCGGTGCCCGAGATCATCGCCCAGATCATGGAAGACACCGAAATCGGCGTGCTGGTTCTGGGCGCGGGCACCGATAAAAAGGGCCCCGGCCCGCTGGTGACACAGCTGTCACGTTCGGCCGGTTCTTTGCCCATTCCAATCACCATCGTGCCCGGCGATCTGAGCAAAGAAAAGCTCGAAGCCATCACCTGAAATCCCAACAATTGGTACCTTAAATATGCGTTTCCTGCTTGCCCTGTTCGTCTCGGTTCTGACCATCCACGCCGCGTCTGCCCAATCTCTGCTGGACCGTGAAGTGCCCCTTGAAAAGCTCAAACCCGGCGAAACCCGGTTTTTGCAGGCGTTAATGGCCGCCGAGGGCAGCTATGAAGGATTGATCGATGGCGATTGGGGCGGGCGCAGCCTGACCGCCTTTCGCGCCATCGTGCAGCGCAAACTGGGAACCTCGGACGCAACAATCGGCGATCTGGCGCAATTGTCCGCGCCGTTTCTGCACGCCTTGGAACGCGGTCGTTGGACTCCGTTTCATGACCAATCGGCCAATATGTCGTTTCAGGTTCCGATGGGCCTGATGACACGCCAGCCGGGCAATGATGTGGCGTTCGCGGCCCGCGACCAGTCGATTGTGATCCAGGTCCAGGTCGGAACGCCAGAAGACGCACAACAGCTGCACCAGGCCGCCATGGCGCAGGCGCTGTCATCTGATCAGGTGTTGCGCATCACGCGCCCCGACCTGCGGGTCACCTCGACCCGGCTGCGCGATGGGGTCAATTCGGTCTACGTGCGCTCGCAGGATCGTGGCAAACGGGTTGCAACGACTTTGGTGCAGTGGCGCCCGTTGCGCGGCGCCGAAGCCCGCCTTGTTGTCGCCAGCATCACAAAGGGCAAACAGCGCGCGCTGGAACTGCCCGAAGGCGGATTGATCAACCGGGCCATCCAGACCGCCCAGGATGTGGCGCAGTCACAGGTCACACCAAACAATCCCAAACCCCAAAACGACGTGGAAACAACCAAACAAAGCGGCGCGTTTGCCGGCACCGCGTTCTACATCAACCACTCTGATCTGGCGACATCCGCCTGGGTGCTGGCGGTCTGTGACAAAGGCCTGCGCCTGCAGGACGGCACACAACTGGCGCCGCTCGACATCGCCCGCGCGCTTGACCTGGTGGTGATGACCTCGCCGCGCCGCTCGTCCCATTGGCTGCCGCTTGGCGCCGCCAAGATCCCGCCCCTGAGCGCGCCGATGGTCAGTGTCGGCTATCCGTTTTTCGACCGCTCGTTTCGCGGTCTCAGCGAAACCCGCGGGCGTTTGGAAGGGCGCGGTGGCAATGAAAACAGCACCCAATTGCTGGCCATGGTCATGCCGCGCAAATCCGGCAACATGGGCGCGCCGGTTCTGGATGCGTCGGGCTCGGTCGTGGGCATCGTGGTGCGCCGCGCCGCCAAAGACCGCGAACCCCTGCCCGACCGGGTCACATTGGCGGCTCCGGCCCAGGTCTTTTCCGGCTTTCTGACCCGCAATGGCATTTTGCACGACACACGCGCGGCTCCGGCGCAGGGCATCGAACCGCTGACACGCAGCGACAGGGGGCAGGCGATTGTGCCGGTGTTTTGCCGCTGAGTTGATTTAGAACTGTTCCAAACCTTGACTTGGCAGGTCGGCGCCCGCATATCTGATTGGCCTTTATGGAGACACGGCCCATGTTCATCCAAACCGAATCCACGCCCAACCCGGCGACCCTGAAATTCCTGCCCGGTCAAACCGTGCTGGAGGCCGGCACTGCCGATTTCCCCAGCCCTGATACGGCGGAAAAATCGCCGCTGGCTGTGCGCCTGTTTGCCGTCAACGGTGTGACGGGGGTGTTTTTTGGCCATGATTTCGTGACCGTGACCAAAGCCGACGCGGTCGAATGGGACCACATCAAACCCGCCCTGCTGGGCGCGGTGATGGAACACTACCAATCCGGTCAGCCCGTGATGGAGGGCGATCACACGCCGGCCTCAGGACACGCTGATCACGACGGTGAAGACGGCGAAATCGTGGGTCAAATCAAAGAATTGCTGGACAGCCGTGTGCGCCCCGCCGTGGCCCAGGATGGCGGTGATATCACCTTCCACGGATTTGATCGCGGCATTGTTTACCTGCACATGCAGGGCGCCTGCGCGGGTTGCCCGTCTTCGACCCTGACGCTGAAAATGGGCATCGAAAACCTGTTGCGCCACTACATTCCCGAAGTGACCGAGGTGCGCCCTGTCGCCGTCTGACCCCCTGATACTTGCTTTTGACACATCGGCCGCGCATTGCGCGGCCGCTTTGCTGTTGGGGGATCGGGTTTTGGCATCGCAAACCCACGACATGACACGGGGGCAAGGCGAGCATCTGATGCCGCTGTTGCAAAACATGTTGCAAGACCAAAAGCTTGACTGGGCAGATCTTGATTTGATTGGCGTCGGCATCGGGCCCGGCAATTTCACAGGCATCCGCATATCGGTCGCGGCGGCGCGCGGACTGGCGTTTGGGTTGGGCGTACCGACGATCGGTGTGTCCAACTTCGAAGTCATGCGCGGGCCCAACAGTTTGCACGACTTAGACCCCCAAATCGTCAGCCTCGCCGCACCGCGCAACGCACATTATTTGCAATACTTCGAGGGCGGACGCCCGGTCGGGCCGCCGCACCAGGTTTCCCCCAATTCAGAAGACATGCCGGATTTTCCGCCCCCCCTGCCGCCCATCCGCGGGCACAACGCCCATGACGTGTCGTCAAACATGACGCATCCCGGTCCCTGCATCGAAGCCAGGATGAGCGATGTCGCCCAAACCATTGGCAAAATTGCACTGGCCCATTGGCGCAGCGGCGAGCGTACACCGCCTCGACCTGCGCCTCTCTACGTGCGCGCGGCAGATGCGGCCCCGGCCCGTGATACACCGCCTGTGATTCTCGATTGACTGACGCGGCTGACATGGCTGCACTACACCGCGCCGCTTTTGCGCCCTCGCGTCCATGGTCGGTCCATGAATTTCGCGACCTGCTTGATGATCCCAAAGTGCGCTGTTTTGGCGATGCGGCGGGGTTTTTGCTGATCCGGACTGTGTTGGACGACGCCGAGGTGCTGACGCTTGCGATCCACCCCGACCATCAACGCCAAGGGCATGCGCAACGCCTGTTATCGCAGTGGTTTGGCGCACCAGGGACAGCGCATCAGGCGTTTTTGGAAGTCGCCAACGACAACGCCCCGGCACTGGCGCTCTATCGCAAAACCGGCTTTCAACAGGCCGGCCTGCGCAAGGCCTATTACCCGCGCCCAAATGGCGCGCATGTCGACGCAATCGTCATGCGCCGTCACCTGACCCAGCGGTAACTGGCGTGCAACCGTGCGATTCTGGGAAAAACCGGTTGACCCCCGCCGCATGCGCGTCCTTATTTGAACCGTTACAGCACATCTGCTCGCGTGATCGGGCCTTTGGTCATTGGCCAGAGGCTCCAAATAAAACAACCGGGAGACCCCACATGACACTTATGAAATCCCTTTTGGGCGCCGCTGCCAGCCTTGCCTTGACCGCTGGCATGGTTGCGGCCGAACCTGCGATCATCTTTGATCTGGGCGGCAAGTTCGACAAATCCTTTAACGAAGCTGCGTTTAACGGCGCCCAACGCTGGGCCGATGAAACCGGCGGCAGCTTCCGCGAGATCGAATTGCAATCCGAAGCCCAGCGCGAACAGGCCCTGCGCCGTTTTGCCGAAGCGGGCGCCAACCCGATTGTGATGACCGGTTTTGCCTTTGCCGACGCGCTCAGCCAGGTGGCGGGCGACTATCCCGACACGAAATTCGCGGTGATCGATGTCAACTGGCTCGACTTCCCCAACGTGCGCGGCATCGGTTTCGCCGAACATGAGGGGTCGTATCTGGTCGGCATGCTGGCCGCACAAGCCTCGAAATCCGGCACCGTTTCGTTCATCGGCGGCATGGACATTCCGCTGATCCGCAAATTCGCCTGTGGCTACGCCCAGGGCGTCAAAGCGGTGAACCCCGAAGCCACCGTGATTGCCAACATGACCGGCACGACGCCCGCGGCCTGGAATGACCCGGTGAAGGGCTCTGAACTGACCAAAGCGCAGATCAGCCAGGGCGCTGACGTGGTGTTTGCCGCGGCCGGCGGCACCGGCGTGGGCGTGCTGCAAACCGCCGCCGACGAGGGCATCCTGTCGATCGGTGTGGACAGCAACCAGAACTATCTGCATCCCGGTAAGGTCCTGACATCCATGCTGAAACGCGTCGACAACGCGGTTTACGAAGCCTTCACCCAAGGCACCAATCTGGAAACCGGCAACTTCACCATGAGCCTGGCCAACGAAGGTGTCGGCTATGCGATGGACGACAACAACGCGTCACTGGTCAGCGCCGATATGCAGGCTGCAGTCGATTCCGCGTCGATGAAGATCGCTGGTGGGACGTTGAAAGTGCACGACTATATGTCGGATGACAGCTGCCCCGCTTTGTCGTTCTGATCCCGGCTGCGGGCCATGACACACAGCCTAGAGACGCTCTTTTCGGCCTGGGGCAACCCCTCGGCCGAGGCGCGCACCGCGCTGAGCGAGGCTGTGATCAGCCCGAACATCACCTATTGTGACCCCCAGACCCCGGACATCATCCGGGGTCTGGACGCCTATCTGGCCTATATCACCCATTTTGGCGACATGATGCCCGGCGCCACCGCCCGCGTCGTACACATCAGCGAACATAACAATCACGCCCGCGCCACTGTTGATTTTCTGCGTGACGGGGCCGCGATGATGCGGGGGCAGTATTTTGCACATATGGACGGTGATCAGATCCAGCATCTGGTTGGATTCCCCGGCATGGGAGACCCCGCGTGAGCGCGCCTGCCATTGAATTGAAAGGGATTTCCAAAGCTTTTGGCCCGGTTCAAGCCAACAAAGACATCTCGATTTCCGTCATGCCGGGCACAATCCACGGCATCATCGGCGAAAACGGCGCCGGCAAGTCAACACTGATGAGCATCCTCTACGGGTTTTACAAAGCCGACAAAGGCGAAATTTTCATCGCCGGCACCAAAACCGAAATCCCCGACAGTCAGGCCGCCATCGCCGCAGGCATCGGCATGGTGTTTCAGCATTTCAAGCTGGTTGAGAATTTCACCGTGCTGGAAAACATCATTCTGGGCGCCGAAGATGGTGGTTTGCTGCGCCCGTCATTGGCCAAAGCGCGCCGGACTTTGGGCGAACTGGCCGCTGAATACGAGCTGAATGTCGACCCGGATGCGCTGATCGAAGACATCGGCGTCGGCATGCAACAGCGCGTCGAAATCCTCAAGGCGCTCTACCGTCAGGCTGACATTCTCATTCTGGACGAGCCCACCGGCGTGCTGACCCCGGCCGAGGCCGATCAGCTGTTTCGCATCTTGGATCGCCTGCGCCAGGAAGGCAAAACCATCGTTCTGATCACCCATAAACTGCGCGAAATCATGAACATCACCGACACGGTCAGCGTGATGCGGCGCGGCGAAATGACGGCCACGGTCAAGACTTCTGAAACCAGCCCCGAAGCGCTGGCCGAGCTGATGGTGGGACGCAAAGTTCTGCTGCAGGTCGACAAAATCGCTGCCACTCCGGGGCGCGCCGTGCTCGAGGTGGAAAACCTGACCGTGCGTGACGACAGCAATGTCGAGCGGGTCAAAGGCATCTCCCTGAACGTGCGCGCAGGCGAGATTTTGGGCATCGCCGGTGTTGCGGGCAACGGACAGTCCGAACTGCTCGAGGTGCTGGGCGGCATGCGCCCCGGCGCGGGCACGATCAAGCTGAATGGCCAACGCCTTGATTTGACAGGGAAACTGTCAGACGGACAATCACGCCGCGCCGCCGGCATCGCCCATGTGCCCGAAGACCGCCAACGCGAAGGTCTGATCATGGACTTTCACGCCTGGGAAAATGTCGCCTTTGGCTATCACCACGATGACGCCTATCGCAGCGGTTTTTTGATGAACAACGCGGCCTTGCGCGCTGACACCGATGCCAAAATCAAGAAATTCGACGTGCGCCCGGCCAATGGGTGGTTGACGGCCAAGAATTTCAGTGGCGGCAATCAGCAAAAAATCGTCGTTGCCCGCGAGATCGAGCGCAATCCCGATCTGTTGCTGGTGGGCCAACCGACCCGCGGCGTCGACATTGGCGCCATCGAATTCATCCACAAGCAAATCGTCGCATTGCGCGATCAGGGCAAAGCGATCCTGCTCGTCTCGGTCGAGCTGGAAGAGATTTTGTCGCTGTCGGATCGCATCGCCGTCATGTTTGACGGGCATATCATGGGCGAACGCCTGCGTGCGGACACCGATGAAACAGAGCTCGGCCTGTTGATGGCCGGCATGGCACAAGAGGTGGCGTGATGGAGGTGATGCCCAAATGGGCCGAGGTGGTGCTGGTGCCGCTGATCTCGCTGCTGCTGGCGGCCTTGTTGTCGGCACTGGTGATTTTGGCGATCGGCGAAGACCCGATTGCCGCCGTCAAGCTGCTGGTCGAAGGCGCGGGCGGCGCGGTGCGCGGCTGGGGCTACACGCTTTATTATGCAACCAATTTTATCTTTACTGGGTTGGCGGTATCGGTCGCCTTCCACGCGCGCCTGTTCAACATCGGCGGCGAAGGTCAGGCGATGCTGGGCGCATTGGGCGTCGCGCTGGCCTGCCTTTATGTGCCCTGGCCGCACTGGTCGCTGGCCCTGATCGGCGCCGCGTTGATGGCCGGCGCATTCGGCGCGCTTTGGGCCGCGATTCCCGCCTATCTACAGGCCAAACGCGGCAGCCACATCGTGATCACCACGATTATGTTCAACTTCATCGCAGCCGCGCTTTTGGTCTATTTGCTTAACGAATTCCTCAAACCCATCGGACAGGCCGACCCCGCCAGCGCGCGATTTGCCAAACATCTGGACCTGCCCACCCTGAATTCAGTGCTGTCGGGGATGGGCATCAAAGCCTCCAAGGATGACAGCGTCAACGTCACGTTTCTGGTTGCTCTGCTGGCGTGCGTCGCGGTCTGGCTGCTGATGTGGCGCACGCAACTGGGCTATCAGATCCGCGCCTTTGGCCATTCGGAATCTGCCGCGCGTTATGCCGGGATCAATCCGGTCAAAATCACCGTGATCGCCATGCTGATTTCCGGCGCACCGGCCGGCATCAGGACAGCCCACACCGGCAAAAGCGAGGCGGACCGGGTGGGTGCCAATTCCACAAAAAAAGAGGAGATCACCGGCATCGCCGTGGCGCTGATGGGGCGCAGCCACCCGTTTGGCGTGTTTTTGGCCGCGATCCTGTTTGGCTTTCTCTATCAAGGCGGCGCCGAACTGGC